>JAWOHT010000133.1:0-80408 GCA_046485045.1 Bacteroidales bacterium
GGGCTCAGGTACAAGCCATTTGGTGAAAACGGCTGGTTCTATGAGCAGAAACTAAAGATTGCCGATAAGCTTATTTTCAGTAAATGGAGAGAAGCCCTGGGAGGCTGCACACGTCTTGTGGGTTGCGGAGGCGCAAGTCTGCAACCGCGACTGGAACGGATTTTCTGGGCTGCCGGCATTAAAATTCTGAATATGTACGGACTAACAGAAACCTCCCCAATCATCACCATCAACCGGCAGGATAAACCCTTGTGTAAGCTTGGTACCGTTGGGGCACTTGTTGATGGTGTGGAGGTAAAAATTAATAAGGATGGAGAAATCCTTGCACGCGGACATAATATAATGATCGGTTATTACAAAGATGATGAACTTACCCGTTCTGTTATTGATGAAGAAGGATGGTTTCATACAGGTGATGTCGGAAACTGGGTGGAAGGAAAATTTCTTAATATCACCGACAGAAGCAAAGAGATATTTAAGCTGTCAAATGGCTTATTTGTAGCCCCCCAGCAAATAGAAAACAAATTAAAGGAATCTGCTTTCATAGACCAGGCCATGGTAGTAGGAGAACATCAGAAATTCGCCAGCGCGCTGTTGCTGCCAGACTTCAAGTATCTTAAAGAGTGGTGCGAATCGAAACAACTTTTTTCCGGACTTGGGAATTTTGAACTTATCTGCATCCAGGAGGTGAGAGAAATATTCAATAGCGAAATTAACCGGCTCAACAAATCCCTCTCAGAACCGGAAAGGATTTTGCGTTTTCGCATTGTGGCTGATGAGTGGTCTACAAATACCGGTGAACTTTCTGCAAGCCTGAAACTAAAACGTAAGGTTGTAGAGGAGAAATACAGGGAACTGCTTGATGGAATATACAGGAAGCAATCGTAGAGACGATCGGGTATGCCAAACACAAAGAAAATGGTTTAGTGATGCAAATTACACAAGTCGTTAAAAAATGCGATAAAAACAGGTTTCATGATGTTGCACGCGTTATTTACAAAAATGACAACACATGGGTATGCCCCCTCGATAAAGAAATAGAATCTGTTTTCGACCCAAAGAAAAATGTATTTTTTAAGCATGGCGAAGCCTGCCGGTGGTTACTCTGTAATGACCAGAAACAACTTATCGGCAGAGTGGCTGCCTTTATTGACCGGCAAACCGCATATAAACAAGACCAGCCGACCGGGGGAATGGGTTTTTTTGAGTGTATCAATGATAAAAAAGCTGCTTACCTCCTCTTCGACACAGCCAGAGAATGGCTTAAAGAGAGGGGTATGGAAGCCATGGACGGACCCGTTAATTTCGGGCAAACAGACAAATACTGGGGGCTTCTTGTAGCCGGATTCACTCATCCATCTTATGAAATTACCTATAACCACCCCTATTACCAGGAACTATATGAGTCATATGGCTTTCAAACCTACTACAGACAAGAAGGCTTTCACCTGAACCTTAAAAAAGAACTGCCACCCAAATTCATGAAAATTGCCGAATGGGTTTCAAAAAAACCTGATTACACTTTCAGTCATTTTGAATGGAAAAAGGCCAATAAATACATACAAGATTTTGTCGAGGTGTTCAATGTTGCCTGGGCATCATTCAAAGAAAACTTCGAACCGCTTGAGACTGCATATATCAGAAAAACGCTTCAGAAAGCCAGGGCAATCATTGATGAAGAATTCATCTGGTTGGCTTACAACAAGGGCAAACCCATTGCCATTTACCTGATGTACCCTGATGTAAACCTGATTCTGAAAAAACTAAACGGGAAACTAAATCTTCTGGCAATGCTGAAATTTCTTTATCTTAAAAAGAAAAAGACAATGACCCGGGCAAGAGGAGTTCTTATGGGTGTGGTTCCTCAATTTCAGGGGCTTGGAGTTGAATCGGGTATTATTCTCAACATCGCGAAAGTGATGGCCGATAAACCCCATTACACCGAGATAGAATTCTCATGGGTAGCCGACTTTAACCCAAAAATGCGAAAAATTTTTATGGCTGTGGGAAGTGAGCCGGCAAAACACTATATTACTTACAGGTATCTTTTTGACAGGGAGAAAGAGTTTAAAAGGTACCCGATACCGGCAGAGTGAGAGCGATATCGGGTAGAATGGAAGTATTACTTAATACCAAATAACAATTTAATGACCTACGACATCATAATTATTGGAGCAGGCCTTGGTGGTCTTACAGCAGGAGCCAAACTGGCAAAAGAAGGCAAAAAAGTGCTTTTACTTGAACAACACAACCGTCCGGGTGGATGTGCAACCACCTTTGAGCGCAAGGAATTTACCCTTGAAGTAGGTTTGCACGAGATGGACGGGCCCCACGCTAAAGATTTAAAGGTAAAAATTTTCAGAGACCTGGGGCTGACTGAAAAAGTGAACCTGTTGACTGTACCGGAGTTTTACAGGTTTGTGAACGGGAGGTACGATGTTGTTGTACCCCATAATCCCGAAGAGGCCGAACGCAGGCTTGTAGAATTGTTTCCCGATGAAGAACAGGGTATTAAAACCTATTTCTATTCTGTTCTGAACTACCGTAAAATTCTGGCCGACTCAGCAGGCAAGCCGGAAAAAAACCTGGGGGAATTTCTGGATGAAATTATCGGCAACGAAGATCTTAAACTAATATTACTGGGTAATCTGGGGTATTTTCATGATGACCCGTATAGCGTATCACTTAATTACTATCTGGTTGCCCAGGGCAGTTATTATGGCGGAGCTGCCAGTTTTATACAGGGAGGATCGCAGAAACTCTCCGATGCTTTGGTGTCGGTAATTGAAGAATATGGAGGCACCGTAAAACTTAACAGCCTGGCAACCAAAATCATTTTTGAGGGGAACAAGCCCACCGGTGTAAGCTATAAATACGGCAGGGGAAAATCCACGGAAACCTATACCGATTATGCAGGAGAGATTATTGTCAACGCTGCTGTTCCCACGCTGGCAAAGGAACTGCTACCCGAAGAGCAGAGAAAAAATCTTTCAGAAACGATTCGCGATTTAAATATCGGTGCCTCCCTGCTTACAGTATATTTTGGTTTTAAAAAAACACCGAAAGAAATTGGCAACACTTACTACTCAACTTTTATTTTTGATCCATCTGTTGTGAGCCAGAAAGATATCCTTAAAAATAACCATGGACCCTTCGAAACACGTGGTTTTACCCTGGTTGATTACAGCCAGGTAGATTCACGGCTGGCACCTGCAGGTAAGGGTGTCGGGGCAGTGTGCTGTATTGATTACACATCTGCCTGGGAAGGATTGGACCGGAAAGCATATCTTCAGAAAAAGGCTGAAGTTGCAGAAACCATTATGGTAAGGTGTGAAAAGCTGATACCCGGCTTCAGTGAGGCAGTGGAATATGTAGAAGTGGGCACTCCTTTAACAGTAAAACGCTACACAAAAAATCCTGAGGGTGCCGTGTACGGTTTTGCCCAGAATCCGGGGAAATCTTCTGCTTACCTGTCTGCATTGCCCGAAAACCTTTATATAGCCTCTGCCTGGGGAAAATTCGGCGGAGGATTCTCGGGTTCGGTTTTTAGTGGGTATATGACGGCATTGGAAATGTTGAGAAAAAGGCAGTAATCAGTCTAAGAAAACGCTAAGAACAAGGCATGCGAGTCTAAACGCTTTCTTAGAAGCCACTTCTGAAAAAGAAGATTTTTCTTAGAAATAACTAATTATCATATTTTTCCAGAAGTTGATTTTTGGCCTATCAGACAGCTTCCTGTCAGTATGTTTACTATCCGGTTTAAAAATCTCTCTGGTCCATCATATAACTATAGAATGACACGAGGTCGGCTTTGTTTTCACTGTCCATCCATTTTATGGCGCTGCGCGGGTGCTGGTTCATCGCCCCGGTAATAAGGTACGGAATATGATAACCCCAATCTATCTCATTCTGCAATGGAATAAGTTGTTCCTGTATAATTTTGTAAATAGGCCTAAGTTTATATTTTGGGTTTTTAAGAAACGAAAGCAGCACTTCGAGCGGACAATTGCCTGCTCCCCGTCCTATACCCAGAATGGTGGCATCGAGCATGTTGCAGTTTTGAATGATACCGGTAATGGTATTTGAAAAGGCCAGCTGCATATTATTGTGCATATGTACGCCAAGGGTTTTGCCGGGCAACCTTTCCCTGTATTTATCTACCAGAAGTTCCACCTGTTCACAATACATGCTGCCGTAACTGTCAACAAGGTATACCACTGGCACTTTTGATTTATTAAGGTCTTCAAGCGCTTCGTTCAGGTCGCGTTCCATAACAGTTGATACGGCCATAAGGTTTATGGTTGCTTCATAGCCCTTGTCCATACAATGTTCGGCCAGCCATATGGCTTTGTCTATCTGGTTTACATAGCATGCCACACGTATCATATCAAGAAGACTTTCAGATTTGGGCAGGATATCTTCGGGTTCAATTCTTCCGATATCAGCCATCGCCGATAGTTTCAGGTTGGAATCGTTTTTACCAACTATTTCAGCCAGGGCTTTTTCATCACAGAACCTCCATTTGCCATATTCCTTAGGCGAAAAAGACTTTGTGTTGCTCTTATATCCTATTTCCATATAGTCTATCCCCGATTCTACACAAGCCTGGTAAACAGCTTTAACAAATTCATCGGAAAACATCCATTTGTTCATTAATCCGCCATCGCGCACCGTGCAGTCAAGCACTTTTATCTCCTTTCTATACATACTGGTTGGTTTTAAAGTTAATTTGAGAATTATTATTTACCCTCGTCTTTTATCAGCTTAAGTTCTTCTTCAATAAAATGGCTGATGAGGTTCCGGTACAGGTTTTCGATCACATCGGGATTAAGCCCGTTTTCGACGGCAAGTTTCCTGCGTGATTCAATAACTGCTTCACGTCTTTCTTTTGCCACAATGCTCTCTTCGTTTTTCTCCTTGAATTTCACGATCTCTTTTACATACCTGAAACGTTTTCCAAAAAGCGAAATTATCTGCTCATCGAGTTCATCAATGGCTGCTCTTACATCGTGTATGCTCTTGCAATTTTCCGGTGATTTCATCATGAATACTTATACAATTGTAAGTTAAAATTATGCAAATATAGAAAAATCATGATTTTATCCAACAGGTGTAAAGAAATACTTAAAAATTTAACACGCTTGAGAACATAAAATATTACGGGTTGGGGGGTTTATTGTTAAATGGAACAAAAAGAAAAAGGTTAATGAATAAACGCTAACCACGCACAAAAACAGGCGTTTTTTATTATCAATGGCAAACCCGACAATTACCGATAGTCGTTAAAATAATAGTATATTTGAGACCTTATATAAACAGAAAAAGCAGAGAAATGAGGGTTACAGGTTTTTCATTTATTAAAGATGCCCGCATATATGATTACCCGGTGGTAGAAGCAATAAAATCAATACTTCCGGTATGCGATGATTTTGTGGTTGCGGTAGGCCGTTCTGGTGACGATACGCTAAACCTTATAAAAAATATTGACAAAGATAAAATAAAAGTTGTTGAAACCGAGTGGGATGAAACCATGCGCGAGGGAGGCAGGGTGCTGGCGCTTGAGACTGACAAAGCATTTGCCTGTGTGCCCGAAGATTCCGATTGGGCTTTTTACATACAGGGCGATGAAGTAGTGCATGAGAAATACCTCGACACGATAAGGGAAAATATGCTTCGTTACCGCTCTGACAAACGTGTGGACGGACTACTTTTCAACTATTTGCATTTTTATGGTTCTTACAACTATGTAGGTACCGCGTTAAACTGGTACAGGCACGAAATAAGGGTTATCAGAAACGACAAATCAATTTATTCTTACAGGGATGCCCAGGGATTCCGCAAGCAAAACAATAAAAAACTGAATGTAAAGCCGCTCGACGCCTGGGTTTATCATTACGGCTGGGTAAGAGAACCAAAAGCCATGCAGAAAAAACAGGAGAATTTTAATAAATACTGGCATAACGACGAATGGATTGAAAAAAACGTGTATAAAGCCCAAGAATTCGATTATTCAAGAAACCTCAGAAGCCTATCAAAATTTGATGGTACTCATCCCAAAGCAATGGAAGAACGAATAAAAACCAAAAACTGGGAATTCGATTATGATATATCCTTCAACCGCACAAAACCGAAGGATTTAGCAAAAAACCTTCTGTCGAAATATTTGGGTCTTGATTTTAGCTACCGGAATTATGAAAAAATATAAAATCGGTTTATTTTTATAGTAATTATTAATTTTATCAAGTACCTATCATATACAAAAACCAAAAAATCATGAAAAGAAGAAATTTTTTAAAAACATCGGGTGCGGTAGTGGCTGGTTCAATGCTGCTGAACCCTTCGGGCGCTATTGCGGCAAATATTACAGGAAAGAAGAAGCGGCTGGCCCTGGTTGGTACCGGCGTAAGGGGTATTTCTTTCTGGGGTAGGGACATTGTAGAAGGTTTTGGCGACATTGTTGAGTATGTAGGGCTTTGCGATATTAATCCCGGAAGGTTGGCTTACGGAAAATCTTTTATGGGTGTTGATTGCCCTGTCTTTACAAATTTTGATGAGATGATGGTAAAGACAAAACCAGACATGGTTATCGTGACAACGGTTGACGCCACCCATCATGAGTTCATCATCAAAGGTCTGGAATACGGTGCCGAGGTACTCACAGAAAAACCCCTCACCACCGATGAAGTAAAGTGCCAGGCTATACTCGATGCCGAAAAAAAATATAATAAAAAAGTAACCGTAGGATTCAACTACAGGTACAACCCTCATTATACAAAATTAAGGGAACTGCTTAGTGAAAAAAGGATCGGGAAAATCACCTCGATTGATTTTCACTGGTACCTGAATGTTTATCATGGCGCATCGTATTTCAGAAGATGGCACGGAATACGCGAACACGGCGGAACCCTGCTTATTCACAAGGCATCGCACCATTTCGATCTGCTTAACTGGTGGATTGGTTCAGACCCGGTAGAAGTAAGTGCATATGGCATGCTCGAACACTATGGAAAAAACAATACTTTCAGGGGAACCAAATGCCGGGGTTGCGAACACAAAGAAAAATGCAGGTTTTTTTGGGACATAACAGGCAACGATCATCTCATGAAACTTTATGTTGAAAACGAAAAGCATGACGGCTATATCCGCGACAATTGCGTATGGAGCAACAAAATTGACATCTATGATAAAATGTCGGTACAGATTAAATATGCCAATAATGTGCAAGTCAATTACTCATTAACCACATATTCGCCTTACGAAGGTATGACCATTGCTTTTAACGGCATGAATGGACGTATTGATTCATGGGACGGGATTCCATGGAGAAAGCATGAAAAACTCGAACAGGCAGAATTGCATGCCAAAGAGATGGCACAAGACAAGGAAACGCAACCTGCAGATTACGAAGAAATATATATCTCCGATAATTTTGGTGAAACAAACCTGCTAAAAGTACCCAGAGAACGAGGAGGGCATGGTGGCGGTGACAAGCGTCTCCACGACAGGATATTCAGAAATCCCGATTCACCCGATCCTCACGGACACTTTGCAGGTTCGCGCGACGGGGCCATGTCAATACTCATTGGCACTGCTGCCAGAAAAAGTATTGATGAAGAAAGGCCGGTAAAAATTGCCGACCTTACCGATCTGGTGCCCCACCCCACCCGCGAAAAATAACAAACATGCAGGCTTTTAGCCTGAGGCTGTGTAAAAAGTCAGTTATTTTGAAACCCTCATTGCGAACGAAGTGAAGCAATCTCTTCTTAAACAGGAGATTGTTTCAGTCGTGCCTCCCTTCGCATTAACGTTACTTATTAACTTTTTACACAGCCTCTTTTTTTTCGTTTCAATGTATGGTATTAATAGTGTCACCCCCACCGACCCTAATGCCTGAATATTCCTTAACTGCCAATTTTCATCTGAATCTTAATATATTGCTGAATATCAATATTATATCAAAAAAATAGATTGAAATCGTAAAAAACTTGCGATAAGGTTGGTTTTTGAAATATTTTTTTACATACATTTAGGGCAAAATTTTACGTGATTTTAATTAAACTATTTTTGAAATTTACTATATTTATTAAAAGCAATCTATTTCTTTAAAGCTGTGGGAAAAAAGAGAATTATTAAAAGATACGAGCAATTGCCGGAGGATATATTGGAGAAACTGAAAGTGCAGTATCCGGATGGCTTTGAAGATTCACTTATCTCCTTTACCAATCCAAAGGGAGAGATCGAGTTTGGTCTTCCTTACGAAACCGATGATACAACTTACCTGATTAAGATGCCAAAAAGCCAGGTAGCCGAAGAAGAAGACGACTTCGATACCCCTGCTTCATTTGGCGGATTCGACAACTTCGAAAACCTTGAAATTGTTGATGAAGTTGAAGAAGCCGATGATGAAGACGAATAGTTACTTCTGGCTCTGATCATTACTATTTTAACCGGTGCTTTTTTAAAACGGGCATTCATTTTGTGAGGACAATGGCCTGTTTATTGTTAATCTTAATGATAAGATTATTTGCATTATTATTAAGATTCCTGTAAGTTTGATAAACTTAAAAGAGATGATCAGGTGAACAAATCCTGCCCCGCACCAAAAGAGTGTATCAGGCAACTGAGCCTTCTGTTTGCTGCCATGCTGATAGGCATACTTATATTTGCAGGTTTCGTGATCTTTATAGTTGTTACCAATAACGGTGGTCTGATGAACAGTTATGCCCATAGTTATGATGTATTAAAGTGGGTTTTCGCCGCTTTGGTGGTCTTTCTGATACCCTTTGCCATTATCACTCACAGGAGAAAAACAGAAAAGATCAACCCCTTGCTCCGGCTTGAAGAAAAACTAACCCTGTATCGTAATTCATTTTTATTCAAAATAATGATTATAGACTTTATCTGCATGCTGAACTCATTTCTCTTGCTGCTTTACGGAGAAATATACCTTGTTGCGCCGCTTGCACTGTTTTTTACCTATTTTATTCTCAACCGGCCATATGTTGAGCGAATTGCCGAAGAATTAAACCTCTCTTACCAGGAAAAGAGTTTACTGAAAGACCAGATATGAGTGAAATTGTTTTTCTCAACCACCAGTACATCCCAAAAGAGGAGGCCTCAATATCAATCAATGACCGCGGGTTTCATTTTGGCGATGGTGTTTATGAAGTAATAAAATATTACACCGGGAAACCGTTCATGATGCACGGGCACATTCATCGCCTTACCAGAAGCCTCAAGGAGGTGAGAATAAATTATACCGGGCCTGAAAAACTTGTTTCAGTGTGTGATAACCTTATCAGGATGAACCATCTTGAAAACACCTATGCAGGAGTATATATTCAGGTTACAAGGGGAAGTCACCAGCGCATGCATGCATTTCCCGAAAACATTGCACCAACAGTTTGCGCCGAAGCTTTTGAAATGCCCGCGCGCAAAGAGAAACTCGGGCTTGGCATAAAGGTAGTCACCCGGCCCGATATCAGATGGATGCGGTGTGACATAAAGTCTGTATCGCTTATAGCCAACGTGCTGATGCTTCAGGAAGCTGTTGAAATGGGCGCAGGTGAATGCATTTTTGTGAGGAATGGTATCGTCACCGAAGCAACCCACTCAAGTGTACTGGCCGTTAAAAACGGCAGGGTAATTACACACCCCGACTCAAACCTCATTCTTCCGGGCATTACGAAAGAAGTGGTAAAAGAAATCTGCATGCAGTGCCAAATACCCATTGATGAAAAACCCTTCTCGCTCGAAGAACTTTACCAGATGGATGAACTATTTCTTGCCGGAACAGGCAATGAGATTATGCCGGTTACAATGGTTGACGAAAAGTTAATAACAAACGGTTACCCCGGCAACATCACCAGAACATTACAAAGGCTCTTCTTTGGACTTACCTACGAACAGCTATCGGGCGACAAATGGTGGCAATTCCAATAATTGAGGGTTAATTCTGCAATTTTATATCGTTAAACCACAAAATAGTTTTAATGCCCCAAGGTATTAAACCGGTTTCGTGTTTAAGGGTATCTTCCATAACCAATTGTAACTGCGATGGTGATACTCCTTTGTTTATAAAAGCATCGTAAATATTCAGCGATTCGAATGAGGGTACATTGTCGTCGGCCCTGCCGTGAAAAAACAGAATCTTGGATGCAGACGGCCAGGCGCCCACGCTGTTTAACTCCATCTCATCGCGCAAGCCCTCGTAAGCCGCACCGGTTTCAAGGTTTTCTATCATATCGGGGTTAAGCAAAAGCTGCACACTGTCTGTCAATTGTCCGTTAATAGAGCCTCCATCCCTCACTCCATCAAAAAGGCCGGGTATCATACCTGCATATGGTTCGTTAAAATATTTCTGTATCGGGCCTTCCAGAAAACCGTTGCGTATGTGCGACTCAATAAAATAGGGCAGGTAAAAAGGAGCAGGATAGTCATCGAGCTGAAAAATATATTTGGCCACTTCGGTAACATTATATGCCCCCGCCCCGCATGATACAGCCATTATTTCTTTTCCCGCCGGCATATTATTCTCTAAGGCGCTCAGGGCAGATAAGGTGGCCCATCCACCCTGTGAATACCCCATGAGAAAAAGCTGGTCATTACCAGATGCTTGCACATTTCCGAAAGCAAGAAACTCGTCGCAGGCAGCAACCAGGCCGAGCACCACGGAATCGTTCGATTCTCTGTGGTAATAGGGATGTAACAATTGTTGTGACTCCCCAAAACCCAGGTAATCGGCCATTAGAATAATATACCCGTTGCCACTGAGGCCCTGAAGCAGCGTATATTGCAGGCTGAATATATCGCTTGTGGGCGCTCTTAATTTGGCGGTATTGGTCCCGTTCTGAAAACTCAATACCGGAAATGATTGCGAAGAATTTGGCAGACATACTATCCCCGAGGCCTTAATTTCAGAACCTTTAAAAATAACCTTGTACACGAGTTTATATACATCCACATCGTATAGCGTATTATCAATAACACGCTGGACATCTATTCCCGGTAAATTAATATAGCCCATTAACAGTTTCGCATCGGCAACTCTTATGGTCTTAAGTTTCTGGTAAGAAACAAGCGACTCGTATTCTGTCTGCTCTTTGTCTTTTTCACAAGACCATAATACTGAAAGTATAAATACAAGACACAGGATAATAATTCCTGATACCTTAACAGGTTCTATTCCATTGTTTTTCATGGTAAAAAAAACTAATAATTATAATTTGCACAAGGCTATAACAATGCCCACTCTCTCGAAAAACAGAGATAAAGCAGGTAGCTGAAATAAAGCGAATTAATAATTGCGAAAATAATGTTGTATTGTATCCTTTTGCTTTTTATGTTTTTACGAATCATAACACCAATATTCGGAACAATGGTTGCTGTAAGAAAGAGCAAAAAATGAATATTGAAAAGGCTGTCGTAAGGCACGTCATCTTCGCGTAATACTTTGTTACCGAATAAAAGCAGGTAAGTAAATATCAGAAAAGACAAAAGGTAGAGCAGGTAACTCACTTTGAGGGCAATGGTTGATTTCTTTCTTTTGCGGTGCATACGAAAAGGTTGCAGTATAATAATAGATATGATAAACAAAAGAATATAACCAATAAGGAAAAACACCTGGAAGACGCTATGAAAGACACCCGTCATGATTTTTCAATAAAATTTGTTTAAAGATAATGATTTTTCGATTAAGGTTCAAAACCATTAATGCATACGGTCTTATCAATTTCTCTAAAACAAAATCAGCATCGGCACAGGCTTCTCATCCCATCTTCCTGAATTTTTTCAATGACAAACCGGTTAAAATAAAAAATCCCGGCTATTTACCGGGATTTCGGGTGGAAGATGGGATTCGAACCCACGACCCTCAGAACCACAATCTGATGCTCTAACCTACTGAGCTACATCCACCATCTGTTTTTATCGGAATGCAAAGGTAATTATCTTTTATATTTTTAGAAAAAAAAAGTTCAATTATTTTTCATTTCCCTCTTCCAATTATGTATCACATAACAAACAGGGGCCAATTTTTGCAAACAGACAATAGCCCAGGCATGATGTAAAGCAAAATTTTGTAATAAGCCGATCGTTTTTTGAAAAAAGAGTATATTTATAACCTGATTGATAAAAAAAGCAATATGAAATTAATTGAAGTGTTAGACAAGAAGACAAAGGCGGAATTTCATAAGGTCCCTAAAATATTGTATAAAAATGATAAAAACTGGATATGTCAACTGGATATCGAGATAGAAGGAATTTTTGATCCCACGAACAATTCATGTTTTAAGCATGGAGATGCCAAAAGATGGATTTTAAAAGACGATCAAGGATGCCTTATCGGGCGTATCGCGGCCTTTTACGATACGAACAAAGCTTACCATAATCCCCAGCCAACGGGAGGAACCGGATTTTTCGAGTGCATCAACGACCAGAAGGCTGCCAACCTCTTGTTCAGCGCCGCCAAAGAGTGGCTAAAAATTCAAGGCATGGAAGCAATGGACGGACCAATAAATTTTGGTGAAAATTTTGTCCACCAGGGTTGCCTCGTCGAAGGTTTTACCATGCAGGGTTACGGCATGCCTTATAATTTTCCTTATTATAAAGAGCTTTATGAAAATTATGGTTTTAAGAATTATTTCGAACAGTATAGTTTTCACGATGTTTTTTCCCGTGATTACCCTGAACGGATGCGAAAATTTGCCGAACATTTTTACGAAAAAGAAGACTACAGTTTTCGTCATCTCGAAATAAACAAGATTGAAGAATACCTGCATCAACTTGTGGATATGTATAACAAGGTATGGTCGAATTTTCATGAAAACTATACCCCGCTGAATTTTGAAGACTTTTATGGCATCTTTAAAAATTCAAAATTGCTGCTCAACGAAAAAACCATATGGTTCGGATACCATAATGGCCAGCCTGTCGGTTTTCTTATTGCTTTTCCTGATGTAAACCAGGTATTTAGAAAACTTAAAAACGGTAAACTGAACTTTTTGAACATGATTAAACTGCTGTACTATCGCAGAAGGGCTGTTACACGTGCCCGGCTGCTGGTAACGGGAGTAATACCTGAATATCAGCGTTCTGGAGTAGTTGGTCCCATTTATATTAAGCTTGTAGATACCATGCGCAGTATTGGCATGAAAGAACTTGAACTCTCATGGGTTGGAGATTACAATATCACAGTAAACCGGATGTATGGCCAGTTTGGGGCCACCAAAGAAAAAACCCATATAACATACCGCTGTCTTTTCGACCCGAATGTTGAATTCACCAGGTTTACCAATGAAAGCGAGAAATTCAGGAAAATGCGTAAAAATGAATGATGAACTCTTGGTAAATTAAATAACATTGCGTATTTTTGCAATCCTATTTTTTAAAGTCGAAAAATATTAAGCAATGAAAAAAGGAATACATCCTGAGAACTACAGACTGGTTGCATTCAGGGATATGTCAAACGGTTATACTTTTGTAACAAAGTCTACTGCAAACACCAGAGAAACTGTAAAATTAGAAGATGGTAAAGAATATCCGCTGGTAAAGCTTGAAATCTCAAATACATCACACCCGTTTTACACCGGTAAGATGAAACTTGTTGATACAGCTGGACGTGTTGATAAATACATGAGCAGGTATAAAGATCATTTTGCAAAGAAACAGACCAAGTAAAATTACTTCTACAATATTTAAAGCTCCGTTTTTCTATATTTGAAAATCAGGAGCTTTTTTTATCTACATTTGTTACCGTTATATGAATTCCCGCGAATATGACAAATTCACAAGACACCAGCTATATTCTTTTTGACGGCCCTTCAAGAGATCATCTGCTACCATTAACCTATACACGGCCTGTGGCTGAAATTCGAATTGGCATCCTGACCATAAGGGAAAAATGGGAAAAGATACTTAACTCTCATTGCTCATTTCTCACACAAGGGTACCTGAAGGAAAAATATCACTGCCACAACGGTAAAGAAAACATATTGATAAACGGATCGGTAACCCCTTCGCAAAAACTGGCCGAAGAAGTCGGCCGGCTTCGGCAGGGCTCTCGTCTTATCAAGGAAAATTTGCTGATAGCCTGCAATATTGCCGACAGGGATGCAGAAACCATCTCATTTGAAGAAATAGATAAATACCCATCGGTCGAATCAGGCGCTGAGATTACACAACTGGCGCATGTATGGGATATTTTCTCGAAAAACGGTGAAGAACTTAAAAAAGATTTCGATATACTCACAAAAGGCCGGAAATCTATGCCATTGAGCAACACCAACAAGGTGATACATCCCGAAAACGTTTTCCTTGAAGAGGGGGCTGTGGCTGAATGTGCAGTGATAAATGCCACCGAAGGGCCTGTATATCTTGGAAAAGATGCTGAAATTATGGAAGGAAGTCTGGTTAGAGGGGCTCTTGCGTTATGTGAGCATGCTTCACTTAAAATGGGTGCGAAAATATACGGGCCAACAACCATAGGGCCACACTCAAAAGTAGGTGGTGAAGTAAACAATGCTGTCATCTTTGGCTATTCAAACAAGGCACACGATGGGTTTCTGGGTAATTCAGTCATTGGCGAATGGTGTAATATCGGCGCCGACACCAACACATCTAACCTTAAAAACAACTATGCCGGGGTAAAACTATGGAATTATCAGAAAGAAGGATTTACAGATACCGGCCTTCAGTTTTGCGGGCTTATCATGGGCGACCACAGCAAATGTGGTATTAACACCATGTTTAATACAGGTACTGTTATTGGGGTGAGTGCAAACATCTTTGGCGACGGGTTCCCTCGTAACTTTATCCCGTCGTTCTCATGGGGAGGAGCTTCAGGTTTTATCCTTTACAATTTTTCAAAAGCAATGGAAGTAGCCGAAATTGTTATGAAACGCCGCAAGGTTTCGCTAACTGCAACCGATAAAAAAATACTGGAAGAAATTTTCAGTCAGTCTGCCAGGTTCAGGGCTAAAAACAAATAATTCCTAATATATAAACCAAGAGGCCATTATTGGCACAGCTATTGTAAAGTCATTATTTCAATATAATTATTAGATTCTTCTGACACTATGTCGGGGATAACATTATTATTTCAAAAAGAGAGATTTTAAATATGAGCCAAGGATTTGACAACCTGGAAAGATCGTTTATTGCAGCATCAATCAACGATGAAGCCGACTTTATACCCCTCATCACAGACGAAGATGAAGAAAGCCTGAACAAAACCGATATCCCCGATTCAATTCCTCTTCTTCCGTTGAGGAACACTGTGATGTTCCCTGGTGTGGTAATCCCCATCTCTGTTGGCAGGGATAAGTCAATAAAACTCATCAAGGATTTTTACAAGAAAGACAAAATAATCGGTACGGTTGCACAAAGAGACCCAAACCTTGACGAACCTGCCTTTACCGATCTCTACAAAACCGGTACAGTGGCACAGATATTAAGAATACTTGAAATGCCCGATGGTTCCACTTCGGTGATTATACAGGGAAAAAAGCGTTTTACCATCGAGGGCCTTGTTAAATCCGAGCCCTATTTCACAGCTAAAATAAAACCCCTTGAAGATAACAGGCCGATTAAAAAAGACAAAGAATTCGAAGCAATAGTAGGTTCGCTGAAAGATTTATCACTCAAAATTATTCAGCTCTCTACCAATATCCCTCCCGAAGCATCTTTTGCTGTCAGGAATATTGAAAGTTCTTCTTTTCTCATCAATTTTATCAGTTCAAACAGCGATATAAAGCTTCACGAAAAACAGCGTCTGCTTGAATTTGACGAACTTAAGAAAAGGGGTATGGCGCTGCTCGAATACCTTAGCAGAGAGGTACAGATGCTGCAGCTTAAGCTTGATATACAGACAAAAACAAAACTGGACCTTGACCAGCAGCAACGCGAATATTTTCTTCACCAGCAAATGAAAACCATTCAGGATGAGCTGGGCGGCAATTCGCTGGATCAGGAGATAGAAGAGTTCAGAAAAAAAGGGAAAAAGAAAAAATGGAGCAAAGAGGTGCACAGTATCTTCAGCAAAGAGGTTGACAAACTGCTCAGGGTGAACCCCGCCACCGGTGAATATTCGGTGCAGGTAAATTATCTGCAGACGTTGCTCGACCTGCCATGGAATGAGTATACAAAAGACAACTTCGACCTTAAACGTGCCCAAAGAATTCTTGACAAAGACCATTTCGGACTTGAAAAAGTAAAAGACAGAATTCTCGAACATCTTGCCGTTCTTAAGCTTAAGGGCGACCTTAAATCACCTATACTTTGCCTGATAGGCCCCCCGGGTGTCGGCAAAACTTCGCTGGGCAAATCGGTTGCCAAAGCGCTTAACAGAAAATATGTCAGAATGTCATTAGGCGGGTTGCACGATGAAGCAGAAATAAGAGGGCACCGAAAAACCTATATTGGCGCCATGCCCGGCAGAATTATCCAAAACCTGAAAAAAGCCAAATCTGCCAATCCGGTTTTTGTGCTCGACGAAATTGATAAAGTAGGCAAAGATTTTCACGGCGACCCTTCATCGGCGCTGCTCGAAGTGCTCGATCCAGAACAAAACAATAACTTCTACGACAATTATCTCGAGATAGAGTTCGACCTCTCGAAAGTAATGTTTATTGCTACTGCCAACACATCATTCTCGATACATCCTGCCCTGCGCGACCGCATGGAGACGATTGACCTGAGCGGGTACATTCTCGAAGAAAAAGTAGAAATTGCCAGAAAGCACCTTATCCCGAAGCAGCTTAAAGATCATGGCCTGGTAAAAAACCATCTGGTATTATCAAAAAACACGCTCGATTTTATCATTGATAATTATTCACGCGAATCGGGGGTGCGTGAGCTCGATAAAACACTGGCAAAAATTGCCAGGATTATCGCACGCAAAATTGCCCTTGATGAGAAGTATGACAAAAACCTGTCTAAAGATGACATTATTAAAATTCTTGGCTCGCCAAAATACCTGAAAGAAAAATATGCAGGCAACGATTTTGCCGGTGTGGTAACCGGACTGGCATGGACATCGGTGGGCGGGGAAATACTTTTCGTTGAAACAAGCCTGAGCAAAGGAAAAGGAACACTCACCATTACCGGTAACCTGGGAGATGTGATGAAAGAATCGGCAGTGATAGCGCTTGAGTATGTTAAATCGCATGCCGAAGTTCTTGGTATCAATTCTGAGATTTTTGAAAAATGGAACTTCCATATTCATGTACCCGAAGGGGCAATACCCAAAGACGGCCCTTCAGCCGGCATTACCATGGTTACCTCAATAGCTTCGGCCGTAACGCAACGAAAAGTCAAAGGCAGCCTGGCCATGACCGGGGAAATAACATTAAGGGGGAAAGTCTTGCCGGTAGGTGGTATAAAAGAGAAGATACTTGCAGCCAAACGTGCCGATATTAAAGAGATTATCCTGTCAGTTGAAAACAAGAAAGATATTGAAGAAATCAACGAGATCTACCTGAAAGGGTTGAAATTTCATTTTGTGAACAATATTATGGAAGTGCTTGATATCGCGCTGTTAAATCAAACCGTTTCCAATGCCAGAAAGTTCGAATAATCAGTAGGGGTGAATTTTACTTTTTGTTTTTATCCGGATTTTCTTTAACTTCATTACCTAATACCGGAAAATTCAAGAAAACGATGTCCGCACATCAGGATTTCTGTAGTTATCCGGAAGTTTATACTATAACACAAAAATCAACACATTATGAATGTATTTCGCAATCTTCGTATTGGTCAGAGATTAATCTTTGTCCTTGGCTTAATCGCTTCTCTAACAATTTGCACCATGGGTGCCTTTATCTACATCATTCAAAAAAATAACCTTGCCAGAAATGCAAACAGCACGATGAAAGAACAGGTAAACGATGTTGTTTCTTATATCGAAGCTCAGGCCGGCGGCAACCTCGAACTTGTATCTTCGGCCACCGCTTTAGTAAATGAGATGATACTTAACCGGGGAACATTTGATTTGGATATTAATAATATGACAGATGTAAAAGTGGTGCATCAGCTTGACAAATCTTCAAAACAGGTTAAGCTGCCGGAAATAAATTTTAACGGGGCAGCCTTATACAACACCACCGAATTGGTTGATATGATAGGTAGCCTCACCCGGGCAACTGCCACCCTTTTTCAGAGATTTGATGAGGGTTATGTACGTATTTCAACCAACGTGAAAACCGAAACAGGAGAAAGGGCTGTAAACACATATATCCCCAATTCGAGCCCGGTAATAAAGGCCATAGAAAAAGGGGAATTATATCTCGGAAGGGCTTATGTAGTCAGCGAATGGCATTATGCAGCCTATAAGCCCATTGCAATTAACGGCATTGTGCAGGCAATGTTATACATAGGTATTTCGGAAAAGAAAAACCTGCCAGCAATAAAAAACCACCTGTTTTCTAAAAAGTACTTTGAGTCTGGCTATCCATATATTGTTAATTCAAAAGGAGATATAATTGTACACCCTTCAAAGGAAGGACAAAATATCGCACACGAACAATTCTTTAAAAGCATTGCAGAAAATGCCGTCAAAGAAGGCATAGTTGAACACATACAGGATGGAAGGAAAAAAATTGACTTTTATAAATATTGCGAAGCCATTGATAGTTATGTTGTAGCCTCCATTGACAAAAAAGAATACATAAGCGCAAGCACAGGCACACGCAATGTTACAATTGTATCGGCTGTTGCAGGTATCCTTATTTTATTACTGGCTATATCTGCCCTCGCCCGCTCTATTACAGCTTCGCTGAAAAAAGGGGTTGAATTTGCCAAACAGATTGCCGACGGTAACCTAACCGCAACCATTGACATCAAGCAGGCAGATGAGGTGGGTGAACTTGCCGATTCCCTTCGTCATATGGCTTCAAAGATTCACGAGGTAGTTTCCACAGTCATCATCAGCTCTGTTAACATTGCCGGTGCAAGCCAGCAAATAACAGGAGGCGCCATGCAAATTTCGCAGGGTGCCAGTGAACAGGCCGGCTCTACCGAAGAAGTTTCCTCATCAATGGAAGAGATGACCAGTACCATACAACAAAATGCCGACAATGCCAAATCTACAGTAGAGATATCCTTAAAAGCTGCATCGGGCATGGAAGCGATGAACAGTGCCGGTAAAGAAAGCATCAGCTCTATTCGGAATATCGCCACCAGGATTTCCATAATTAACGATATCGCATTTCAGACAAACATTCTGGCCCTTAATGCAGCAGTTGAAGCAGCCCGCGCAGGTGAATACGGCAGAGGGTTTGCTGTGGTGGCATCTGAAGTAAGAAAACTCGCTGAAAGGAGCAAAATGGCCGCCGACGAAATAATTCAGCTTACCAATACAAGCCTGAAGGTTACAGAGCAAACCAGCAAATTGCTTGATGAATTGTTGCCCGAAATTTTAAAAACAGCCGAAATGATAAAGGAAATAGCCGCTGCAAGCGAGGAACAGCATACAGGAGCAGACCAGGTAAATATGGCCATGCAGCAACTGAATATGGTAACCCAGCAAAATGCAGGCTCGGCAGAAGAGCTTTCTTCGAGTGCCGAACAATTGTTCGAAGAAGCCAATCAGCTAAAAGAGGTTATTACTTTCTTTAAGATAGATAATGGCAAAAACAAGCTAAAAACCACCCCAAAACAATTAAAGGACAATAAGAATAAATCTGAACTTAATACCTACCCCCTAAAACCAGAGCGGGATAAAAAACTCTCAATAATAGAAAACGAAGTAGAACCGGGATTTGAACGTTTTTAACCAACGTTGTTCATTTGAGCCAATACCGCCAAAAGCCTCAAGGTGGGTCTAATATACCATCTCACATTTTTCCAGGAGTTGGCATATTTTTCTTTCAAGTTCTGAAATCTCCATTTTCATTCTGGAAGTAGCGGTGCCATCTTTTTCCAACTCCCGGATAAACTGCTTCAACATAATAATATGCCGCTGGTGTTCAAGAATTTTTTTGATCAGAATTTTTCTTTCTTCCATAAATATAAGATTTAAGTGGATGTTTTAAAGTATGGTAATGTCTTTGTACGCAAGCTATTGAAAAGAGTTGTATCAAAAGCCATATTTTTTTTTGACCTGCTTGTTTCTATTTAGACTGAATACATATAGTACTGGTTTCTTAAACTTTTAAGATTTTGACCTAATTTTGATTTAAGTCAGGAAAACATGATAAGGATTTTGAAAAGGTTTATGCCGCCAGACAACTGGAAATTTCCGGTAATTATTATTTTCGGTATCTTCTGTGGTTTAGGGTTATTTACTGTGTATGTCTCTAAAGCGCCATCTTATCTTTCAGACAACCCGAAAACATGTGTCAACTGCCATATTATGGCGCCACAGTATGCCACGTGGTCACACAGTTCACACAGGGAAAATACCCATTGCAACGATTGTCATGTACCCCAGAATAATGCCATTAACAAATACTATTTTAAGGCAAAAGACGGCCTGAGGCATGCCACCATTTTTACCCTCAGGGCCGAACCACAGGTAATACAAATAAAAGAAGAAGGGAGAGATGCCGTGCATACCAACTGTATCAGGTGCCACGATCATCTTCTTACCGATGCAAAAATGCTTAACTATAACAAAGACTTTAACAGTAAGCGTAAAGAACGGTTATGCCAGGATTGTCATCGTGAAACACCACATGGCAGGGTAAACAGCCTGGCCAGCGCCCCCTGGGCAAGGGCACCACTGCCCGAAAGCCCTGTTCCTGCATGGCTTAAAAAAACGATGAAGAATGACTAAAAAACCCAAATAATACAATGAAATCAATAACAGAACAGATTAAGCAAAAACCCTGGATTGGATGGTTGTTATTCTTTGCTACAATAGTAATCGTTTTTATGTTAGGTTTACTCGCCTCTTCTATTGTTGAAAGGCGGGCCGAAGCAGTATTTGCTTATACCCCGCAGGTTGATTACCCCGACTGGGAACCGCGCAATGAAAAATGGGGTGAGAATTTCCCTCGTGAATATCAGTCATATATGAAAACTGCCGATACCGGTTTCAAAAGCAAATACAATGGCAGCGCGATGATTGACATGCTTGAGGAAGATCCCAGGCTTGTGGTGTTATGGGCAGGATATCCCTTTTCCAAAGATTATAACCAGGGCAGGGGTCATTATTATGCAGTTACCGATGTGAGAAATACCCTGAGGATTGGAGCCCCTGCAGAAGATAAACCAAGTCCGATGCCGAATACCTGCTGGACATGTAAAAGTCCCGATGTTCCCAGGTTAATGTCTGAAACAGGTATCGCAGCATTCTATAAGGGCACTCTTGATGAAAAAGGCCATGAAATCATCAATCCCATTGGTTGTGCCGATTGCCACGATGCAAAGACCATGAACCTGCGAATTTCAAGGCCTGCCCTTATCGAAGCCTTTGAACGCACCGGCAGGGATATCACGAAGGCATCGCACCAGGAGATGCGCAGTCTGGTTTGCGCGCAGTGCCATGTAGAATATTATTTCAACAAGAAAAAAATTGAAGGTGTACAATACCTCACGCTCCCGTGGGATGATGGCATTACCGCCGATGACATGGAAAACTATTATGACAATATTGAGTTTGCAGACTGGACACATGCCATGAGCAAAACACCTATGCTAAAGGCCCAGCATCCCGATTATGAGATTTTCACCACCGGAATCCACTATGAACGCGGTGTGGCCTGTGCCGATTGCCATATGCCATATAAAAGCGAGGGCGGACAAAAATTTACCGACCACCACATACAAAGCCCGCTCAACAATGTTACCAACTCATGCCAGGTATGCCACCGCGAAGAAACCTCGAAACTTATTGCCGATGTATACAGCCGGCAGGATAAACTTATTCAGAACAGGGACAAACTGGAAGAGCTGCTCGTAAGGGCCCACAACGAAGCCAAAGTGGCCTTGGAACTCGGCGCCAAAGAACAACAGATGAAAGAGATACAGAAACTTATACGCCACTCGCAGTGGCGGTGGGATTACGTCGCAGCAAGCCATGGAGCGGCATTTCACGCCCCGGTAGAATCAGGCCGTGTTCTGTCAACCGGAATTGCAAAGGCCGGTGAGGCCCGTATTCAACTCGCCCGGTTGCTTGCCAGCCTGGGGCACAACAAAGAGATCGCCTACCCCGATATTTCGACAAAAGCCAAAGCCCAGGCTTTTATAGGTCTCGATATGGCCATGCTGAATGCCGAAAAAGATGAGTTCATTAAAAACATTGTCCCCAAATGGATTGAAGAAGGCCGGAAAAGAGAACAGGGATGGGATAAATAAAACACATTGAATTTTTTGATTTGTTGTGGATATTGGTACGTTTAGCAATAATGCCATGAAACAGATAAACATGAGAATATTGACCCTACTAGCTATCTTTTTTGCAGGATGTTCAACAACTTCAAAGGTAACTACAGCCGATAAAACTCGAGAAGACTTAAGAGACGTTTTTATATTGACAATTCTAGCCCGAGACTATTTAAGAAACACAGACAAACTAGATTTTGACCTTGAAAAATTAATTGAGTATGATAGTTTATGCAGAATTTCAAAAAATTTTGAGAAAGTTGAACTAATATATCGTGGAGGGCATATAGCCATTCAATATAAATTCTCAAAAATGCGAGATTACAAAATTGAATTTACAGAAAATGAAAAGCAGATGAAAGAATTTTGGAGGGTAATTGAGAAAAAAAATGTTGGTGATTTCGATGGTGAAATCCAATTTGAGTATGGAGAAAGATTTTACAACTTCAGAAAAATTATTATTAAGAATCAATAAGGCACAGTTGCTAACAAGCTATATAGTGCAGCGGGGCGATACGTTCCGCATCCAGCATTCCGTCTCCGTTTCAGCATTTTCAACGGTGGACAAAAACGCGTTCCCAAATCCCCGTCGACACCATATTGCAAGACGTTATGAATGTGTGTTTGTCATCCTGAACAGTAGTGAAGGATCTTCTACTATGTAATGACTGTTTTAAAGAGACGCTTCCTTCGTCAGCATGACAAAGTCATTCCGGGATGCTTCACTATTTTTCAGCATGATAAAAGGTATAAAGAATCTTCTGACTGCTTCATGAAGATGCTACGTATTCAACAATACCCGAAACCTTAAACCATTAACCTCCCATACCTTTGCGTACCTTTGCGCGGACTTTGTGCAACTTTGCGAATTAGCCGGAAAAACTCATTTTAACCTTTTTTCCATAATTTTTTAAAAATTTTAGAAAAAACAATTCAATATTTGAACGTTTCATTTTTTAAGGTGTACAGATTGTAAACGATTTAAAAAATGGCCGTAAAAATAAGAGTTTTCAATAAGCAGAATTATATCCTCCTCATCGTTGCGCTGCTGGTTATCATTGCAGGATATGCATTGATGGGTTCCAAAGTAAGCAGTAATTCACCCGAAGAAATCTATTCTTTTTCAAAAATAACCCTTGCCCCGGCATTGGTGATTGCAGGATATATTTTGTCGGTTTATTCAATTTTCAGAAAGTAATTATCATCGTGAGCGAAGAAAAGGCTATTCATAATTATTCCGATGCCGAACTGATGACGCAGATTTGTTGTGCCAATACAATGGCATTTAATGAACTGTACCGCCGATACAGCAGACGTATGCTTTATTATTTTTACCGGATGCTTGGAAATTCTGAAGATACAGCCCAGGATTTTCTCCAGGATCTTTTTTATAAGATCATTGATAAGCCTCATTTATATAACCCTGATCAAAAATTTTCAACATGGATTTTCTGCATCGCGCATAATATGTGCAAAAACGAATACAGGCGAAGAAATATCAGGCAAAATATCCGGCTGTCGTCTGAAAGTTTCAATGATCTGCCAGAGAATTATGAAACAGAGCAAGATTTAAGTGAGACAATTAATCTTATTTACCGTGAACTTGACCATCTGGGTGAAAGTCACAAGACAGCCTTTATTTTGAGATATCGTGAAGGATTTCAGGTTAATGAAATAAGCGAAGTCCTGAATCTCCCGGAAGGCACGGTAAAATCGAGATTGTTTTATGCACGCCGGTGCCTGGCCGATAAATTAAAAAAGAGTGTTGAAATGATGTATTAAAAAAAAGCGCCTTAAAATGAACGAAAACTTTTATACCGATTTATTAAGAAATGATCTTCAGCGACTCATGCCCGATGAAGGTATACAAAAACGACTGGAATATGCAATGCAATTGAAAACCAGATCTATTCAACCTTCAGGAAACTCATTGCTGTTATCTTTAAAAAACTTTTTTACCCTCCGTCATTTTGCTATCAAAGCCGGTATTATTACATCTTTATTGATCCTTACGATTATCTTTCGCGAAATGCCCGTGAATAAAACGATTCATTCCAAGAGCAGCATATTCGTTGCCGATAGTTCGCATTGTGATTCATTGGCAGGTGAATATTGGGATTCAGTATCAAATGGAAAATAATAAAATATGTATTTTTTTTGATATCTATAATTTTGAAATTGAATAATTTCCCACAAAGGCACAAAGCTCGCAAAGTAAAATCTTTGTATTCCTGTTGGGTTATAGGGATGCTCCCAATATTTTTGATTCTGTAACTTCAAAGAGATATTTACTTAAAAAAGTTTTATATCATTCTGCGATCCCAATCAAATCATCATAAAATATTCTAAACTTCTCTGCATAGTTGTTTTTAAACTCCTTAACCCCATATTTATCGGCAATCTTTAGCAGTTCATTCAGATAATAAAGCCAATTTCCGAAATCTTCCTTACTGGTGTTCTTAATCTTTTTTTCAAGTGATTTATAATAATCAAGCTCATTGGTTAAAATGGCTGCATATTCGTTCATCGTCTCCAAACCCTTATTCTGATTGCCAGTCTCAAAATTTTGCGATATTAGTTTTAAGATAAAATAATCATCGGGGTTCAGGCTTAAAGGCATTATTTCCATGCATTTATCAATTACACTTTCAGCTTTAACTGTTTCTCCGGAGTTGTTCAGGTTGTCGGCAAGTTGTGCAAATGTCCTTCTTACACCAAGTACCTGTAACTGCCTTCTAATGGTCTGGTCTGAATAAACTGCAGGATCGTTCAGGTTGCCCCATCTGAATTTTTCCATTAACAATGTATGTGTAAACTCTGTATCCATCGTGAAACCGTATATTGAGGAAGACTGATTTGCAGGGTATGGGACAAGCCGGTATGCAAATCCTTCTTTAACAAGGTATTTGTCCAGACCCAGGTTCTTAAGTTCTATGGGTGAAAGAAAACATAGCGGCCTTTCCCAGTTGTTGTGTGCAATAATATCGAGCAATAGCAGCTCGCTTCTGATCAGATAGCTTTTTTGAATCGTAAAAACCATTGAATCTCCGGTTCTTTCAATTTCTTTCTCACTGAAGATTCCTGATTTTCTCAGGGCATTCCTGTCAATAGTAATTTTTAGTTTACGGGCAGGCAGGTAGTCCTGATAATTCGAATCATTTCTCAAAAGCTTTGTCTGCGGGTTATCGCTACTGATAAAATCAATGGCATCTTTCAGTTCCACAAAACGGTCTATTCTGTTTACAACATGCACAACACTTCTTTTACCATTATAAAATTTATCAGAATCAAATGATATCGGCAATCTTTCGGCTTCGTTAATGTCTTTACGCATCTGGTCAATATACCACGAGGCTCCCAGATAAGGGTACAGCACGGCCCTTACATCAGGCCTTACCGATTCCACCTCCTGGATATACCAGAGCGGATAGGTATCGTTGTCGCCGTTTGTAAAGAGAATTGAATTACTGCGGCAGGAATTCACATAATCATATCCAAAATCTCTGCCGGCAAAGCGGTTTGAACGATTATGGTCATCAAAATTCTGACTTAACAATAAAACCGGGACCACCATACCTGCCGCAATTGAAACCAGCATTGATGGAATTACCGTGAGGTATTTTTTAAGAAATGAAAAAACAGCCATTACGCCCATGCCAATCCAGATGGCAAATGCATAAAAAGAGCCGGCATACACATAATCTCTTTCCCGGGGTGTTACCGGTATTTCGTTCAGATAAACACCAATGGCCATTCCGGTAAACAGAAACAGCAAAAGTACCGCGGTAAAACCCTTCCTGTCTCTTCTGTAATGCCCTACTGCACCTATAACTCCTAAAATAAAGGGAATAAAAAAGAAGGTATTTCTTGCCTTATTTTCTAATAACGAGGCTGGAAGGTTGGTTTGCTTGCCCAGTCTCAACCTGTCAATAAAACCTATTCCGCTTATCCAGTTGCCATGAAATGCATTGCCGGTTCCCTGCACATCGTCCTGCCTGCCAACGAAATTCCAGAAAAAGTACCTCCAGTACATATACCCAATCTGATACCTGAGAAAATACCTTATATTTTCAGCAAAAACAGGTTTAATCAATGTTTCTGATTGTCCGTTTTGTGTGACCCTTATTTTTTCACCTTTTATTTTTGCCCAGTATTTATATGCTTCAGTATAATTTTCCGAATTATCAATCAATCGTGGAAAGATGGTCATAAACCGTTTATCGTAAGTGTATTCCGGATTCAAATCGGTTTTTATATACCTGTCATTTTCATATATAAAGGTCGTTCTTGCCTTCACCCCGGTTATGGGTGCATTGTAGTATGGGCCATAAAACAAAGGCCTGCTGCCGTAATGTTCCCTGTTAAGGAAATTGCATAAACTGAATGGATTATCAGGATTATTCATATCAATGGAAATATTCACCTGCGACCGGAAAAGAACAGAAAGGTAACAGGTATAGCCAATTATCATAAGCATTAGCGATAAAACAACTGTTTGCCATAAGAGGATATTTTTCCTGTTTGCCATTATCAGTGCAATTACCAGAATAACTCCTGTAAATAAGAAAGTTAAATAGAGGCCCGTATTCAGCGGAAGTTTTAATGTATTCACACAAAACAGATCTATTATTGCGGCTGTTTTGGCTATTCCGGGAATGAATACATACATGATAAATCCTAACACAACCATAGCAAGCAAAAAAGAAAGAAGGATCACTTTCCGGTTGAATGTTTTGTTTTTAGACAATATAACAAAGACAATTGCCGGTATTGCCAGCAGGTTTAACAGATGCACCCCGATAGAAATACCCATAATAAAAGCAATAAAAATCAGCCATCGGGCGGCATAAACCATATCTTTTTGTTTATCCCATTTAAGAATTGCCCAGAACACCAGTGCAGTAAGAAAAGATGAAAACGCGTAGACTTCGGCTTCAACTGCCGAAAACCAGAAACTATCTGTAAAGGCGAATGACAGTGAACCGAAAATTCCGGCAGTAAACATCAGAATTTGTTGTTTCCCGTCTGGTTTTTCATCAGCAGAAATTATTTTTTTTGTCAGCATCATGATACTCCAAAAAAGGAACATAATGGTAAAAGCGCTGGCTACCGCCGAAAACAGATTTACCATTACAGCAACCATTTGAACGTTATTACCTGCCAATAGAGAGAAAAGCCTGCCAATCATTATAAACAGGGGGGCGCCGGGTGAATGGCTTACCTGAAGCCTGTATGCACAGGCAATAAACTCGCTGCAGTCCCAAAGGCTGTTTGCCGGTTCAAGTGTGAATACATAAACTGATAAAGAGATGGCAAACACAAACCAGCCGCCAATGTTTTTAAGTGTATTGTAATTCATAAAAATTGATTTGAATATTACTGAATTCAGTACACCTTTAATGACAACAGGTTCAGTTTTTGAGAATATAAAACTGAATTCGTCTGCTGATGTGAATTTTCAGCAAGTTGATTTCAAAACGATGGAAGGCAACTCAAGTAAAACAGTTTTACTATTTTTGTCTTTCATACCTTGAAACATGTTACTTTTTGAAAATGGAATACAGAAGATTCGGCAAAACCAACAAATCAATAAGTGTCATCACGCTCGGCGGCATGCGGTTTATTCATGCAGACGATAACCCAAGGGAAAAAATACCCGCAGATACTTTGGACCAGTGTGCCTATTCGGTAAAAAAAGCACTTGAATGCGGTATTAACCATATTGAAACTGCCTATGGATACGGGAAAAGCGAGCATGCGCTCGGCACTGCAATCAACGACATTCTCAAAATCAGGCGAAATATCTATTATCTTATGACCAAGGGAGCGCCAAAAACTGCCGCTGAAACACGTTCACTCGTTGAGCTGCAGCTTAAAACCCTCAAAACAGATTACTTCGACTTTTATGCCTGGCATGGGATCAATAATTGGGAAAGGCTTGAAATGGCCTGCAAAAAAAAGGGGCCGGTAGAAGAGCTCCTGAAACTAAAAGAAGAAGGCATTATCGGCCATGTAGGATTCAGCACCCATGCCCCGTTAGATCTAATAATCACGAGCATCGAATCCGGAATGTTTGAATTTGTCAACCTGCATTATTACTACTTTTTTCGAAGAAATTACGCTGCCATTGCGCTTGCACAGTTAAAAGACTTGGGGGTGCTTATTATTTCACCCAACGATAAGGGAGGGCAACTTTTTAATGCACCCGAAAAACTTAAAGAATTCACTAAACCACTTTCCCCCATTCAGTGGAATGCCAGGTTCTGTCTGGGTACTCCGGCTGTTCACACACTGTCTTTCGGAATAACCGAACCGGTACAATTTGACGAGATGACAGGAATATTTCCAACATCAATACCAATGAACCTCAACGATAAAAAAATACTGTTGGACCTGGAGGCGCAACGATTGAATGACCCATATTCCGATTACGACGGTTATGACATGGTAAATGACCTCTCTGGCATTAATATCCCCGAAGTGCTAAGGCTCAGAAAACTCTGGAAATGTTATGATATGCTGGAATTCTGCAGATACCGATACAACCTGTTTGAAGAGCATCACCACTGGTTTCCGGGAAAACCGGCAGAAAAATCAAATATTGAAAAAATTAATATGGCAAGAGTCCCAAAAAACATACCTTTGAAGGAGATTCTTCTTGAAGCACATGAAGCTTTTCACAAAAAAGACAACAAAACCCTGCGATATATCTGAAATAATGATGGTTAAACATGCTAAACTCCTTTCACTGTGTATCTTCATCTTCTGGCTGCAGAAAATTGAGCTGAAGGGACAGATTTTACATGATCCTGAAACATTTGCAAGAATCGAAAAGGGTGTTGAAAATATCTATAATTGCAGGTTTAACGAGGCAAAAGCCGATTACAGGTTTATAAAATCCAAATACCCAAACCATGCTGTTCCGAATCTTTTCAAGGCACTGGTCATTTACTGGGAATTTTATCCGCTTATCCCGGGTAGCGAAGAAGGACGGCAGTTCATTTACAACCTTGAACTGTGCCTGCAACAGGCCGAAAAGGTACTTAAAAAAAACGAAAACGATGCCGAGAACGTACTTGCCGGCTTAGGCGCCCTGGGGCTGATGCTCCTTTATTACGCCGATAACGGCCAGACCAGAAATGTAATTTCGCTTGCCGCACCCACCTATCAGTACGTAATGAAATCGTTCAACTTCACGAAAGAATATCCCGATTTTTATTTCATTACCGGGCTCTACAACTATTACCGGGAGGCATATCCCGAAGCAAAACCAATCTACAAGCCGGTAGTTCTCTTTTTCCCGCACGGGGATAAACCACTTGGACTGAAGCAACTGAAGATTGCTGCCGATAGCGCTATTTTTTTAAAAGCCGAAGCAATTTCTTTTCTTTCGGGGATTTACCTGAGTTTTGAAAAAAATCCTCAATATGCCTCATTTTACAGCAAAAAGCTGACGTTAAAATTTCCCGGTAACATTAAATTCCAAACCGATCATATCAAAGATTTACTGCTTGATAAAAAATACCAGCGGGCTGAAAAAATGCTCGACACAATAATCTATCCCGCGCACAGTCGTTACCTGCAGATGAGGATAGATTGTTTCAGGGCCATTCTTTACGAAAAAGTGTATGCCAATGATAAAAAAGCCGAACAATATTACCAGATGACGATAAATAAATCGGAAGAATATAAAGATTATGCCAACGAATTCAGGTCGTACGCGTATTTCGGGTTAAGCAGGATTTACAGCCGCAAAGGGGACCTGAAAACCATGAAGCGTTACCGAAAACAGGCCGAAAGTAATGCTGTTTTCGCGGATATTGATTTTGATGATTAAATCAATCGAGATTAAACAGGTTATAGAACTTATTTGTCTAACCTCACTCTTTTTACTGTTTAACAGTTACATACACCCATCGGGTAATATCGAGCGCTGTGGTAAAGGTACTCAGGCCGGGGTAAATGTTGCCGTCTTTTCCCGAGTAATGGCCATGTCCTGTCAGCTTAAGTTCATATTGTCCATATTGCTCAGTAATATTTATCCTTGCCTTGTAAACGAGCGATGGCTGGCTTGATGTCTTGTACTCTTCATCATCGGGATATTTATTGTTTGTCCAGAATTCGTTCCAGTCCCATGTCTGATTGATCTCGAAATAGATATCGAAAATGGGTGGAATATTATCTTTTAACCGCGAGTTTAAAACAAAATTGCCAGACGGTGTAGCGCCGGTGTATGCATCGGCAACGGGGGTTTTAACAGTCGGGACATACCACCCGTCATCTTCTTTTACACCCCGGCTATGGGCCCACACGGGCAGTGCGGCCGGACGCCTTCTCTCGCCCGGAAGCCATTTGCCGGCAGAAGTCTCTCCATACCTGAAAACGCCTTTGGCTATTGACTCTGCAACATAAAGCGTCTGAAGATAATTGTAAGATGTATCGGTAACCCACACCGCCATCAGCGGATAGTTATGTGACTTACCTTTTTCAAAGACCAGTTCGAGTAAAACGCCACGATTATCCTGAGAGGTATATAACGTGTCATACAACGCTGCTGTTTTAGACATGCGGCTCGTTTTGCACGAAATAACAAACATTGCCTGTACAGTAACGAAAAAAACTATTATAAGTGGAAAAAATCTTTTCATAGTATGTATCTTTTAAAATTCAACCATAATACCAATTGTAGGAAGTATTGTGCCGCTACCGTCAGATTTCAGGTAAACCAGGTCGTATTTAAGAATTCCGTTATCATCAACCACATCGTCAGTTCCCGGGTTTACGATAGAATTGCGCACCAGCCTGTCGGGCTCAAATGCCTTAAAATTATACAAATTCTGTATGTCAACATAAAGCATCAGCGACCACTTTTTAAAGAAATACTGTTTATCTATTCTAATATCTAACTGGTGAAAAGACTTTAACCTAAGGCTATTAAACAGGGTATAGTCGAGAGAAGGGATTCCGGTTGCATCCCATACCTCTTTAATTGAAGATTTTTCAGCATCGAAAGGGGTATAGGGCGCAGCGCCGACAAACCTCCATTTAAAGCCAAAATCCCAGTTTCTTTTGAAGCTTCGGGTAGCTGTAATGTTAAAAATATGTCTGTTGTCCCATGAGGTAGGGATAAATTCGCCTTCGCTCGACTGCAGGCCGGTGTTTTTAAATTCGCTCCATACAAGTGTGTATGAAAGTATGAGGTTTGCCCCTTTCAGATCGAGGGTACGCCCGAAAATTTCGAGGCCATAAGCCCTGCCTTCGGCAACCGGAACAAGCGCTTCGTCGCCAAAAGTACCAAAATCGGCGCCTTTGGTAGCAAGTGCCACTGAATCACTTAAAGAAAACGGATAATTTCTGTAATGCTTGTAAAAACCCTCTATACTGAAGTTTGATTTATCATCGGGACTGAACTCCAAGCCGGCAACCAGTTGATCTGATGCAATAAAGGATATGCCGTTTTTTCTGTTTACAAATTCCCCTGAATTGTCCTTATACCCGAGCGCAGTATAAGGAGGACGTTGATAATACCTGCCAGTATTAAAATTAAAAATGAATTTTTCAGACAATACATACGAAGCCGAAAACCTTGGAGAAAACTGCTTTAACGGGTTAGTCATCTCATCGGAATATGAGCTGCCGTCAAACCGCAGACCGGCAGATAGAATAAGCCTGTTGCCAAGATAATTGTTGCTTACCTGCCCGAACAATCCGTAATTGAACATATCGAGAAAAGAGGCATAGTTAAGATCCTGGCTGGTTTCACTCAGAATAATCTTACGGTATGTACTGTTTTCGTACTTCGCATATTCAAAGTTTATTCCATAATTAACTTTAATATTGTTTTTTATAGTGGAATTACGCTCATACCTAAACTTGTTTTCACTTTCTATTGATGAATAGTCAAGCGTTTTGGGCAGGTTTTCATCATTTTGTTCATGCTTGTAGGCAACATTATTCAGCATATTTCTGCTCAACACCCATGTATCGAAACCATTTTCACTGAAATGTTTATAAACCAGTCCGAATGTATAATTCCACTGATCGTTTTCGGGCAGGTAACCGAGAATAAACCTCTGGTCGGCTGTTTCATTTGCGTTGAGGTTAAGCTTGTTCTGGTCGAGGGCGCCGAGACCTATGACTGTAAGTTCGTTTTTTTCGTTAAAACGGGTTCTGAGTTTAAACTGAAAATCGTTGTAAGTTGGAAGGAATGGCAATTCGAGCGCGGCAAACAAAAGCTGCAGGTACGACCTTCTTGCCGACAGGATATAAGATGTTTTATCACCCAAAGGCCCGTCGAGCGTAAGCGCAAGGTCTGATGCGCCTACTGTGGCCCTGAATTTTGGTTTCTCTTTGTTGCCATCAATCTGCCTGAAATCGAGTACCGAGCTCAATGCATTGCCCCTGTTGGCCGGAAAAGCGCCGGAATAAAAATTCACCTCACGTATAAAATCAACATTAATAATACCTACCGGCCCACCCGAAGCACCTTGTGTGGCAAAATGGTTGAGGTTGGGTATCTCAACGCCGTCGAGATAGAATTTACTTTCACTTGGCCCGCCACCCCGCACAATTACATCGTTACGGTATGCGGGAGTAGAGGCAACACCCGGAAACGATTGTATAACTCTTGATATATCCCTGTTGCCGCCGGGATTTTTTTCAATTTCGGCAACACCTATACGCCTCAAAGACACCGGGCTCTCTTCTTGTCTTCGGAAAGGTGAAGCTTTAACAACCACGGCATCCAGCTCTATATTAGCCTCCTGTAGCGCGATTTCGATATAACTGTTTTTTGCATTGGTAACCAGAAACCGGGTAGTGACAAAATCTTCGAACCCCACAGAAGAAGCCTTTAGTTGCACATAACCGGGCTTAATGCCCGTAAAAATAAAGCGCCCGTCGAGATCACTTACAGTACCGATGGTTGTTTCCCATATTATAATGGTTGCAAAGGGAATAGGTTCGTTATTCTTGGCATTGGATATCCTCCCTTCTATTGTTCCAATGTTTATACCCTGTGCATCAACAGTATTGTCAGAATAAAATATAAATAAGAGTGACAGAATAAAGGTATATAGATATGTCTTCATTGGTTTTATTTTGAAATCATAACAAGAAAAAATATTTTTTGTTCACTATTTTAATTAATAGATTAAACAATATTAATTGGCACTGGTTGATAAAACAAAATACTGTTAAAATTAATTCTCCATCTCAAAAAAGCTATAAAGCTTAATAAATAATTATATGCAATGTAAGTTTGGTGTAAGCCGAAAATTTTCTTCTTAGCATTTGCGGTAACTTTCCAAAAGTTTAAAACTTTTGGAAAGTTTGAAAATAATCGCTCTCAGGTGAAAAATCCAATAATGGAAACCTGGATTTTAACTTTTCGATATAATCCAGCATCGTTTTTCTGAACTTGGCTGTTTCGCCTGAAGAGGGATTTGTCACCCTGTGTTCCATGGCCTTAATCAGCTTATCAATTTCTTTCAAGTCAGCCATCGTCTTTTCAGAAAAATATGTTTCTGAAAACCGTTTCCATACATAATCAATAGCAGCCTCTGAAGGGTGAAGCATGTCTTTTGCATAAAAACGGTAATCGCGCAGTTCATCCATAAAAATTTCGTAAGCAGGAAAGTACGATGCAAAATCAAATTTTTCAATCAGTTGGTGTATGGCCACCTGCAATACCGATTTACTAAGCTGATTGTTAACAGCCCCATCTTTCCAATGCCTTATGGGGCTTACGGTAAAAATTACCCTTAATCGCGGGTAATTATCTTTTATTTTCTGCAACAGGGAAGCATACTCAAGGGTTATCTGTTCCGGATTAAGAATATACCTGCGGAATTCACGGGCAGGGATTTTATGGCAGTTGGCAACTACCTGTCCGGTTTTTATAAACTCATATACCCAGGCTGTGCCGAATGTAACAAACAGAAAGTCAGCTTGTGAAAGAAATTCACCGGCATTTTTCATGGTATGGTTTATCTTTTCCAGGCACTTAGGCTTATCAGCATCTGTAAATGCCGTGTAATGATAAAAACTAAGCCAGTGGTTATTAAAACAATAAAGATCGCTTTCTGTAAATGTTTTTTGTTCTAAAAGCATACCAATATCTTTACTTACAGACAGCGGATTATACAAAACGCCGAAAGGGTTATGTATTACCCCAAACTTAAGTCTTTGCATTAATAAACCGATATTATCGGCAAAACAGGAACCAATAAAAAGACATTTGCTGTTGTAATCAATCCTGAAGGGGCTTTGCGGTATATCAACTATTGTCCTGAATTCCATAAACTATTTTACACTGGTTAACACCATTTTTATGATAATAATTCCTGTAAATTTGCAGAAAAAAAGCAAATTCAGGCAACAAATACATGTAATTTATAAAATCATACATATTAATTGAATATTGTAATGCAGAAAGTTATTCAAATAAACACCCACAAGCACAATGGTCTTTACGATATAACAGATAAAGTAAAATCTATTGTGAAATCGAGCGGCATAAAAACCGGCATGGTAAATGTTTATGCCCAGGGTGCCACTGCAGCCATTATGATACAGGAAAACTGGGACGACTCGGTGCAAAATGATGTTGTATCCCTATTGAATAAGCTCATACCGCATGGTGTATGGCAGCACGACCACCAGGACAACAACGGCGATGCGCACCTGAAAGCAGGCATTGTAGGGCCTTCTGAAACTATACCCATCGTGTGCAGTGAGCCAGGCCTTTCTACCTGGCAGCATATTTTTTTCTGTGAATTTGACGGACCGAGAAACGATAGAAAGATTGTGGTTACTGTTCACAGGTGCGAAGATGAATGATTTTTTCAGCATGAAATTTTGTAACTTTAAATCTTTCTGAAAAAGCCTCAAACATTCGTGAAAAACTTACGTTAAAATAGTTGTAAAAAAATGGCATACTTATTGGATAGCCTATTGCAAAATACATCTATGAAAAGATTCTTATCCTCAATAATAATAGGAATTGCAGCCTTAAGCAGTCTTCAGGCTCAAGACACCATACGTTATGAGAAAAACAACACTGTTGTTTACGGGCTCATTCTTGACGGCGACACCCTGTTGCTCTCATCTATCGAAGAAGTATATATTTTTCCCCGCAGAAGGTTCAGTTCCGATTGGGAGTATCGGAAATACCAGCGCCTTATAAGGAATGTAAAAAAGGCCTATCCGTATGCCAAGATGGCCAAGCAGAAATATGATGAAGTAGAGGACCATTTTCTTACCTTAAAATCTGAAAAAGCCAGAAAAGCTTACATTAAGACGGTTGAAAAAGAGATAATGAATGAGTATGAATCCGAACTAAAAAAGCTAACCATTACCCAGGGCAGGATATTAATCAAACTAATAGACCGTGAGATAGGTGAAACCTCGTACGATCTGTTGAAAGACCTGAAAGGCTCCTTTAGTGCATTTTTCTGGCAAACCATTGCCAGAATTTTCGGATCGAACCTGAAAAACCGTTTTGATTCAGAAGGTGAAGACCGGCTGATAAACGAAATCGTGATCCTGATCGAAAAAGGGGTACTTTGATTTTTAACCCGTCTACCTTTTACCATGAAAAGAACATTCATTGCCATAGATATTCCGCCCTCTATAGCGATAAAAGAGTGCATAGGCTCTTTTTCGAAAGCGCTTGAAAACGAGAGAATAAAATGGTTAGATTCTGAGAACCTGCATCTTACACTCAAGTTTCTCGGAGAGACCAAAGAACCTATTTTACAGGCCATTAACGATACCTTGGCCAAAATCGCTGCTGCACAACCGGCATTTGATATCATCATTAAGCATACGGGTATATTTAAAAACCTGGCAACCCCTACAGTGATATGGCTGGGCGTGGAAAGGAGCCCTGCTTTGGAAACCCTGCATTCGGCAATTGACGGGCAAATGAAAAAACTGGGTTTTTTGCCCGAATCAAGAAAATATTCACCCCACCTCACCATTGGGCGTGTAAAGAAAATAAAAGAGAAATCAAAACTTCAGCAATTATTGCAGGAAAAAAGCCCGAAAGAATTTCAACAATTCAAAGCCTGCGAAATTATCTTCTACGAAAGTATACCCGGTTACAGCGGTCCCGATTATATACCTTTGGGAAACCATAAGCTTGATGGCGCACCATGAACACAGGCGCTTATACCCCTTTTCGTCGTAGTATGGTCAACAGGGTGTAGATTAGAATTTTGATATCAACATACAGCGACATATTGTCGAGGTAAATGAGGTCGTATTTGAGCCTTTTGATCATCTGTTCAACATTCTCGGCATACCCGAATTTAACCTGCCCCCAGGAAGTAATGCCGGGTTTCACCTTTAGCAAATGAAGGTAATGGGGTGCTTTTTTGATTATCCTGTCAATAAAATATCTGCGTTCAGGCCGGGGTCCTACAAGCGACATATCTCCCTTCAATACATTAAAAAAATTGGGTATCTCATCGAGTCTTGATTTGCGCATAAACCGCCCGAATTTTGTTATCCTGTTATCACTTTTCGATGACAGTTCAGGACCGTTGGACTCGGCATTTTTATACATCGAACGAAACTTATAGATTGTAAAGGGTTTGCCATACCGGCCAATTCGCTCATGACTGTAAAATACCGGCCCCGGCGAAGACAACTTAACACCTATCATAAGAAAAAGGCAAAGCGGTGAAAGAATTAAAAGTGCCAGAAAAGATAGCACAATATCAATAATCTGCTTGATATTTGACTGCCAGGCCGGCATCAGGTGGTGAGAAATCTGGATAAGGGGCACACCAAGAATTGCAGACATTCTTACCCTGCCGGTAAGAATATCATACATGCTTGGGATAGCGCTAAGCACCACATTACAATCTATCAATTTATTCATAATTTGCCCTATCTTGTCATGCTCTGATGATTCAATGGCAATGATCACCTCCTCAACATTATGCTTTGCTATAATCGTTTTTACATCGCCGAGCAGACCGAGATGAGGCAGGTATTTCGCCAATTTAAAGCCATTATTGTCATTAACGTTTACAAATCCTACAAATTTATTCCCATTGCTCCTGGGCTGGTTCTCAATTTCTTCGAATACTTCAACTGCCTTCTCGTTGCTTCCGATAAGTAGTGTGTTGAACCCTATCTCGCGTCGGTGAATTTTATGGGTCGTGCGGGTAGTAATTATCAACCGGGGAACATAAGTAAGGGTGAAGTGAACCGCAAAAAGAATGGTAAACGAAATATAATAATTTGAATAGGTTTGAATGGTGTCATCCAATATCAGTGCAAAGAACAGGATAACAACCCCGAGCAATGTGTTCGACAAGGTTTGCCATAACTCAGAAAGCCTCGATTTTCTGAAAACATTTCTGTAATAACCAGAAGCGTAATATATTACCAGCCAGAAAAGCGGAATGAGCAAAAGACCAAGTAAAAACCTCGACTCAACGAAGCTGATAATATGCTGAAAACTTAGTGCTTCAATATAAATCTTCCTAAAAATATAGAAACAAGCCCAGCTTAACAGGGCTGACAAATAATCTGAGATAACATATTTCAGTAATTGTTGAAGTCTGTTCATTCAGGAATAACAATTGATATCAGTGTAATGATATCTATATATTTAAATTTAAAAAGCACAAAGATAAAAATAATCTTTATCTGAAATACCAACAAATACGAATTTTTCAAAACCTTTACAGGGCAAACAGGCTAATTCGATATTTATCAGTATGCATCAGTTACCGGCATGCACCTTGTTCAGGCTATCCATAATTTTATCGGCAAGATACAACGATCTGAATCCATCTTCTGATTTTGACACCAATTTTGAATTGTTCTGAATTGAAAAAATAAAACTTAACAGCTCATCAAGCATGGGATTATTTGAAACCACCTTTCTCGTAACAGGCAAAAAGGCAACTTTACCTGAAATAGCCTTATCAACCTTTTCCGGCCTTATAATTGTAATTTCGTTGTTCAGAAAATTAATTTTGGTGATTCTGTCTTGTTGTGTAAACAAACCATAATGACTATTGTCAGAGGTTATCCTGCTGCAGTTGAGGTTAGCCACACAACCGTTATCGAACTCAATCCTGACATTAATAACATCAGGATTGCCATTTACCATCTTTATACCGCATGTTTTCAAACTTTTAACATTGGTACGGATAACAGCGTTAACAATTTCAATATTGGTAATAATGGCCTGTAAAATACTTTCATACGAATTGTCTTCCTTATCGGAGAAATGGTTGTGCATCTCGATAAGCCTCACGTTATTCAGGTGCGGAAGTGCAGCATTCAACGCTGCATGAAACCTCACAGACCGCTCGACCATGAGGGTAACATTGGCTTCGCTGGCCAAATTAATAAGATGGATGGCCTGTTGCCTGTTTTTTAGCATAGACGGGTTAATAAACAAATGTTTTGTCTGTTTCAACGCTTTCTGGGCAATATCGAAACATTGCTGGCACCTGCAAACAAAGTCAAATGCATCCGCGCTTTGTATCAATTCATCAACAGATACGAATTTCTTTATAAAAACGCTGTTCACATTTTCCTGTTCAGTATTCTGAAGGGGGTCAAAAAATCCTGCAATTTCCACTCCTGGAACCTTGATTAAGATTTCTGCGTGTGCGAAAGATTGTGCAAAAGACCCAATAAAACCTATTCTCAACATCTTTTTCGTCTTTGTACAAACATAAATTATTTAGAAACACGCTTATTTTTTTTTAGAACCAACTTATCAACTATTTTTGTTTTCGTTGTTAATTTGGTAAAAATGTCATAAAAGAGCCAATGGAAGATAGTTTTTTACACAAAGGGTTAAGAAAAAAGCTGGTTGACGAAATAAGGCGAAAAGGAATTAAAAGTGATGAGGTACTGGAAGCCATTGGCAAAATACCACGACACTGCTTTATGGACAGCAGTTTTATAAACTTTGCATATAAAGACCAGGCTTTCCCGATAGCCGCAGGCCAGACCATATCACAGCCTTATACTGTAGCTTTTCAGACCGAACTGCTACAGGTAAACAAGCGCGATAAAATTCTTGAAATAGGTACCGGTTCAGGATATCAGACTGCCGTGCTGCTGGAATTAGGTACATCAGTATTCTCTGTTGAGCGGTTCAGGGAGTTGTACCTCAAAGCAAAATCCACCCTGTCTGAACTGGGTTACAGGCCACAGCTCTTTTACGGTGACGGTTACCAGGGATTGCCAACCTACGGCCCTTTCGACAGGATACTTATTACGGCAGCTGCACCCGGTATCCCGGAGCAGTTGCTCGAACAGCTCAAACCGGGAGGCAGGCTGGTTGCCCCTGTCGGAGGACCTTCATCGCAAAAAATGACCCTTGTTGAGAAAATAGCAGAGAATAAATACAACACCTCAGAACATGGTTACTTTATTTTTGTTCCTATGGTGAAAGGAAAAGAATAACATATATATGTAATGAATATTAAAATATTTATAGTCAACGGATTTTCAGTCAATGCCTTTGTTGTTTCAGATACTACCGGTGAATGTATTATCATTGATCCGGGTTTTTACGAAAAAGACGAGGAGTCAAAACTTGTAAATTACATTGAGGCCAATAACCTTACACCGGTTATGGTTCTTAATACCCATGGCCATGTAGACCATATGCTCGGAAACAAATTTGTATGCGAAAAGTACAATATCACCCTTGCTGCCCATGCCGATGATATTTTTCTGCTAGACCGGGCAACTGCAATGGGGGCTATTTTTAGTTTGAATGCCAACCCGTCACCTCCGGTGAGCAAATTGATTGCCGATGGTGAAACCATACTTTTCGGCAATTCGCGGCTGCAGGCTTTTCATACGCCGGGCCATTCACCTGGTAGCCTGTCATTTTACAGCAGTGAAGAAAAATTTTTGATAGCCGGCGATGTGCTCTTCGCCGGAAGTATTGGCAGAACCGACCTGCCCGGTGGAAGTTATGAAACAATCATTTACAGTATTAAGAACAAATTGCTTGTACTGCCGGGCGACACCGTGGTTTATCCCGGGCATGGCCCTTCAACAACCATTGGCATTGAACATGATACAAATCCTTTTTTGAGATAATATTTTGCAATAATTTGTTTACCTTAACAATCACAATTCAGTAATACTTAATTTCTGTCTATTATGTCTGTTGAAAAATTTGCCTCGCGCCACATCGGGCCAAGAGAATCAGAGTTACCTGAAATGCTTGAAAAAACAGGTGTTAAATCTCTTGATGAGCTGATTGACAAAACTGTTCCTTCATCCATAAGGTTTGAAAAGCCCCTCGACCTGCCAGAGAGCCTCACAGAAAACGAATATTTTAAATATATCAAACGCATTGCTGCAAAAAATAAAGTATATAAATCATACATTGGTATGGGTTACTATGGCACTGTATTTCCTGCAGTAATACAGCGCAACATTCTTGAAAACCCAAGCTGGTACACCTCTTACACCCCTTATCAGGCAGAGATTTCACAAGGAAGGCTTGAAGCCCTGCTTAATTTTCAAACCGTGATAATTGAGCTTACCGGAATGGAGATAGCCAATGCCTCGTTGCTTGATGAAGCCACCGCGGCAGCCGAAGCCATGACCATGATTTTCGGTTTGCGCCCGCGCGAGGCAGTTAAGAAAGAACACAACAGTTTTTTTGTTGATGAAAACGTTTTTCCACAAACACTCGAAGTGCTCAAAACCCGCGCAAAACCCCTCGGTATTACTATTATTACCGGTAATTACAATACCTTAAACCAGGAACCCTCCATTTTTGGAGCATTTATACAGTATCCTGCAGCTGACGGCGCTGTCAGGGATTATAAAAGATTCGCCGAAGCTCTCCATGCCAACGGGGCGCTTGTGGCAGTCGCCGCCGATATTATGGCCCTGGCAATGCTTACCCCTCCGGGTGAGTGGGGCGCCGACATTGTAGTAGGGTCTTCACAACGCTTTGGTATCCCAATGGGCTATGGGGGGCCACATGCTGCCTTTTTTGCTACGCGCGATGAATTTAAAAGAAGCATTCCGGGCAGAATTATCGGGGTAACCATAGACTCGCAAGGCAACAGGGCTTTAAGAATGGCGCTGCAGACACGCGAACAGCATATAAAACGCGAACGGGCTACATCGAATATTTGCACCTCGCAGGCATTACTGGCTATCATGGCCGGTATGTACGCGGTATATCACGGGGCCGAAGGCATAAAAAAAATCGCAATGCATATTCACCAGGCTGCTGCCCGCTTGAATGACAAACTTTCGGAACTTGGTTATAAACAAGAAAACAAAGATTTTTTCGATACCCTGAAAATTACCCTTCCCCAAAATGTTACATGCAGAGATATTGAAATTCTGTCTCTCGAGAGACAGATTAACCTTCGCTACATTAATGAAAAAACAATTGGTATAAGCACCGATGAATCCACAACCCTTGACGACCTTAACCGGTTGATCGAAGTATTCTCTTATGCCAATAAGAAACCGGTAAAAAGCCTTGATTCGTTGGAAGGCCCTGTTGCACTTAGTGCTGTGTTTGCCAGAAAAACCAGCTTTCTTACCTATGAGCTTTTTAATCTTTACCGCTCAGAGACCGAGATGATGCGATATATCAAAAAACTTGAACGAAAAGATTTTTCGCTTACCCATTCGATGATCCCCCTGGGCTCGTGTACCATGAAACTAAATGCTGCAACCGAATTGTTGCCGCTCAGCTGGCCCGAATTCGGAGAAATACATCCTTTTGTTCCATTCGACCAGGCAGAAGGTTACCAGCAATTATTCTATGAACTGGGCAAATTTCTGCGCAAGATTACCGGTTTTGAAGAGGTTTCTTTTCAGCCTAATTCGGGAGCAGCTGGTGAATATGCCGGATTGATGGTGATACGAAAATACCATGAAAGCCGAGGCGATAGCCACCGCGACGTGGTGCTGATACCCTCCTCTGCCCACGGCACCAACCCTGCCAGCGCTGTAATGGCCGGCATGAAGGTGGTAGTGGTAAAATGCGATGAGAACGGCAATGTAGATTTCAACGACCTAAAGGCTAAAGCTGAAAACCAGAAGCCATACCTGGCTGCTTTTATGATTACCTATCCTTCTACCCACGGGGTTTTCGAATCAAAAATTAAAGAGATGGCAGAAATAGTACATGCCAATGGCGGACAAGTGTATATGGACGGCGCCAACATGAACGCCCAGGTCGGCCTCACCAGTCCTGCTTTGATTGGCGCCGATGTATGCCATATCAACCTGCACAAGACATTCGGCATACCGCATGGTGGTGGCGGGCCCGGCATGGGACCTATTGCCGTGACTGGTCACCTTGTTGAATTTCTGCCAGCGCACCCTGTTGTCGCAACCGGCGGCATTAAAGGAGTCGGGGCAGTGTCGGCAGCGCCTTGGGGCAGCGCAAGCATACTCACCATCTCGCATGCATACTGCTGGATGCTCGGCGCCGAGGGACTTGCAAAAGCCACGAAAATGGCTATTATGAATGCCAATTACCTGGCTGCCTGCCTTAAAGATTATTATAAGGTATTGTATAAAGGTGAAAACGGATTTGTTGCCCATGAAATGATTCTCGACTGCCGCGAATTCAAACAACTGGCAGACATTTCGGAAGCAGACATTGCCAAAAGGCTTATGGATTATGGTTTCCACGCCCCTACCCTCTCTTTCCCCGTACATGGCACAATGATGGTTGAACCCACCGAAAGCGAATCGAAACAGGAACTCGACCGGTTTGTGGAAGCCATGATTTCCATTTACAAAGAGATCATGCAGGTGAAGGAATCAGGCAACAGAGACAACAATATCCTGAAAAATGCACCCCATACAGAAAAGGTAACGGCAGCCGACAAGTGGGATTATCCTTATAGCCGCAAACAGGCAGCCTTCCCGATAAAATGGGTCGGAGAAAATAAATTCTGGCCATCGGCAGGCCGTGTAGACGATGCCTACGGCGACAGAAACCTGGTGTGTTCGTGTTTACCGGTTGGAGAGTATGGGGCATCTGCCGAAGGAGAAAAATAGGGGTTAAACTTATCTTAAGTTGCCTCGGTTGTATTGTTGCCAAAAAAGAATTTAAATGTATTGATGGTTGAGTTATACGTAAGTGCAAAGAATACCCAGTTCGAAGCAGACACATTCGCATCAAATTTTACTTTTCCGTTAATGCTCATGGCAACTGTGTTGTCAGATTATTCGTTAATACATAACATAAAGATAAATAGTTAGAACTTCCTGATCAGTGAATTCAGACTGATTACTATTTCTGAACCGCTGAGAAGAATATTGAAGTTCAAAATCATATATATTGCATATATACAAGTAGATAGCGATAAAACTAAGTTCTTTTACCTTGTAGATCATAATTATTGACATTTTGTTGATGCCTATAATTATGATTTCCAAGGTTATAACTTCTTAATTCGCATTAAATATTATTTGATTTATCAATTTTTTCATATCCATTCTCTTTTTACTTCACCGGTGTAAAAACAAAATGATCGATATTTACCAAACCTTGTGACCCCAAAGCTGTTAAACGTATTGTATTGCGGCCAGCTTTTAGCTCAACAGGAGTATTAATGGTAGTCCAGGTAGTCCATGTACCGGTAGATACAAAAGCCATAGATTGATTCGTTTCGACATTGTTAACACTGATTTTGGCTGATCGGGTATCGTTTTTACCATGTACATAACGCACCCCCATCAGGTAGGTTCCCGAAACGGGAGAGTCAAAATCAACCTCGATATAGCTGCCCTTTTCATTGTATGTATCTACATAGCCTTCGCCGGTAAATCCACTATGGGCGGCATCAATCTGTGCAATAAAATTCCAACAACTATGGTGATCTTCTTTGCCTGTATACAATCCATCCTCTGCTTCCAGTATCTGAACACGCGGCAAAAGACCATGTACTTCATTGCGGACTTCGGCTACTTTGATGTAATCAGTATTGGGCAAACCTCCATCTTTTAATGCACTCAAACGTAAAACGTTTCTGCCTTCATCGAGCTTGACTACTACTGATTCGGTTTTCCACGCAGGTAATGCTTCGCTTTGTGCCAGCTTAAACTTTGCTGCTTTTTTATTATTAACAAGTAATTCGCCAGGTCTTGGATCGGATTTGATATGGGTATAACGCACCGTTATTTTATGCGGGCCCGACCATGATGCATTGTAATAAACCTCAATATAGCTGCCTACTTCATTCTTTGTATCAACTGCCCCACGGCCCGAGTGGGTCGTATGCGGCGCATCGCTCAGCATAACATTGTGCCAGCAACTGTGCCGGTCGATAATGCCTGTGAACCTGCCTTTCTCAGCCTCGACAACTGTAGCCGAACCAGGTATTTCATCGATATGTGCCAGATGCCTGGCCCGCCAAAGCGGATAATCGTGTTCGATTAATGACTTTGCCCAATAACCATGATAATCGTAACCACTTTGGCGTTCATGGCTGACTTCATTAAAATTAGAACAAATTATTGAGCCACGATCGGGATAAACAGGACGGTTGGTGCCCAACTCATAAAAACGTGCCCATAACGGTGGGGCTCCCGGATCGGGGATAAGTTGATTATCTTTTCTGCCAGCGATATTGATTTTTTCTTCCAAGCGCACACCAATTATAGAGGCCGCTTTAAGCCAGTTTATTGCCCCTTCAATAGCATTCACGACTTCCGGTGAAGGATTATCAATTTCCATAAGAAATTTCACAACATCAACACTTTCTTGACCTGAAAGCGAAGGTGGCTCATATGCCCTGCCCCAGGCCGGCTCATATGTATTTTCGTTGTGCTGGGCACACCATGCAGTTAGTACATCGTTATGTTTTATTTGTGAACGAAGAATGAAATCAATCCCACGCGTTACTGCATCGGCAGCTGATGCCCGCCTGTTTTTATCGACAAAAGAATAAGGAGCTTTGCCTGAAGATACACCATTTAGAAGGTTCATTACCCTGATCATTGCACCATCGTTAAAAGTAACACGCGAATAATATTGATCGCCCCGCAAGGGCCAAAACTGAGGCCAGCCCCCACTGGGGTATTGTGCCGAAAACAAATAATCAAGGCCTTTGTTGAATGGAGCAATAAACTTTTCATCGCCTGTGGCATCAATAACCCTTGCCAAAAACTCCATGGGCAACGTAGTAGCATCGTTATCGATGCTATTAGCCCGGCCACGGCCTTCGGGAGGAACATCACCAGGTGTAAGCGGAGGCCTTGTTAAATCGGTACTTTTGGGCCATCCTCCCTGAGAAGACTGATACTGAATTACACTATTGGCAATAGAACGGGCATCGTCGGAAGCAAACCAAGCGTTGTCGTTTTTTAAAAACTCCTTACTCCAATTGTTTTTGGCTTTTCCCATCATGGAAAACGGATTATCCAACAACGATTCGATCATGGTTGTTATCTCGTTGTGGGTGCGACTGACTGGTGCAAATCCGATAATACAAATATGTTCATTGCCACTCATGCCTTCAATTTTGTACTTGTGCTCACGGCCTGCACGGCCAAAGCTGTATAAATCCATATTGTGCTGGCCGTTGGGCCTTATCTGGCGATGGTTTTCGTTAGGGGCATCATCTTCAGGGCTTTTTCCAAGAAATAGAAGATACTCTGATTTTGGATCGCCCAAATAAAACCATTCAGGGGTGAAATCATAAAATTCACCTTTAGGGGTTCGCTTCTCTCCATCGGCCAAAACAAAATAGTCTTCAGCGTCGGCAGTGCCACCGGCAACACATTCGAGAAGAAAACAGTAATCTCCTTCAGATTTCAGCACTTTAATAGCTATATGATTGGCAAAAAACCAATACTGGAAAGTGAATTTATCGTTTGATGACTCCAGTACAACCACATCGCCTTCTTTTTTATTATCAACTATGACTGTTTTTGATCCACTATTTCTGCCCGCATGGCCAAAATTCCCGACACTATTGGGGAAACCGCGGAAATCACCATTTGGCCCGGGTTCCATGTATGAGGCGATCCAATCATTTCCGTCCGGATCGATAAAACTCTTAAACCCCGATACGCCACTGTCCTTTTCAAAATAGACCGTACCCATTGTCATTTCAATTTTGTAGCACCCGGCGCCATGCCATTCAACTTCGGTAAGTTTTACACTCTGGCCAAAGCCAGATATACTGCTAAACAATGCAATAACAAAAATAATTTTTCTTAAAATAGCCCTTTGCATAATATTAATTATTAAGTGTTCGTTTTTCAATGTTTCAAAAATATGTAAAAAATCTGATAATAACATTGAACGGGGGTGATACTGCAAGCATAACGGGTTAAATCACATTTTTCAGGTATTTTGCTGTAACAGACTGCCTTCAATTCATTATATCTTCCGGAAATCCCTGAAATATCAATCTATATTATTAAGATTATTTGTATGCGCGTTTTTAACTACTATTTTATCTCTGTTCATAAAATTAATGTCACAACGTTTGGCGGAACGAGAAAAGTTACAAGCAGCAATCTCTCTGCAAGAGTCAAAAGGGCATAGAACTATAAGACATCGTTACAGAAAGTCTGTAATCTGTGAAGTCACAATCTTTTGTAAAGGGTCTCACTTCAATAAAAAACTCTTTATCGTCTGCGTTAATAATCTTCCCAGTCCAAAAATATTCACTGACTTCTTCCATGTTCCCACGATTAGCCGAGTACTCTAATTGGGAGCGGGAATCATTGTAAATATAGAGATCGTAATCTTTACCGGGGGGAGAAATCAGTTGAAAACGTATCCGAAAATATTCCGACGATTCAGGAAACCCGGTTCGAATATTCTCTTTGGCTCTAATTTGGTAGAAATCTAAGTCATTTCTGGAAGAGACTTGTGCGACAATTTCCATGGAACTTTCTTGTACCTCGCCAATAAAATATGCACTATTAAATGAATCGTTCGGTTCGTATAAATCTGAATCGCAAATATTTTGCTTATCCTGCTTGCAGGAAGAAAAAAAAATCAGAAAAGCAGATACAAAGGTAAAAATGTGTAAATACTTGTAATTTGTTCTTTTTTTCATGGTTTATTATTTAATTGTCTTACAATGGTTTAGATATTTCATTCATGGTTATCAAAATTTATATATAACAAGGTAAATTTATCTATTCTTGATTTAAGTTAGTTTACTCATTATTACTTAACACCCTATATCTGTTCGTGCCAGGATAGCCATCAACAACAGTTCTTAATTCTTTAAATTTAGTTTCATCCAGATTTTTCATATCTTTCATTGATATTTTCTTATACTCAACACCCCAATCATTCAATTTTTGGCTCATTGAGTCATCGAACCAATACATGCAAATTTCAATTGGCTTGCCTTGTTTTTTTATTTCTGAAAAATGTTGTTGCAGTTTTCCGGTCTCCCTATACACCCAACTCAAATGAATAAATAAGACAATCAGCCCATTAACAATAATCAAACTTACCATAGTCAGGTTTAATATGGACTTTAATTTTGATGATTTAGATAAAAACGATGCAAAAATTAAACTGATTGGAAAAAGCCATAGTTGAGGGCCAAATCTCGCCCACCAAAAATGCCTGCTTAACATCAATGAAATAAATATCGCCAAAACAGGTATTAAGAGATGCCATCGGTTTTTACCCAAAAAGATTAGCAAAAAAATCAGATAAACAAAAGACAATATCAAAACACCACTAAAGAAAGGCCCAAAAGCGGATACTCTTAAATCATGAAAACGATACACATTCCAATCTGATATTTTTGAAGTAAAGGGTAAAATTAATTCTGCATTTATTTGATTATTATATGGGGCATTACTTGGCCTGCTAAAATTCGCATAGAAAAACCGCATAAAAGTGGCTTTTCCCATCATGTTTTTAGGAGTTTCATATTTTTCGTTTCCGTCTTTGCCCTCAGAAGTATGACTTGGATATTCTTCTGTCCCCATAATCGGATAAAATGGATGCCCGCGATGAATGAAATTGGTCACATATGGATTATACCCGAAAACACCAACCCCCATAATCAATATAATCGCATGAATGCCAATATATTTGAAAATAAATTTTTGTTTATATACTAAAAAATACACAAAGCCAAAGAATGCAAAAACACATAAGAAAACCAATCCTGTGAACTTAATGTTAATTATGCAAACACCGGCCAATATTCCTATAAGAAGAGACATATTACCATAAGTGCGCAACCATGAAAAAATTGCTACCATATAGATAACAAGGTGTAAATATAAATTGTTATCGTTTTGAAATGTTGTTATTTCACTCCAGACAACAGGGTGCAGTGTTACTAAAATGGCCAAGACTATCGATTTGAACTTCGAAACCTTATACTCTATGGATGTTGCATAAACCATTAATGCAACAATAGCTATCATTATTATATTCAAACACTTTCCTGCCTCAAAAGTACCTAATGTACTGTAAACAGAGGCTGAAAAATACCATGTCCCTTTTGGGAAATGCAAAATAGATTTATGCGCTTCATCCAGGGGATTAAGAAAGGCATTCCAACCGCTTTCAAGTTTATAAATAGCTGAATGATGATACCATTGTCCGTCAAATGTAAAGTCGAAAAATTGAGTTGAAAATAGCATTGAAAAAATAATCAGAATAAAACTGATGATTGTGGGCAAATACAATTTTATTCCACAAAACCCATCTCGTTTGCCCAAATAAATACTCAGGAAAGAAGCAATTAAAAACGACAAAGGAAAAACGACCGGCAAAACCTTGGCCGATGTCAGGAATGAAATTATTACCAAAAGATGGTTTATAAAAACAAAACCCATTAACAAAAAGGCCATATTCCAGTGTAAACGTATATTTGGAACACGTTCCATAAAATTTTTTAATGTTTAAATTGAATGATTTTGAAAAATGAAATATAAATCTTCATTGATATATTAATCCTTGTCTGCTAATTTTTAGCTAAATACAAAACTATTTAGTTACAATTAGAGAACTCAATATTTCTTCTACCTCTTTTGAAGAAGCAATCATTACATCTTCTACAATTCCGCCCATTGATTTAGCCAAAACTCCTGTATTCATTCGTGAAATGTAGGATTTGCCATTGCCTTTTTCATAAACGCTTACTCTGCAAGGCATTAATGACGAAACAATTCTTTCGTCGTCTTTCAATAAAATTTTACCTGAATGTTTTGGATGACATAAAGCAAAAACTTTTATGGGTAAAACTTCTGTTCCATTCTTTTTTAATGTTTCTTGTAAATCATGAACTACTGAAACTTTCCAATTTTTTTTCTCAATTTCGGCTGTCAATTTTTCGACTGTTTCGGCAAAATTGTATTTGCTTTCATTTTCTAAAAACATTTGTTCGTTGTTTTGAGTGGTTTGTGTTTCAACACTTTTTCCAAATATATCTACTTTATGTTCAAAAGTTAAATATTCCTACAATATACAAATTTTTCTTACACTTTGCAGAGCACTCTTAAGATAGTTCAAAACAATGAAATATATTTTAATAAGTCAGGTTCAGCCCGGGAGGATATATGCACTTGAGGCAGGTCGACGAACACCAATTCTAACTTTTCTAAAAAATTTTACCAGGTATTCTGGCTATATTCGCATTTTTTAACATCATTCATCCTAAAGTTCGAATTTAATTGTATTAAGCATGCTCCACGAAATTTATCCCCACCGTTTCAACAACCAATTCCTCACACATAAAAGTATCGGAGAGAACGATTATATCCTTCATTATCATGATAATTCTTTGCTGCTAAAAATAGAAGGTGAAGATTTTGTGCTGCCTCAAAAAAAAGACTTTCCTGAAATGGCAGGTTCTGGAAAACATACTTTTTTATTTACCCTTGATGATTTACCATGCTTTCTTCTTTGGGATAACCCGAATGCTGACTCAGCCCGCTATCTTTATAAGGATATCAGTATATTCAGGAATATGAAGCAGCAGGAATATGCATGGATAAGCCTTGCCGGGTTTCAATTGATGAACTGGTATATACAAAACAGGTTTTGCGGTAACTGCGGAACAGCAACACAACATAAGTCCGATGAGAGGGCGATAGTATGTCTGGTGTGCGGTTTGGTTGTATATCCAAATATTTCTCCTGCAATTATAGTGGCCGTAATTAGTAATGATAAGTTACTGCTGGCCCGCGGATCGAATTTCACTGGAAGCTGGTATTCGTTGATTGCAGGATATGTTGATATTGGTGAACCACTTGAGGAGACCGTGGCGCGAGAGGTAAAGGAGGAGGTGGGGCTTGATGTATGGAATATCAGGTACTTTAAAAGCCAGCCCTGGCCCCTGTCGGGCTCGATAATGATTGGTTTTGTAGCCGAAGCCGATGAGCACCAGCCCCTTACTATAAACAATAAAGAAATTGCTGATGCCGCTTGGTTTACCAGGGGTTTACTACCCGAACACCCACCTGTATTAGGGATTTCGGGCGAGATGATTGAAAAGTTTGAAAAAGAAGAGTTATAACAGGCCTTTCGTTGCACGGTTGGTTTTTTAAGCCGCCAGTTGCCGCCGCGGGCTTGGCCTGCTGCATATATCAAATATGCCGGCTTTATTTTATCATCTTTACCGAAATTGGGCGATATCCCACATCTCCAATTCCAATAATACCATAAACTGTTTCACCCTTCTGAATATCCCTGTTTAAAATATTATATTTATATAATTCATCAAGCAAATTTTTGTTTGCTGTGCCGGCTACGGCCATATTCCCAATTGTAATGGCTGGTCCAAGTACGATTCCAATTGGATAGGTTTGAGTGGATACTCCATTATAAGTACCTTTTGTTACATATAAATTCGTAAAAGTAAATATTAAATAAGGCAAATATCCTGGTACAATCTGCTTGATAGATTCTTTTATTACTATAGGTTCCATAGGAAATATCTGGCTTTGACCCGAAAAAAAAGCTGCATCTTTACCAATATTAATAACCGAATCTGTATAGTTCGTTATTTTTATAGCTATCAGTTTAATCCCTCTTTTATATTCTTTTTTTGCATATTTATTATTCCCGTTTTCTCTAAGTACATCATGCTTGTACGACAGCCCTATCCCATCTTGCAAATCATGTGAGGTGTAGTTTAACCTCGGAGGATTAATTGGTTTATAAGTAGCTGCACAGCCTGATAAAAGTATCACAAATGTGAATGTTAAAATTTTTGAAATTGCTTTTTTCATTGGTTAAATAATTGCATTTTGTTAAACATATTTTACTTGTTTATTAATGGATGCTAAAGCATTTGATGGTATGATTTCGTGCGGGTTTACGAGGCGGTTCCTTTCAGTCATTGTTGACACATAATATTTTACTTGTCAAATATAACAACATTTTGAAAGGATAAGAAATAACTATCAAATTATACGATTTCAAAATTACCAAATCAAATTATACGTTTTTTTGATAGCATCGATACTGTCAGGCAAATTCACGGGTTGAAAAACGAACCAAACGCACCCATGCTAATACCACTTAAATATTTTAAGCCCGATAAAAGACAATAGGAGTCCAGATACGCTTAACACCAAAAATTCAGGCATTATTTCTTTTACCCCGGTACCTTCGATAAAGATACTCCGGATATTGTCTGTTAAAATGGTCAGGGGTAATTTTTTGATGACTGGAATAACTGCTTCGGGAAAATTATGGTAACTGAAGAATATGCCTGAAACTATAGTCATAGGCATGCTGATGAAGTTTATCAGTCCGTTGCCCACATTTGAATTGGCGGTTCGAGAAGAGATAAGCACTGCAAAGCCCATGAAACATAAATTACCGGCAAGAAACATCATAATAAATGCAACCAGACTGCCTTGTATGGCAAGGTTGAAATAGAACCGGCTGAAAACCAGTAAAATCATAGCCTCAATTATTGTCAGGCACATCCGTGAAACAAAATGGGACAACAGGAAATAAGACTTTTTCATGGGTGTGGCAATCATTCTTCTCAGTAGCTTTCGCGAACGCATGTCAATAAAGGTATAGCTGATACCCCAAAGGATTGAGTTCATAATACCAATGGCAATAAGCCCGGGTACGAGATAATCAATATATCTTGTGCCTACAGTGATAAGCGGTTTGATTTCTGCATTCTTAAAAACATATTGTTCTTTTTCAATAGCTGCAGAGAGTATTAGGTAATTCAGCCTTGCTTCAGCCGTTCCGGGATCAAAATGGTAATGCAGGCTATCGGCTGTTTCCATAATCATAATTGATGTCTGTCCGCGCTTTACCATAAGTATGGCCGAGTCGCGGTTTACCTGAATAATCCTGTACACCAGTCTGCCGGTTTTTTTATCCCCAAGCTCTTTTCTGTATCCGGTAATTTTACCAGATAAACTGTCGTATAATGGTTTTGAACCTGCAAGAAAATCATTTAGCTGAACATGGTTTTCAGAAACATCCCTTACAAGTGCAATGGTCTGCATGGTTTCAGCTTTTTCTGAAAAGGCCACACCCAATACCCATGCCATCGCAATCGGAAAAATAACTGACCAGAAAACCACTCCGGGTTCTCTTAAAAAATCTTTAAACCTGATTAATATCATCTGGTATAACGGGTGGTGCATCATGGTTTATTCATTGTCTGATAAGGTTCTGCCTGTCATCTCAACAAAAAGATCTTCAAGGGTCATCTTGCGGCATTCCAGACTTTTTAAGGTATAATCGAGCGAATGTGCATGCTTCATAAATACCGGCAGTGTTTCTACAATTTCATTGATGATGAGTTTGCATTTGCCCGATTGTTCATCCCATTCAATATTTCGTATGCCGGGGAGACACGAAAAATCGGGTTTTTGATCTGGATTGTCGGGAATAAATTCAATGATTTCGCCCGAATTATTTCCCCATAATAGCTCGTGTAAGGTGCCGCGTGCAAGCATCCGTCCCTTATGCATAATAACTATCTTATCGCACAGGTACGATGCCTCTTCCATGTAATGGGTGGTGAGTATCATGGTGGTCTTTTCACGTTGTTTCAGGTCGAGCAGTATTCTCCAGATTTCACGTCTCGAAGCAGGATCAAGGCCGGTGGTTGGTTCATCAAGGAGAAGGATACTGGGTTTGTTAATGAGGGCTATTCCCAGCGCCAGCCTTTGACGCTGTCCCCCCGATAAATTAACTGTATACGATTTGGTTTTCTCCTGCAGCCCTGTAAGCTCAATAATTTCGTCCACCCTTTTCCCGGATTCGGAATAAAAAGAAGCGAACAAAACAAGTGTTTCTTTCACAGTTAGCTTATCAATAAACCGTGTTTCCTGTAAAGAAATACCTATCGCACGGTGTAAAAAATCTTTATGACCGCCCCAATGTTTGTTCAACAGAAGAATTTCGCCACTATCCGGATGTTGTAAACCCTCAATCATTTCAACCAGGGTGGTTTTGCCAGCCCCGTTAGGCCCAAGCAGGGCAAGATATTCTCCTTTCTTAACTTCAAGAGAAATATCGTCTACAGCATGCACATTTTTAAAACTCTTGCTAACATTCTTAATCTCAACAATATTTTCTGCTGCCTTTTTCAATGGGTCTGAAATGCTATCGCTGATTTTACTCCTGGTACTGCTCAACCTTGCCCCCGACTGAAGTATTGATATTTTTTAATGCGGGGTTGCCTTTATAACTAAGATACCCGCCTGTTGATACATCTGCATCAAGAGTATTTTCCACCTGTATTTTTGCTTTCGCGTTTGAAGAGACTTTTATATTAATCTCGTCGCTTTCCACATCAAATACAGAAAGGGTTGCACCTGTGGCGACAGTAGCTTCCTGTCTCACTGCATATCCATCAGCCGCGATTAAAGCGCCCTCGGTAAGTCTGCTTCGGAGGAATTTAATATCTATATCCAGATAACCCTTTGCCCCCGATTCAAGGTCAATGGCCAATGAATCCTGTTTCATCAGGCCCGAAGTAGAAATTTCAGACCTCCCCGAACCATTGATGCTGGCAATCTCTTTATAAAATAGCTTTACCATGACTTTCATTTTGGAGAAAGAGGTTTTATCAAGCCGTAAAGTGAGCACTCCACCAGTAACTTCTGTTAAAACATTGTCAGGAGTGGTACCTTGTGCTGTTATTTCTGCCGATTCAATGTCAGCTTTTACCAATTGAACAAGAATGCCGTTTTTAACTTCAATTTTATCGAAAGCACTCAGGTTCCTGGTGTGGGCGTTCTGACCCGGGGCTGTTATTGGCATCAAGACCAGGGCAATTGCCAGAGTGAATAAATTTTTCATGCCTTTTGAATGTTAATTGTTAAAATTAATGATATTCTTAATGTGTTAAGCAAACTATCCGGATAAATGTTCATTGATCTGCACAATGCATTTTTCTAACGATTTTATTAAGTACCTATTGCAGGTTAAGAACATTGTTTTTTTTTGACAGGGCATTCATTTAAAGAATATTATTGTAAACAGATATCGTCAAATTATGGCAGAAACCTTATATTTACATAAAACTTAACAATTCTTGATTTAATTTTATGAAAAAAAATTTTGGAATACAACACGAAGAGGAAGATGAGGTGAATGTTCATTCTTTCAACCCCCTGCAAAAAATTATTGACAAAAAATTCCTTGAAGAAAGAACAATCTTTCTCTGGGGCGAGGTAAACGATGAATCTTCAAGAGATATTGTAAGTAAGCTCATTTACCTTGAAAAGCAAAAAACGGGCGAAAAGATTACATTCTTTATCAACAGTCCCGGTGGTATGGTAACATCTGGAATGGCTATTTACGATACCATGCAGCTTATCAGTTCACCTGTTTCAACCGTTTGTATGGGTTTGGCAGCCTCAATGGGTTCAATTCTGCTTTCGGCAGGTATTAAGGGCGAACGGTATATTTATCCGTATGCCGAGGTGATGATCCATCAGCCAAGCGTGGGGATGATTCGCGGCGCTGCTGCCGATATTGAAATACACACACGCCAGATTGTCAAAACCAGGAATATCTCGGCAGAAATACTTGCCAAAAACTGCGGACAAACCACCGAAAAGATATTAAAAGATTTTAACCGCGACTACTGGATGGATGCCAGGGAAAGCATAGAATACGGGATTGTGGATAAAATTTATTCTTTTTAATGTAATGCAAAATGGGTAAACTGCCTGCTCGAGAACAGGCATTTGAACTGCTTACAAAATAGCAATCTTTGATAGCGATTAAGATTGGCTTCGCCGAGCTTTGGTTCGCTTATATAAAATCGAAACTAACCGGAAGTAAATCTGATGTTGTGCCGGGTATTGCTGCTACAGACCAATATCATCAATCTGATATGATTGAATTCAACAACGCTGGTTCAATTAAAAGTGAACTAATTAAAACCCTTATGCGAAAAATCGGGACTTAATTGCTACTGCGTCTGTTGTTGCCCTATTTGTTAATAAATAAACCGGTTTCCCTTGGATTTAAGTTATATTTTAGCCTCATTACAGGAGGTTGTATGGTGAAAATTCTCAGGCTTTATATAGCCGTATTTTTTTGTTTGCCTCATTTTGTTGTTTCAGGCAACAGGGTTGTTACATTTCCGGCTGATACTACAGAAAGTAAGCCAGGCCTAATATCCGATTCATCCAGAGTACATTACCTGCTCTCTGCAGCAGATAATTTAAAGTTTAATGATACCAGGAGCGCACTGGCATTGGCATACCAAAGTCTTGAGATTGCAAGCCAAAAGGGGCATGCAAATGAATTGGCTGCTACACATAAATGTATTGCCACCATATATACCATTCGGGGCCATTACGAAAAAGCCCTTGAAAACCATTTAGCGGCTTTAAAAATTTATACTTCCCTTAACGATGAAGAGCAGATAGCCTCCTGCAGTCAAAGTATTGGAGAGGTTTTTATGCTCACCGGCAACTATAGCCAGTCGTCGTCTTATTTCTCGAATGCCCTCGAAATAAATAAAAAATTAAAAAACATCTCCGAAATATCCATGAATTATAAGGGCATTGGCAAAGCATATATAAGACAAGACAGTATTGACAAGGGCCTATCTTACTATCTTGTCTCCCTGATGATTGCCGACAGCCTGAACAACATCAACGAGGTAATTGACCTCTTAAATAATATTGGCGAAGGATACCTTAAACTCCAAAAATACCCTATTGCACTTGGAAATTTTCAGCGCGCAGCAAAATTGTCGCTGCAGGAGCAAAATATGTTTGCACATGCATTGGCAAACCTTAATATTTCAAAGGTTTACCTCGGTAATAAACAGTTCTCTCCTGCCCTGAAATTTGCAATAAACAGTTATAATAGTGCTTCAGCAGAAGGATTTACCCAGATACTTCATGACGCAGAACACACATTGTCCCGCATTTATGCATCGGTCGGGAACTACAAAAAAGCCTATCAGCATTTTGTTAAGTATAAAATATTATCTGACAGTGTGTTTAATGTTGAAACATCAAAGAAACTTGCCATCATGCAGGCAAAATTTGATATTGAAAACATGGAGCGCGAAAACCAGCTTCTACGCTTAAAAAATGAGGAAAACAGGAGGACTATCCTGCGTAAAAACAAAATCGTTACCATTACGGTGTTGCTTATTGCCGCATCTTTCTTCCTGGTATTTCTTCTGCTATACATCAACAGACGGTTCAAAAAGCTAAACAGGCTGCTCGAAGAACAGAGCAAGGAATTGAAAGAACTTAACCAGCAAAAAGACAAGTTTTTCTCTTTTGTCGTTCATAACATTAAGAATCCTTTCAGCACTATTCACGGTTTTTCTGAACTAACGCTGAAATATGCTGAACAAAACGATCAGGAGAAAATGTTAAGGTATTCAAGATATATCTATGATTCATCGCAGGGTATCAAAGAGATTCTGAACAATCTCCTTGAGTGGTCGAGAATTCAACATGGCAGTTACGAGTATTCCCCGGTAAAAATACATCTTGAAGGCCTGGTAAAAGATATCCTGGAAATTAATTCCAAAGCAGCAGGAAAAAAAGGAATTTCTTTAACATACCAGGACATGGACAACAGGTACATATATGCCGACAGACAGATGGTTTACATAATGTTTCAGAACCTGTTTTCAAATGCAATAAAGTATAACCATGATAACGGGTCTGTGTCTGTTTCTGCCGAATACCAAGGGCATTTTACAGCAATTACTGTTTCAGATACCGGACAGGGTATTTCTAAAAAACAACTTGCCCACTTGTTTGATTTTGCATACAAACAGGGATTAAAGGATACCGGCGAATCTAACGGGGCGGGCATGGGACTTGTCATTTGTAAAGAACTTGTAACAAAGAACGGAGGTGAAATATCTGTAGTAAGCGCTCCCGGTGAAGGCAGCAGGTTTACATTCACCCTTCCCACACACGAATCGGGTACCGAATTTTCAGAAGTTTCAGAACCATCTATAGCACAACAAATTCAACTAATAAAAGACAACCTTTCGGCTATTGATAATTTCCCTCTTGAATTAAAAGAGAAGATCAACACAACGGTACTGCAAAATTATTATCATACAGAAAAAGGGTTATCTGCAGACAGTATGAAAGAGTTTTCAGAATCACTGGTTTTACTTGCCGATGAATATCAGATTGATCCTCTGAAAAAATACGGACAGAAAGTGGCAAAATATTCCGGTTCGTTCCAGTTTGACAAAATACTTAAGATAATTCCGGAGTTCCGGGAGATCATTAAAATTATAAACCGGCCCTGAGCCATTGCTTATTGTTAAGTTTAGTTTGTAAATTTACACCATTACCTGCATAATTGTTCTTGTAATTATGAATATTGAACTACTTCGGGCATATTGCCTGTCTAAAAACGGAGTCACCGAAAGTTTTCCGTTTGATGAACAAACACTGGTATTTAAAGTGATGGATAAGATGTTTGCCCTTGTTGACCTTTACGGAGAACTCTCTGTAAACCTGAAGTGCGATCCTGAAAAGGCATTGGGGTTGCGTGAAAATTATCCTTCTGTAAAACCAGGTTACCACATGAATAAAAAGCATTGGAACACTATTTGTGTGGATGGGTCAGTTAGTGATAAGCTTATTTTTCAATGGATTGATGACTCGTATAACCTTGTTTGCAGTAAGTTGCCAAAGTCTTTAAGAAACTTGATTGACAAATAAAAAATTACAACATAAAACCATGGAGACAACAATGAAAAAAATGGCGCGGTACTTTTTCCAGGGCTTGTTATACCTTGCCCCAACTGCGATCACAGTGTATCTGATTGTTTTTATTTTCATAAAGTTAGACATGGGGGTGCGTAACCTGGTTGAGGACCTTATACATATTAAAATTCCGGGTATTGGTATCATTGTCCTTTTTTTACTTATCACCCTGTTAGGGTTCCTTGGGCAGACTATTATTTTTCAGCCTTTCAGAATGGTGGTTGACAGTATTATGGCCAAAGCGCCCCTGGTGAAACTAATCTATTCATCAATAAAAGACCTGATGTCGGCCTTTGTCGGAACAGAAAAAAAATTTGACAAACCGGTGCTCGTAAAAGTAAACCTTATATCAGACCTCGAAAAAATGGGATTCATGACGCAATCAGACCTTTCTGAATTAAATATCAAAGACAAAGCAGCAGTTTACTTTCCGCACTCTTATAATTTTTCTGGTGAAATGTTTATTGTTCCCACCGAGCATATCACGCCTCTCGACATTTCCCCTACCGATGCCATGAAATTTATAGTATCTGGCGGGGTTACCAAAGTTTAAAGGCAATAAAGCCTTTCGGCTGTAAGTCCCGGTTAAAATGCGGATACCGCCACGATGACATAACATGCCTAAACACCGGGTCTGCAGAAATTTCAGTATTATAGTTACACCTTCAGGTAATGCAGGTTTATTGATTTTTTCCAGGATTTCTCCAACGTTGCACGCAACCATTTTCTGGTTTTGCACATCATATCTGTGTAAAAAAACCAAATAAAAGCAAAATATATGAAGAAAATAATACTCATTGTTTTTATAATCACTTCGTGGATTATTAATATTCAGGCATATAGCTGGTTATATGTCGGAGATCCGCAAGACTGGCAAAAATCCGGCCAGGGTTCAATAGATGAGGTGTTGCTCACAGTAGAACCTAAAGGCAATTATATGGAATACGGGTTGTACCTTACCTTCAGTGCCGCTTCTCTTGGTTTTACAGCAGAAGACACCCTTGAAGTGAGTTATTACTTTTCCCTTCCCGAAGGATCAATTGTGCACGACTCATGGCTCTGGGTTGAAGACAGTATTGTGCCAGCCAAAATAATGGACCGCTGGAGCGCTTACCAGATTTACGAAGGTATAGTGAAAAGAAGACAAGATCCGTCGGTGCTCTATAAAGACTGGCAGAATAATTACCAGTTAAGGATTTTCCCTATGTCTGGAAATGGTAAGCGAAAAGTTAAGATTACTTATCTTGTGCCGGTAAACTGGTCGTCAAAAAATATTAGCGCACCCCTACCGCTCGACATCCTTGAGCCTTCGCTTGTGCCGGTTGAAAATATCAAAATCGTTAATCTTGCATCGGGTGAATGGAAAAATCCGTCGGTTTTAGGATATCCTGAACTGAAGTTCAATGTAGAGAAAAAAAAGGGTGCATTGTTAAGTTCTCAAATGGTGATAGGTAAAAGCTATTTTAAAAACAATATGCAGATAGCTTACAATTCGCCGTTGAACAACGGAATTTTTATCAGTATTTATGAAACCCCCCAAGATGGATTCTACCAGATGGCCTTCGTCCCTTCCCAGGTATTTGGGATTAAAGATCAACGCAAGGTTCTGATAATGTTTGATTTTGAAAGAGACAACAGTTATTACACCAATGGCAACAATGTTTTTTATGCGCTGCAAACCACTTTATTAAATATACTTCAGGAGGGTGATTTTTTTAATATTCTGCTTTCCGGGCAAAAAATGGCCCTGTTGGCCCCGGACTGGATTCCGGCAGATTCAGCTTCAATTGCTTCAGCTTTTAAAAAGTTAGGCGAAAATCCGGTTTCGGCTTATTCAGACCTCCCTGAATTGCTTGAAACCGGCATAAAGTTTTTAAATGCAGGGGGAAATAAGGGTGAGATATTACTCCTTTCAAATTCTGATAATTACGGTGAAAATAAAATAGCAAATGAATTATTTGAAAAGATAAAAGAATTGGGGCCATTGCCTGTATTTCATGTAGTAGATTTCTACGACAGGTACTATACATGGTACAATATCGGCAATCATTATTTCAGGGGCAACCAATATTTCTATACCATGCTTACCCGGCAGTCGGGAGGCAACTATTACGAATACAGCTATTGGAACAATACAGTTGACGAAATTATTGAAAAGGCCTTTGCCGATATGGGAGGAATTTTGAGTTCTTTCGACCTTCATACCACCCTTGATAATGGTTTTTGCCATAGCCGCTACAATAATGATAAGGAGAATCCGGCTACCTACCTAAGAAAACCTGTTGTGCAGGTTGGGAAATATCACGGGGATTTTCCTTTTGTTATTAAAGCTTCAGGTATTTATAACGGTGAGATCAAGAGTGTTGAATTAACGTTTCAGGAACCTGAAATTTTCAAGGGAGACTCGTTATTGGAAGAGATGTGGACGGGCAATTACATTCAATCGCTTGAAAATTCATACACATACGACAATAAAATCATTCAGTCGGTTATAGATGCCAGCCTGAATGAACGTGTACTGTCGCGTTACACTGCATTTCTGGCGCTCGAACCAGGCATGGAGGCCAATATTGACCCACAGGATCCTGGCTCCGGTTCAGGCGGGTTGACAGAAAATTCTGTTGCCTTAAATGCATTTGGTGATGCTACAGCAAGAGATGTTACCGTAAATAAAAATCAGGAATTCAGAACCGATGAGATACAGATAAGGTCGTTCCCCAACCCTTTCTCTTCGGTGGTGATAATTCAGATTGCATTGCCCGACAACGCAGAATGGCGGCGCGTTAAGGTTGAAGTGTTCGATGTTACCGGGCGCAAGATAAAAGAGTTTACCCCTGATGATTATAATTATAACGGATATATCAATATCGAGTGGGACGGACAAGGCAAGGGGAACATGGTTCTGGACAAGGGCCTCTACTCAATTGTAGTAACAGGCGACACATATAAAAAACAAATGAAAATTTTAAAGATCAATTAGGGTTAGTGGATTATTATGCAATTTCGTTTAAACCCTGAGAGAATTCTTTCAGGGTTTTACATTTTACAGATCGAACCCTATGTCTTTTCTGTAATACTTTTTTTGGTATGTTATAATAGCTGCATTCTTATAACATTTTTCAAGTGCTTCCTGATGGTTTTTCCCATAAGCGCTTACCGACAACACCCTGCCTCCGTTTGTAACCAGTTTATTACCAGATATTTTTGTGCCGGCATGAAAGACGATGCAATTGCTGGTGTTTTCAATGTTTTCTATTGCAATGCCCTTTTCATAATCTCCCGGATAACCGCCAGATACAAGCATTACAGTAGTGACAGTATCGTCAGATATTTCAAATTTTTTCTTATCAAGGTTTTTATCAGCCACACCTTCTAAAAGGTCAACGATATCTGATTTTACCCGGGGAATAACAACCTCCGATTCCGGATCGCCCATTCTCACATTGTATTCAATTACATAAGGTTCGCCACTGCAATTAATAAGCCCGAAAAAAATAAATCCGCAATACGGGATTCTATCTTTTTTCAAACCGTCAATAGTTGGCTTAATGATTTTCTCCTCAACCATTTTCATAAAACTGTCATTTGCAAACGGAACAGGGGAGACAGCGCCCATACCTCCGGTGTTTAATCCGGTATCTCCTTCACCAACCCTTTTGTAGTCTTTTGCTTCAGGCAGAATCTTATAACTGTTTCCATCTGTAATAACAAAAACCGAAAGCTCTATGCCACTTAAAAACTCCTCAATGACAACGGTTTTACCGGCATTGCCAAATTTTCCCTGAAGCATGGCCCTTAATTCAATTTCAGCTTCAGTAAGAGAGTTCAGTATAAGAACCCCTTTGCCGGCTGCCAGTCCGTCGGCTTTGAGAACATAAGGTGGCTGTAGCTTTTTAAGGAATTTAATCCCCTCATCAACTAACTCGCCCGAAATGCTTTTGTACCGGGCAGTTGGAATACCATGCCTGAACATAAACTGTTTGGCAAAATCTTTGCTCCCTTCGAGCCTTGCACCTTCTTTTTGCGGACCGATAACTGCAATACGCTTTAAGGCAGGCGAACTAAGAAAATAGTCGTGAATACCTTTGACCAATGGGTCTTCGGGGCCCACAACCACCATTGCGACATTGTTTTCTGCAGCGAATTTTCCGATTTGTTCGAAATCATCAAGTGCAATGTTTACATTTATTCCCGATTCACCCGTACCTGCATTTCCGGGTGCTATAAATAGCTTCTGAACCTTTTTGCTTTGCGAAATTTTCCAGGCCAGGGCATGTTCGCGCCCACCCGAACCAATAAGTAAAATATTCATTGCAGTATTTTTCGCAAACATACAACTTACACCACGAAATTAAAAATTTTGCTTTTACAAAAATTGATAGCCAAAATATTGTTGCAGGAAATAAAAAAAATATTACTTTTGCACTTCTAAAAAGTTTGCTTATAAAATACTAATCACGATGAAAAGAACATTTCAGCCATCGAACCGGAAAAGAAAAAACAAGCATGGATTCAGAGAAAGAATGTCTACTGCCAATGGAAGAAAAGTATTGGCGAGCCGCAGGGCAAAAGGAAGAAAAAGACTTACAGTTTCTGATGAACTCATAAGCAAGTAATAAAAATCATACGATATTTCTTTTTGAAGGAAGGTTAAATGCCTTCCTTTTCTGTTTTATATTCTCAAATTATTCTATAGCAAAATAGTAGTATATTGCAGAATAATTAAGTAAAAGGATAAAAATGAAACACAAACAAACAATAGGCCTGGTTATGAAATCATTACAGGCCGAATTTTTCCAGGAGATGCAAAATGGGGCGCTTGAGTTTGCCCGTAAAAATGACAATTTTGAGTTAATAACTTTAGGGACTTCGACACAGACAGAAATTGACAGGCAAATTCAACTCGTTGATTCTCTGATAAAACAAAAAGTTGATGCCCTGGTGTTGGTACCTATTGATTCTAAGGCGTTGGTGCCTGTGGTAGTAAAGGCTGTTAATGCCGGGATTAAGGTAATAAATATAGATATAAAGCTGGATGAAGGCCTGCTGCAGAAAAATAATATTGAACTTACGTACGTAGGCCCTGACAACGAAACAGCTGCCCATATGGTAGGTAACGTGCTTGCCGGAAAACTGGGCAAAGGAGCAAAAGTTATATTGATTGAAGGGCTTAAAGTAGCAGAGAATGCCCGGCAGCGGAAAAATGGATTTTTGAAGTCTGTTGATGAATTCGGGCTTAACCTTGTTGCATCTGCCGCGGCCGATTGGGAAACCGGTAAAGCCGAAAAGGTATTTGAAGAGTTGTACGAAAAATACCCCGATATTGATGGTGTAATGTGCAGTAATGATGCAATGGCGCTGGGAGTGGTTCGTGTTTTGGAAAAACATGGTAAAACCGGAAAAATCCAGGTTGTAGGTTTTGACAATGATGCATCGGTACAGCCCTTATTAAAGTCAGGTACTATGCTTGCAACAATAGATGCTTTTGGCTCCCGGATGGCTGTGACAGGAATTGAATATGCCCTGAAAGTTCTTGACGGTATGGAAAACAAAGGGTCGTTCAGTACCGAATTTAAACTGATAGGGAGCATTTAATATAAAGAACAAAAAAAGAGGCTGCCTATTTAAACGACAGCCTCTTAATTCATCATTCTGAATTATTTCCAGTGAGTTATTAATAATTGGGGTTTTGCCACATCCCAACTCCGGCTACATCACTTCTGTTTGTTGATGCTTCAATTAGAATTGAAGGAATTGGCCTTAAGTAATGTTTGTTTGCATCGAAATAAGAACTGGCACCAGCGTTGTATAATTTCACGCGTTCTTCGAGTTTCATGGTGCGTTTCAGATCAAACCACCGCATATTTTCACCAACAAATTCACGCGCCCTTTCGTCCAGGATAAAATCAAGGTCAATATCAGCAGCACCGGTAATATTATAGCTTGCAAGCAGTGCAGCACCATTGCCCCCAATGGCACGTGCATTTGCCAGCAGTTCAATATAAGGATATGCTACCGATGATCCCCCGGCGCCTAACAAAGCAGCCTCAGCAGCAATCAGGTACATCTCAGACAACCTGAATACTGGGAAATCTATTTTGCTGTAATAATCACTAAAGTTTGTGGCTGGCAATGTAATGGTTGATTGTGTATTCATAAATTTCGCAAAATGCGGAAAGATTTCTTTACCAAACGTATTAAGGGTTCCGTCTGCATTGTAGATATTTGTTACATCCAATATTTTATAACGTCCCTGTGCCCAATCTTTTTGGGCCTGGGTAAGAGGATATTTCGAATAATACAAAGCTGTATCTGTCTGGGTACCAACAGACATTTTCGGATATAAGCATTTCGCGGGATTTGAAACATAAAACTGTGGTACAATATCAGGATGTTTATACCAGGCGGTATGGAAGGTTACATCCCAACGCTGATCAACTTTTTCATCAAATAGATCGTTTAGAAACCTGGATGGGCCAAATTTGGCATAAGACATATAACGTACGTACCAATGTTTTACATCAACAATTGTTTTTAAGCTATCTGATTCTTTGGTATAATTCAAATGTTCACCGGCCGTTCTGATTAGTATATTTTGAAGAGGGGGTCCCCCTGTGGGATTGTTTTGACTGGCAATGCGCATGCCTAACCACAAATGCTGGCAATTACCGCCTCCGGACTCTGGTTGCCGCGTAAATAATCCATTCCATACTACAGGTTTTCCTTCATTATCTTCACGGGGACGGATTGGAACATAATTATAAAAATTAGTTGGGCCTATTTCATCATAGTAGTCAACTGCCCAAATAAATTCGTCATTTATAGGAGTATGGCTCTTATTTATATCCCATACATCTCCGTAGTTTGTATAAAGTTTTTTACCCAGGCCTGCGCTTGCATCAATAACATCCTTTGCTTCCTGCAGGGCAACAGCATAATAATCTATCCCTTTATAATCAACTTTAACCCTGTTTTTATAGTAATCGCCTGCATAATATAAGGCGAGACGCGCTTTAAAAGCTTTTGCTGCAAGCCATGATACGCGAGAATCTGGCGCAACATTATTCGGGAGGTTATCAATACAATATTTTAGGTCTTCGAACATTAACGAATAAATTTCCTGTTCCGGATCCCTTTTAGATGTTGTTCCGGCTGATCTTACAGGCTCCTTATTGATCTGCATGGCGCCCCAGGTTTCTACTATAATCCAATAGTAATAAGCCCTCAGGAACCTTGCTTCGGATTCAAGCACTTTTTTTCGATCTTCGGTGAGCAAATCACCGCTGGTGGAAACGTATTCAATAGCCAAATTACAAGTGTTGATAGCCACGTATAGAAATTCAGGCACTTCGGAGAGTGGCCAGGCCATTTCAGCGCCAAGGTTCTGGTAAATGTTAAAATCGCTGGCAGTATTAGGATCCAACGCGTTGCTCCATAAATCGGTACCTAATTCCCCCATGGCAAGCATTGACTCTTTGCCGTAAAATCCCTTCATGTAGCCGTAACACATGGCCACAAGGCTTTCAAAATCCTCAGCAGTACTATAAACCATTCCTTCTGTCTTATCTATTTTAGATACTTCATCTAAAAAATCTGTGCAGGAAACCCCTGTAAGCAGATATAAACAAACGAGCAATACTATTTTATATTTTTTCATAACTCAATATATTTCTAATTTAAAAATTCACATTTATCCCGAATACTATGTTTTTCTGCAAAGGAAAATCATATCCCCCCCCCTGCTCAGCATCGTAGTTTTTCAATTTACTGAAAACAAACATATTCTTGAGAGTAGCATAGACTTCAAGGTTTTGAATTTTGGCAGAATTTAACAACGCGTTAGGGAGCATATATGAAAAGGTAATATCCTTAATTTTTATAAAAGATCCGTCAACATACTTCAACGATTTGAGGTGTGTCAGCGAGGTATTATTACCGTTTTCTGAGTATCTCGGAAAAAGGGCGCTTGTATTCTGGGGGGTCCAGCTTTCAACATAAGCCCCGTTTGTTTTGTCCCTGGAATCCTTAATCCTGTCATAGAATCCGTAACTGATAGTTTGTCCCCAACGACCAATGGAATATATCCTGAGGCCGAATTTACCAACCTTTGTTTTCAGGTGAACGTTACTGCCAAGTCCGAAAAGAAAAGCAGGCGAAGCATCCATCACGACTCTGTCCTCAAGGGTAAACTGCCCGTCATTGTTCTTGTCTACCAGCTTTATATCTCCCGGCTCAAATTGATTCACCAACATAGGTATCCTTCCTTTTTCAATACTGTCACCGGTTATCCTTTGCTGACTAACATACAGAAATTCAGCCTCCAGGTCTTCTATTTGGTAAATACCATCATTTTCGTAATAATAAAATGCATCAGCAGGGCTGTCGACTTTCCAGATTCTTTCATTTCCATCCTTAATGTAAGGTAATTCACTGCCACCTTCGCGCAATTCGGTAATTTTATTTTTGTTAAGGGTAAAATTCATTTCGGCGGTCCAGTCTAAAGTTTTGTTATTAACGATACTCCCATTAAGGGCAATCTCAATACCCTGGTTTTTTGTTGATGCTACATTATCCCACATCTCTGAGTATACATTAACTGAAGGGAGCGGGACTTTAAACAACAGGTCATACGTCCTGGAATTATAATAATCAACACTACCTGAAAAGCGGTTATTGAATAACCCGAAATCAAGACCGATGTTGTGGGTGGCTGTTCTTTCCCAGGTTAGATCTGAATTGCCTATCCTGAACGGCAGGTATTGGGAATATACATCTTCGCCAAAAGAAATGTAGCTTAGCGAATTAGACAACTTGGTCTGGCTGCTATAGGGCGGGATATCATAATTGCCTGCTATTCCCCAGCCATATCTGAATTTCAGGTATGAAACTGCATCTATATTCTTCATAAAATCTTCCTCGCTGATACGCCAGCCCGTTGAAAAAGATGGGAAAAAACTCCATTTGTTCCCGGGAAATAGCACTGATGCACCATCGTACCTGATTGTGGCCTGAAATAAGTACTTGTCTAATAAACTGTAATTGGCACGGCCAAAATACGATAGTAATTGTTTCCGGCTATATTCAGATTTATATCTCATATTTGACTGAAGGAACCCGTTAAAATCGAAGTATTGGGTTGACTCAAGCGGTTGTTCAAACCCTGTTATCTCCATTCTTGTTCTCACTTGTTCATATGTTTCGGAACCAGCCATCAGGCTGATATTATGTACGCCAATGTTTTTTTTGTAAGTAAGAACATTGTTCCAGGTGTAGGATTTTGAGTCATGGTTTATGAGATCTGACCTGCGTTGACGATTGACGTGTTGCTGAATTGAATTTCCCGAATGGTATTCGCCTTCTTTCGTTATGGTGAGGTCTATCCCTAAACTGGAACGAAAACTTAATCCTTTAAATATTTCCCAGTTTAAATATGTTGAACCAAATACGCGACTGGATAATATGTCGTGCACCTGCGCCCCCGGCACCTCATCTAACATTGGCGATATCTGGTTATCTGCCCAAACCGGGTCGGGTATATTATTATATGTGCCATCTTCATTATATAGTGTGCCGATCGGGCCGCATTTGAGGGCCTGGTTAAAAATACCCCCATCGCGTTTATTATACTCTTTATAGGTATAAAGGATATTGGCCCCTACTTTAATCGATTTTCTAAAGGAATGATCGCCGCCAACATTAAAATTGTAACGTCTCATTTTGTCGCGGCGGAGCAGACCGTTATCGTCCATTAAACCCAAAGATAAATTAAAAGAATTTTTTTCGTCTCCCCCGTTCAAAGAAAATTCATGGTTCTGCGACCAGGAATTCTTAATAATCATGTCGAGGTAATCAAGACTTGTATTGTTTCTCAGAAGTTCAAGCGCGGATAAGTTAAGGGTAATAAGTTCATATCTGTCTGCAACACCCCGGCTGGCTATCAGGCTCTCCTCTGTTACAGAGCCAAATACCTTCCATGGTTCGGGATTCGTTTCTTCATTCCAGACGACCATACCGGTTGTTCTGTTATACCATACATTCTCCTTACTCCATGCAGTAAATTCTTCTTTCGATATCTCTTTTTGAATAAGCTTTTCCCGATATTGCAAACCATCCATAACATCAGGAATATAGGTGGGCATATTGTAAGAAAAATAATTGGAATAAGACATATTCATTTTTCCATCTCCACCTTTTTTGGTCGTGATAAGAATAACACCATTGGACCCTTTTGTACCATAAATGGCGGTTGATGCAACATCTTTCAATACATCAATTGACTCAATGTCAGAGGCATTTATATCCAATGTATTTCCGTACTCAACTCCGTCAACCAGGATAAGAGGATCATTTGAGGCAGAGATAGAACGAATGCCACGCATAGTTATATTAATGGATGCTCCGGCCTGTCCGTCTGAAGTGGTTAAATCCAGACCTGCCACTTTGCCCTGTAAGGCCTGTAAGGCATTTGTTGATTTATTCGCTTCAATATCGGCAGATCTAACGGAGGTAACTGCTCCTGTAAGGTCTCTTTTTCTCATCGTTCCGTATCCGATTACCACAACCTCATCAAGCGCCTGCAAATCGGGAATAAGCCGGATATCAATGACGGTTCTGCCGGCTACATTAATACTTTCGGTATTATAGCCGATATATGAAAAATTCAGGTTGGCCTGGTCAGAAGCAACTGATATTTCATATAAACCATCAATATTTGTTATGGTACCCTGTTGGGTTCCCTCAATAACAACATTTACACCAGGTAAAGCAGTTCCTGACTCGGCATCTGTAACAGTACCTGTAATTAATTTTTCTTGTCCCCAGATATTAAAATTTACTGTAAACAAAATAGCACATGAAATCATAAGCATGTGCCAGAATAGATTTTTTTTAGTAGTCATAAATTAGAGTTTAAGGTTAATAAATAAAACAGATAGTTTTTTGTAATGCAGAACTTAGGATTCTCTTCTGTGTTTTTTTTATACAAATTTATTATATTCAATAAGATTATCAAATATGTTTTTAATATAAATGAATAATGCAGGTCGACACAATATAGCAATTCATAGATATATTTAACAGGACGTTTATGTCCTTATTACCCAAATATATTCAGAGTTACTATTGAAAATTTGATTATTTATAATAAGTTTGTATGTAAAAAAATAAACGGAAATTTCATAAGATTGAAATAACTACTTAACATCGTAAATACCAAAAAAACAGGAATATAAATACTACCCTTAAATATTGTATGAGATGAACTTTACTGCATTAAATGGAATAGCTAATGCATTAAATTTTAATCTAAATAAGCATCAATTAACTAGTATTAACAATCTAAAAACCAAAAACTATGAGATTAAAAATCAAATCACAATGGCATATCCTGACCATATTAGCGGCTATGCTGTTAGGAGTGTGTAATAATATCTGGGCGCAGACATTTGTTGTGACAGGTATTGTTACAGATGCCGAGTCAGGAACCCCTTTACCCGGTGTAAATGTAATCATTGAGGGAACACAACAGGGAACCATCACAAACATCAACGGTTTATATGAACTTACAGTTCCTTCTGATCAGGCGAAATTAAATTTTTCATTTATCGGTTATAATACCCTGAACATCGAAGTTGCAGGACGAACAGTCATAGATGTAAAACTTTTACCGGAATTACAGGCGCTTGATGAAGTTGTTGTGATCGGTTACGGTACCATGAGGAAGAAAGACCTTACAGGATCAGTTGCTTCTGTTAAAGCATCTGATATAGCTGCCAATAAAGGTTCAAACGCTTTAGAACTTTTGCAGGGGAAAGTAGCAGGTTTAGATCTTGTAAAATCAAGTGGGCAAACAGGTTCCGGCTTAAAGCTAACCCTGCGGGGTGTTAGATCTATCAATGCAAGTAATGAACCCCTAATCTTGGTTGATGGGGTAGAATATGGAAGCACCCTAGATATAAATGCCGCAGATATTCAATCTGTTGATGTATTGAAAGACGCAGCCTCAACTGCAATATATGGCACAAGGGGAGCCAACGGGGTTATTATTATTACTACAAAAAAGGGTGAAACCGGCAAAATGAATGTGTCGTACAATTCATATGTTTCACATAATACACCTGTATTTATCCAACATATTCAAAACGGTGCAGAATACGCTGATAAGTATATTATGAAAGCTGTCGCCGATGCGGAAAATGGATTGTATTATAATCAGAATATAACGTATGATTTACTTACAGGAGCGGTCAACTGGGATCAGACAGCATATCCCAACCCAACCAGTATGTTTGGAACTGTAACTGTTGACGGGCTTGTTGCAAGCAGAAATTTAAATAATAAATATCAACTTGTCACTACCGACCTCACTGCTGTTGAACGTATGGTTAATGGAGTGAGTATTGATTACCTTGACCTGATTATGATTAATTCATGGTCACAGAATCATGAGTTTTCTGTAACAGGTGGCAATGACAAAACGACAATTAACTTTTCTTTGGGTTATTTGGATGACAATGGGATGATACGCAGAGATGCCCTTGACAGGTACAATGTTAAGATTGGTGTTGATCAGAAATTTGGCAAGTCAATACAAGCCGGGGCAGATGTATTGTTTACAAAAAAATACCACTTTAAAAGGTATAGCGGTATCTTTAACACTGCACTAAAATGCGGGCCTGTAGGTGTACTTTATAATGAAGACGGTACCTATTCGGTTAGACCAGACGGAATAATGGAGTATAACCAGTATAGCCCTATGCTGGATGAAGTACCGGGGGCAAATGTTGATGAGGTTTTCGATAACAGGCTTTTCGGAGTCGGATACATCAACTGGAACATCATTCCCGGATTATCCTTTCGCTCAAGCCTGGCTGCCGATTTTACTTTTCTAAAAGAAGGTATTTTTATGGGGCCAAAATCAATTCGCAAGATTACAAAGAGTGAGTCCGAATCTCAAATGATACATGAGGAACGTACAAAATATACCTGGGATAATGTAGTGAACTATTCCAAAACTCTTGGTAAAAGCCACCGTATTAACGCGATGATAGGTTCATCTGTTTATTATAACGAAACCGTATATAATAAAATTATTGGGTACAACCAACCATTGACAGAAACCGAGTATTACGATTTTAATGCAATAACGAGTTTTGGAAGCGCATCTGACTATAGTAAATATCAGATGTTATCGTTTTTTGGCCGTATAAACTATAGTCTCAATGATAAGTACCTGTTCCAGGCAACTATCAGAAACGATGGTTCATCTGTATTGTACAAAGATGACAGATGGTCATCCTTTCCATCTGCATCGGTTGGATGGAGACTGAGCGAAGAAGAGTTCCTTAAAAATTTCAGTTTCATTAACAACCTTAAGCTGAGGTATAGTTGGGGCATAGCTGGTAATGCTGCCATCAAACCATACATGAGCCTTACAAAACTTGGCAATATACCCAATTACTATTCTTTTGGCAATCAAACAATATCGCAATATGTTCCTTTCCAGCCCGGTAACAAAGAATTAACCTGGGAAGCAACAACATCTCATAACATAGGTCTTGATTTCGGTGTACTAAACAACAGGATTTTCGGAGCGGTTGACTTTTATGCATCCAAAACCAAAGACCTTATCTTCGAAGTACTTCTCCCATATTCTTCCGGGTTTCCAATTACCACTGCAAATGTAGCAGGAAGCGAGAACACAGGTGTGGAACTATCTTTAACCACCGTGAATATGAAATCAAAAGTATTAGAATGGAGTACCGACTGGACATTTGCCCTCAATCGAAACAAAATTACCGCGCTCCGTGGCGATGTTACCGAATTGATACATTATGCAGATGCTTTCGATGCCAATAAACCAGCAATGTTGTGGAAAATTGGCAGCCCAATGAATAGCTGGTACACTTACGATGTTGAGGGTATATATTCAGTTGAAGACCTTCAGTCTGAACTTAATTATATTGCACAGCAGAAGCAAAGTGGAGATTCCATTGAAAGAGGCAGGATACCTATGGTCAGCAATGGCTTTTATCCCGGAAATATCAAACTGGCCGACAAGAATAATGACGGACAATTCAAAGAGGAAGACAAAATACTGATGAATGCCGATCCGGATTATATTCTCAGTTTAAGCAACACAGTTACCGTAAAGACCAAAGTTGGTGATTTTGGCTTCTATTTTAGCGCCATAGGCCGTATCGGACAAACAATTTCGTATGATCTCTATCAACGTTATAAAACAGCCACTGACTGGACCAATGGAGCCTATGTTGAAGCATGGACACCCACCAACACCGGCACCAGGTTTCCCCGCTATTCATCCTATGGAAACGGCAAAATGTCAACATTTACAGAGCCATTACAATTTATTGACGGCTCATTCGTGAAAATAAAGGATGTTACCCTGTCTTATTTTCTGCCAAATATCTGGGTAGAAAAAATTAAGATTTCAAATTTAAGGGTATATATGACTTTGAGAAATATGAGAAATCTTATATTTAGCTCAATAGAGAACTATGATCCCGAAAATAACGGTTCTATGAATTTTCCGCTTTCACAGCAGGTCATATTTGGCCTTAACCTGGATTTTTAACAATACATATTTTTATGAAAAACCCACATATAAACACATGTTTAACACAAAGATCGGATGATTTTTTATTTCCGCGCCTTTCTATCAACAGACCGGGAAATGTGGGTTGCATCCAATCTTTGAAAAATAATTCAACACAAGGATGAAAAACATATTATATTCAATATTAATTATATCGCTTTTCGCGATATCGTGTACAGACTTTCTTGAAGAAGAAAGTAAGCTTACAAAAACTGAGGACCTTGTTTATAGCAATGCAGATGCAGTAAAAGGCCTGGTTGGTGCATGTTATTCCTACACCAGGTTGTGGTACGGTCATGAAATGGCAATATACTATTCTGAGGGAGGAACCGATCTTTGGTATGGCGGTAAAGACAACGCATTTACCCCTGCACAGGAATTCACAACTTACAATGGATTAAAAGCAGATATGATGGTCTTTGATCAAATGTTCGAACTGTTGTATTCTGCAATAAACACATGCAATACTACAGAAGCGGTGCTAAAATTAAAAAAATATCTTTCCGATGCAGAAACGAACAAACTACTTTCTGAAGTACTGTTTTTAAGGGCTTTTTATTACTGGCATCTGGTTGAAACATGGGGCCCGGTTCAGCTCAACACAGAACCTACAATTGTTCCTTCTACCGTATTTGTGAGAAATTCAGTAGATCAAATTTATACCCAGATGTTCAAAGACGTTCAATTTGCTGTCAATAATCTTGATCCTTCAGAAAAACCCAGTTCACGTGTTACATGGCTTGCTGCCAAAGCTTTTAAAGCACGCCTTGCATTATACTATGGAAGCGCTTATCACGGGCAGACAGCATATTTAGACACTGCAGCAGTGAATGCCAAAGATGTTATCAACGCCGCACAGGCGCTTGGAAAAGGCCTTTACGATAATTACAGTGACGTTTGGGACATTAAAAAGAATGCTACAGAAAACAATAATGAATTTATATGGGCTGTTGACTACTACGATGCAATAGGTTCGGATATAAAATGGAGTGACTTGCCTATAAGGCTGCAGGGAATCAGTGGATGGGATAAAGTCTATTCCAGGACCGATGGTTTGGGACAGGGCAACACCCAGCATTTAATGTGGACCCCTATATGGAATAACCAGAATACCAACGACGGCGGACCAAGTATAACCGATGTGCTGGTAAGGATGTCAGGTTCTCATTTAATGTATACTGTTGCTTCGCCTGCCGCAAAAGTTAATGTTGATTTAGGAAATTTTTATGTGAAATATTCTATGGGCTATACAAGGTTTGGGCCCACAAAATATTGTCTTGATCTTTTCGATGAAACAATTGACCAGCGCTGGGATGTTACTTTCCGATCTGCGTGGTACAAAGATCCGAAGGTTGTACCAAAGAATTATCCCGATACAGCAACATGCGCCTATCCTTTAATGTCAACCGGCACCAATTTTGATACATGTCTGTTTTTCAGCAAGCGACCCCTTACCCAGGCCCAAAAAGACTGGGCAAATAAACGATATAAAGCTATGGATGTTACCATACAATTTGATTCAACTGGCAGGCCTACTCCCAATACAGCCTTTGGCGGAGCAGTTATGTACAATGCCTTGCGGAAATTTGAAAATACCGATTCAAAAATTGCAGCCATGACAAGTTTCCAGGACTATTTTTCATATCGCGATTTTCCTGTGTTCAGGCTGGCAGAAATGTACCTGATTGCAGCTGAAGCCCTGATAAATTCTAATCAGTCTGAAGCTGTAGAACTTGTAAACATCCTCAGGGATAAACGTGCAATTGACGGAAAAGAAGCCGAAATGTTGGTTAATAATGTAGACGTAGATTTTATTCTTGAAGAAAGGGCCCGTGAATTTACTGCCGAAGATATTCGCTGGTTTGACCTTAAACGTACGAAAAAACTTGAACAGCAGGTTCAAAAAAATCCTGCCACTAAGGATTTTTTCATTCCGGGTATACATTATTTGAGGCCAATACCGACAAATCAAATCAAGGCTTCATCTAATTTTGATGATCCAACGCTACAGAACCCCGGATATTAAAAGAGCCTTAGGTCTTGATAATATGCAGAAAGAGACCGGGTAAAAGCCAATAAGGTCGTCATGAGGATAGCACAACCGAAGAGGCTGTGTTAAAGGTCTTTCTCTAACTCGATTTGTCATGTTGAGCGATAGTTAACTTCTCTTATTAAATAGTATAGATTCTTCACTATCGTTCAGAATGACAAGAGAAGTGACTTTTTTCACAGTCTCTTCATGTTGATGAATTGGGATTCGTAATGACGGTTTCGAAAAAGTTGACTTTTTACATAGCCTCTTTTATGCTTAAAAAATGCACACAGTCTCTACAGACTGGTAGTAAAATATTACTTAAGATTGCATATCTGGTTACTAACCCAGGTTTTGTTACTTTTTATACAATATGATAAAAGTTTTTTACTCTTTCGAATTCTTTTATATATTTACGTTTTTTAAATTTTGATATTAGTTAAATAATTAAAATGGCACAAGAAAATTCACTTAAAATATTAAAATTACAGTTACAGGCTGAAAAAATCAGGAAAAGGGTTGTTGAAATGATTTATACATCGAAATCGGGCCATATCGGAGGCTCCCTTTCGTCAGTTGATATTAACACCTCCCTGTATTTCAATATTATGAACATTGATCCGAAAAATGCATTGAAAGATGACAGGGATCGGTTTATTTTAAGCAAGGGCCACAGTGTTGAAGCTTTATACTGTGTGTTGGCAGCCCGGGGTTTTATCGAAGATAAAGTATTAAATACTTACGGGCAGTTTAATTCGATTCTTGAAGGCCACCCGAACAAAAAGGTATCGGGTGTTGAACACAACAGCGGTGCATTGGGACATGGCTTGTCTGTTGGCGTGGGTATCGCAATTGCTGCAAAGATGGATAACAAACCTTATCGTACAATAGTGCTGATGGGAGACGGGGAGCAGGGAGAAGGCTCAATTTATGAGGCTGCCATGTCAGCAAGTCATTATAAACTTGATAACCTGATAAGTATTATCGACAGAAACAATCTGCAGATTAGCGGAGATACAGAAAAAGTAATGTCACTTGAGCCAATACGCGGTCGCTGGGAAATGCTGGGCTGGGAGGTTTTTAATATCAATGGCAATGATATAGGGGAAATAATTGAAGTTTTTGAAAAACTTAATTATAACAATAAAAAACCAAAACTGATAATTGCCGATACAATAAAGGGACATGGTATTTCTTTTATGGAAAGAAATGCCAGCTGGCACCATGGAGTGGTAAATGAAGAGCAATACAAAGAGGCAATCGTTGAAATTAATAAAAGAATTGAAAATCTGAACAGTATAATAAATGAATATGAAAAGTGATAATAAGGTTCCTTGCAGATTGATGTTTACCGATACATTGCTTGAACTTGCAAAAAACGACAGGGATATAGTTGCAGTGACAACCGATGCACGTGGTTCGGTAACACTTACATCATTTGCAAAAGAACTTCCGGATCAATTTATTGAGTTGGGAATAGCAGAACAGAATGCCATTGGCGTTGCAGCAGGGCTGGCTTATTCCGGAAAAAAAACTTTCGTTTGCGGCCCGGCTTCTTTTTATACTGCCCGCTCACTTGAGCAGGTTAAAGTTGATGTGGCCTATTGCGGGATTCCTGTAAAAATTTTAGGGGTTAGCGGTGGTATAAGCTACGGGGCACTGGGTTTTACCCACCACAGCCTGCACGATATAGCTGTTTTAAGGACTTTTCCGGGAATGCACGTAGTGTTGCCCTGTGATATTTTCCAGACAAAGAAACTGGTAAAAGAGCTTGTTAATTACCCGCATCCGGTTTACATACGGCTGGGCAGGAATGCTGTGCCCAATGTGTATGAAAATGAGAATGCAGGATTTCAAATTGGCAAGGCCAATGTTTTACTCGAGGGCAACGATATTGCAATTATCGGAACAGGGGAGACAGTTTATCATTGCCTGCAGGCAGGAAAAGAATTGCATTCACATGGTATTAAAGCCCGCGTGATTGATATGCATACATTAAAACCTGTTGACAGAAATGTAATAGTGAAAGCAGCAAAAGAAACAAAGTGCATAATAACTGTTGAAGAACATAGCATCTTCGGAGGATTGGGCGGAATAGTTGCTGAGATAGCAGCGCAGGAAAATCCTGTGCCAATGCGTATTCTGGGCATGCCTGATGAATTTGTCGTTCATGGCACACCCATAGAAGTATTCAAACACTATGGCATTGACGGCAAAGGAATTGCTGACAGCGCGTTACAACTCTTAAAAAAATAATAAATGCTTAGAAAAAGCAGGTAATATAAAATTAACCCGATAAAAATATCATAAATGAAATATACATTAGCAATAGATCAAAGCACCTCGGCCACAAAAACTATGTTATTTGATGAGAATGCAGTGTTGTTTTCACGCATCTCAATCGAGCACGAACAATTTTACCCTCAACCCGGATGGGTCGAACACGATCCGTCGGAGATTTTATCCAATACCTATAAGGCTATTGAAGAATTATTGCGAAAAAGCAACGTTTCAAAATCAGATATCGCATCTGTTGCTATAACCAATCAAAGAGAAACTGTTGTGGTATGGGACAAGCGTACCGGCAAACCCGTATATAACGCAATCGTGTGGCAATGCAACAGGGGTTCCAAAATATGTGATGAATTAGTTGGTAAAGGCCATGAACCAATGGTTCAAAAAAAGACAGGATTGATAATCAACCCCTATTTCTCTGCAAGTGGCATTAAATGGATACTTGATAATGTAAAAGGCGCCATGGACGAGGCAAACAAGGGTAATTTACTGCTCGGTACAATGGATACCTGGCTTATATGGAATTTTACCTCAGGGAAAGTTCATGCCACTGATTATACCAACGCCTGCCGCACCCTGTTATTTAATATCCATACACTTAACTGGGATAAAGAATTGCTTGACCTTTTCACCACCCCATCTTCTATGATGCCAAAGGTATTGCCTTGTGACGAGGTATACGGGACAACAACCCTGAATGGCCTGGTACCTGAAATACCCATTGCCGGAGTCCTGGGAGATTCTCATGGAGCTTTGGTCGGGCAGATGTGTTTTACAAGCGGCATGGGCAAAGCAACATACGGAACCGGGTCTTCAATAGCAGTGAATATAGGAGAAAATGCGCTTCCTGCTCCACGGGGCCTTGTAACTTCTGTAGGTTTTACAGCAAAAGGAAAAACTTTTTACGAATACGAAGGCAACATTCATTGTACCGGGGCTACGATAAAATGGCTTCAGGACGACCTTATGCTTATCAAGTCTGCTGCCGAATCCGAATCTCTTGCCACCTCGGTTGAAAGCACAGACGGTGTATACTTAGTACCTGCATTTGCCGGTTTGGGCGCACCATGGTGGGACAACGAAGCAAAAGGTTTAATTTGCGGAATGAACAGGGGAACCAAAAAAGCACATATCGTTCGGGCAGCGCTCGAATCTATTGCATACCAGGTAAAAGATTTATTATCGCTTATTCAGGAATCAGGGGTAAAACTGCAGGAATTGCGTGTAGATGGCGGTCCGGTTAAAAACAATTTTCTTATGCAGTTCCAGGCCGATATGTTACAGGCAAAAATTAACCGCAGCCCTATTGAAGAAGCCTCTGCACTGGGTGCAGTCTTAATGGGCGGTTTGGCATTAAATCATTGGCCCGATTTAAAAGCGGTTAATGCGCTCAGGGCAGAAAGCGATTATATTACGCCAAAAATGCCTGAAACAATGGTTAATGCCCTCTACAGTGATTGGAAAAAAGCCGTTCAACGAACACTTTATAAGTAAAATCTAAAATATTAAAACAAATTCAAAGTTTATATAAGCAGCAATAATTTTCATTGATTAACATAATGCAAAAACAAAGTACTTGGAACTATTAATATTCATAATTAAAAATTAAGACTATGGCTTACAAGAAAAAACTCACATTTGGCCTTATCGTAGGCACGCGGAATATATTTAATGCCAAGCTGGCTGAAGAAGCCAAGATTGTGCTGCTTAAAAAAATGAAAGAATGGGGCTATGATTATGTAATACTTGCTTCTGAAGCAACCCCCACCGGTAATATTGAAACTTACCAGGATGCAAAAAAATGCGCGGACTTATTTAAGAAAAACCGCGATATTATTGATGGTGTGATTGTCGTATTGCCCAACTTTGGCGATGAATTGGGAATTGTCAATACCCTTAACATGGCAAAGCTTGATGTTCCGGTATTAATTCAGGCTTGCGATGACGATAATGATAAGGTAGACGTTTACAGCCGCCGTGATGCTTTTTGCGGAAAATTATCGGTATGTAACAACCTTTACCAATACGGTATTCCATTTACAGATACCAGTACTCATACATATCCTCTTGACAGCGAAGCGTTTGCAAAAGACGTAGCGAAATTCGCCGGTGTTTGCCGTGTTGTCGGAGGCATCAAAGGTGCCCGGATAGGCCAGGTTGGCACCCGCCCACAGGCATTTCAAACCATGCGCGCCAGTGAAAAATTATTACAGGCAAACGGTATGACTGTTATTCCTGTTGATCTCTCAGAAATTCTGGCAGCAGCCGAAAAAATTGACGGCAATGCCAAAGCACTGCTTGAAAAAGTTAGTGATATAAAAAATTATGGCAAAATTGTAAGTGGTGTAAATGATGAAAAAATCAAAAGACAGGCAAAATTTGGCCTGGCCATTGAAAACTGGATGACAGCAAATGAAATTGATGCTGCAGGTATTCAATGCTGGGAATCTGTTGAAAAAAACTACGGATGCGCTACCTGTCTTACCATGAGTATGCTGGGTGAAAAACTTAATCCCTGTGCCTGCGAAACCGACCTTACAGGAGTAGTTTCGATGTACACCTTAATGCTTGCATCGGGAACCCCTTCTGCCCTTCTTGACTGGAACAATAACTTTGCCCAGGACCGTAACAAATGTGTTTGCACCCACTGCAGCAATTACCCAAAAAGTTTCTTCCAGAACGAAATTGAAATAGGTACCCTGGATGTACTTGGTACAGTGCTTGGCCAGGAAGACACTTTTGGCGCAGTTAAAGGAAAAGTAACACAAGGTCCATTGACCTTCTTCCGTATATCAACCGATGACCCAAAAGGCCTTATTAAAGGCTATCTTGGCGAAGGTCAGATTACAAATGATCCTTACGGGATGGATGGCGGCATTGCTGTAACAGAAATTTCCAATCTGCAACAACTTATGAAGCATCTGTGCAAAAACGGTTTTGAGCATCATGTGGGCATGAGCCGTG
>JAWOHT010000174.1:0-6267 GCA_046485045.1 Bacteroidales bacterium
TAAAAAATTTACAGTTATGAATTTACTTGAGAAACGGGAGTATATACACAGTCATTTGCACCATGTTGATGAACGTCTCGTGAACGAGGTCTTTGAAAAGATGTTTACTATAATCGAAAATGCAGACCCGGTAATTGGATATGATGTACAAACAGGAAGGCCACTTACCCAAAAGGCATATAAAGCTGAAATAGAAAGAAGGGATGCAGAAATAGAAAATGGGGATTATATATTACATGAAGACCTGAAAAAAGAATCGAAAGACTGGTAATGGCTAACTACACAATCAATATAATCCAGAAGGTATAAAATAGTCCATAAAAAAGATGAAGATAAAGAGGAAATAAGAGTGTTGGGCATTTTTGATACCAAGCAAGAACCGGAGAAAATACAAAAAATAGGAAAAAGAGTTAGCTGAAAGTACAACTTTTATCCCCAACGCTGGCGCGAGTTTGTAACTCGTGCCCCGTTCGCCAAAGGCTGTAAAAAACTAAATAAAATAACAGTTGGTTCGGCGGAGGCTCCTGCCTCCGTCGAATATATTATTACAGGCTTTTGCCTGTTTTCTTTACCCCTGACTGGCGCATATAAAAAAACTAAAACTGGTTCAGGTTTAGCGATAGCGCAACCTGGACTTTTTGTTTTTGTGCGGGGGTTTTACCCCAACCCTAAAGGGAGTGATCGGTTTGGCTGGTTTTTAAGTCCCGAATGTAAGTGTCAATAATTTGTATTCCCCATCTACCGCAATTTTGAGCGCAGCGGTAACTTGTGGTAAATTAGATTATTTACGCATATAATATTTTTACTATCTTGCATTAAGAATGCCAAAAATGTACAATTATTGTATAATAATTAATTAAAATATAATTATTTTTGTGTATATTTTTAAACAATGCAGTTTGAATTTGATGAAAATAAAAGCAAAATAAACAGGAAAAAACACGGTATTGATTTTATTGAAGCCCAAAAACTATGGGAAGACCCTGAGAGAATTGAAATTGAGGCAAGATTAACCGATGAGCCGGGATACTTATTACTGGCTGTGCTAAATGATGTTTGCTGGTCAGCAATTTTTACCATCAGAGGTGAAAATATTCGAATAATATCAGTACGTAAATCAAGAGACAATGAAAAAGAAATCTATTTCAGCATCTGAGTTTGATCATAAGTTTGATACAGGCCAGGACATAACCGCATATTTGGATTTAAAGAAAGTGCGGAAACCGGGATTGGAACAACGCAGGGTCAGCGTTGATTTTCCTGTCTGGATGATACAAAAGCTTGACAGTTTGGCACGACGGCTCGGTGTAACACGACAATCTGTAATTAAAGTATTTATTTCTGAGAAACTAAAAGAAGAATCTGCGTAATTAAATAGTCCCGTACCCCCCGTTCGCCAGAGGCAGTAAAAAACTAATAAAATAATGGTTGGTTCGGCGGAGGCTCCAGCCTTCGTCGAATATATTATTACAGGCTTTTGCCTGTTTTCTTTTCCCCTAACTGGTGCATAAAAAAAACAAAAACCGGTTCAGGTTTAGCGATAGCGCAATCTGGACCTTTTTGTTTTTGTGCGGGGGTTTTACCCCAACCCGCTTTTGAAGGTTGGCAAATCCACAGAAATGTGTCCACACGATAAGGTTTGCCGGGAGGGTTAACCGCTATAATCAACGAATTATTAAAAGGTATGAATAATGGCGGTTAACACAAGAAATACAGGGATTAAAAAACCCACCATTTCCAGAAGTATTGGATAATTTTATATAAGAAAACAGCCTTGCTTCTGCCAGGCTGTTTTCTTATTCAATAAACTTAAGGAGTTCTTCAAGTTCTTTGTCAGAGATATCTTCCTTATCGGACTTATCGTAAATGGTAAGCATGTAAATAATGCCACCAGCCACGACAAAATGGGTAATCACACGGGCGCCGCCTGATTTACCTTTGCCCTTGGATTTAATGGCCATGCGGATTTTGTAACAATCCTTGCCAAGCGGTTTTCCCGTTGCAGGGTCTTTCATGATCTGCCTGGCAAGCCCGGTAATATCGGATTTAATTGAAGGGTATTTTTTGGCCAACCGTTTAAGCTGTCTGTCAAAAGGGGGTATGGTAAGGATATTATAGCTCATTCAACAGGTTGTTTAATGGCCTTGCCTTCATTTTACCTTTCTTAACAAGGTTAAGGTTGTCCACAGCTTCTTTAACCTCTTCCATCAGCCTTGCTTTTTCCTTGGTTATAGGCTTGGCCTTTACAAAAGAAAGGTTGTTTAGCAACTCCATTACAAAAGCCGCTTTATTGTCGTTTATGTCCAGTATTACTTTCATAACAAATTATTTTACAGCGTATATCTTACGGTTCTTAATCTCATGTATCATAGTGCCCAGGGTAAAAAGGATATGTTCCTTTTCCTTTTCCGCAAAGCTTTTAATCTCGTTAAAACAGTGCAACATATCAGGGTTATTAAAAATACTGGCATCTCCCATTATGGTCCAAGGTTGTCGGTATGATGGGAAAAACAAAAACCGGAGCGTCCGCTTGTACCCTATTGTTTTTCTTTACCTCCTGTTCTACGTCAGAATGGGCGTAGATAATAATATTTGTGTCAAGAAAGTTATTATCGTTCGTTTGCTTCATCCCTGCTGAATTTGTAATTTTTAATATCTGTGTGAAGCACCGTAAAGGACACTTTCTTATTTGCTTTGTTTTCTTCAAAACCTTCGTCCCTTGTAAAAGCAATTACTTCCAGTTCTTTCCCAATGTACTTATCAGGTATGGGAAATGACAAGGTATTATTATTTGTTTTTACTATTGTCCGTATCATGTTTTTTATTTATAGTAATTACAAATATACCATACTTTTTAGTTAGAAAAAATGGATTTCTTTTTCCAAAAAGAAATCAAACTACACGATATTATCTGACCATTTTCCGGGAAGGTTAAGGTATATTTAGAAACATGCCCAATGCTGGCGCGAGTTTGTAACTCGTGCCCAGTTCGCCAGAGGTTGTGAAATAAATAAAACAAAGGCTTTGCCTTAGTCGAACATATCTTAACAGGCTATTGCCTGAAAACCCTACCCTGGCTTAAGTCTGTGACTTAAGCCTCTTAATCAAAGGAAGTTTAAAACTTCAGTTTAACCATTGGTCAATCTCTTTTTGTAAATCTTCGTGGGATATAGTCTGTTTATTTTTTAGTTGTTGTCTGGCTAAAACAATGCGTTTTTTTTGATAATCACTAAGCTTGTAAATTTTTTCGGAAGCTTTACTTTCAATTATTGTCATGATTGCATTTAAAAATGAAACATCATCTATATGAGATAATTGTTCAGAAATAATATGTCTTAATTCTATTGTACTCATATCATTAAATCATTTCCCCAAAGATACACTTTTTTTAAATCCCCGTTCGCCAGAGGCAGTAAAAAACTAATAAAATAATGGTTGGTTTGGCGGAGGCAGGAGCCTCCAGAGGGATCGGTTTGTCTGGTTTTAAAGTCCCGGATGTAAGTGTCAGTAATATGTATACATCTTACCAGGGAGGTATGGTGACATCCCATCAATGGTGTCAGCTTCCTTCATAATAACCCGTTTGAGGAAAGGATAGCAAATGAGCCGGAATATTATTTATTTAACAGTGTAATAGATTATTGCGGCGGAAAAGGCTTCGTTTTCGCCTTGACGAAGTTAACCGTTGAAAGACTAACAAAATTAAGTTTAAATCTTTAAATTTGTAGGAAATAAAACAATGGAAGTTATGAACGTAGTTGAAAAAAGAGATTATATACACAGCCATTTACACCAAATAAAAGAACCGGCTATAAATGAACTTTATGACAAATTAGTGTCCTATTTGGATGATGCTTTGATCGAAGAGTCTGAAGAAGATATCAAAAATGGCAATTTAACATCTCATGAAGCTTTTAAACAGGAGGTTCAGTCTTGGAGACATACGAAATAAGGTGGACATTCAGGGCAAAAAAAGACCTCGGAAAAGTTTATAGATTTTACACTGAGCTCGCCGGAGAAGAAAAAGCTTTTGAGATAATCACAACCATATTAAAACGTGTTGACATTCTTTCTGATGCTAAAAATGTAAAAATGGGCGCTATAGATGAGCAATTTAGCCATCTAAAACACCAATACAAAAAGTTAATAGAAAAAAACGTCAAAATCACATACAGATTAAGCGCATCAAAACCTGTTGTTTATATAAACAGGGTGTTTGAAACCAGGCAACATCCTTCAAAAAACAAATAATCTCCAATGCTCCCCGTTCGCCAGAGGCTGTAAAAAACAAAAACTGGTTCAAGTTTAGCTAACTTGTGCCTTTTTGTTTTTGTGCGGGGGTTTTACCCAACCCTAAAGGGAGCGGTTCGCGGGAGTTATAGGAGGCACAGGTTTGTCTGGTTTTAAAGTCCCGGATGTAAGTGTCAATAATATCATCCGTTAAATAAAACCAATAGTGGTAAATAATCGTTAAATTTGTATGAATAAAAAGATGGAAATTATGAATTTACAAGCGGCTAAAATTAACGTGATGCAAAAAATAATGAATATATCGGAAGCATCATTACTGGATAAGATCAGCAATATTCTTGATGAAGAAATGATAGTTGGTTACACAACCGATGGAAAACCACTGACAAAACAGCAATACAATGAGCGTTTACTTGTTGCCGAGAAACAAATAGAATCAGAGGATTATATCACCCAGGAAGACCTTGAAAAGGAAGTAGAAAACTGGTAATGGGCAATGGTGTACTATAAAATCATCTGGACATCACAGGCGAAACAAGATCTGAAGAACATTTATGAATACTGGAAAAAGAAGACAGTCCAGGGGGCAGAAAATGTAAGGTCAGATATCCTGAAAAGTCCTAAAACCATATATTACGCAAAGCAATATCAACTTGATGATATAAACCCTAAATATCGTAGAATTTTCGTTAGGGCTTATTACAAAGTACTATATAGAGAAATCAAGAATACCATTTACATTTTGGGGGTAACCAGTACACACCAATCACCGGATGTGCTAAAGAGCAGGTAATTTACACGGCAACCCCCGTTCGCCAGCATAGCCGTCAAGCTAAGTTCCATACTGGCTCCAATTCAGTTGCTTACGACCCAGCGGTGGGCATAAAAGTCAAGTTTGGAATACGCACCCGAAGGCGCAATATAAAACTGAAACTAAAATTCTTTGGAAAGCTTCAACCTGTCCCGTAGGGACATAATATCTATAGTAAAACCCGACCATTACAACATAAGTCCCGTAGGGACGTAATATTTCTTTATTGTATATCTTTCAGCATGTATTGCGGTTCATATAAAATATCAAATGTATATGTGTTTGTCATAGTTATAGATATTACGTCCCTACGGGACTAATTTAACAATAAAAACATTAATTGCTATAAATATTTTGTCCCTATCGGGACTACCATCCCTTGCCCATAAACTTGTGGCCGTGTTAAGAATAATCCTTAGCTTGCCAGCGGGGGATAGCCCCGCTCATGATGATATAAGTTGAATAATAATTCAAACCCTTTGTTCGTTATTTCTGGTATTATAGTATCATTCTAACACTATTGATAATATTACTTTTTTCGATTTCTTTACTGTTTTATCCGAATTCTAATAAAAAAATATCTATAATTGGAGCCTAAGTATTTTCAATCTCCTTATTTTTAAAAGTTAAAAAATTAAGGTCATATTTTTCCCAAAAACGCTCAGCTTCAGCAACCAATTGATACACTCATGTCAGCCATTACAACAAATTTTAACAGCAATAAAGTGTTCATATTATGAAGAGATTGTATATTTTATCTTTATTTATACTGCCTTTTGTGTCTCACGCACAGAACCTTCCTGTTGTTATAGAAGCCGATTCGGGCGTGGTGGGTTCAGATTATAAGGTTCTGGAAGAAAATAGTGTGCGGTATGTCACACCCGGTACCGATATGCTGAATGGCTCTTATCCGGGAAATGAGACTAAAACAATAACTTACAGTGTTAAGTTTGCAGAACCCGGAGTGTATCATTTTTATGCTAAAATCAGGGTTGGAACCGGAAATTATAACGATGACAGTTATTTCCTGGCAAGAAATTTCGGGGTTGTATCCCCAACGAATGTTAATGATTGGTATACTGTAAACGGTCTGGCGCCTGTAGGTCATACAAGTTCGTTAGATATTGTTACCGGTGGCGGAAATGCTGGCACTTTGGTGTGGAAGTGGGTGAATATTTCAAGGTTTATAAATGCCCAATCTCCTG
>JAWOHT010000211.1:0-5184 GCA_046485045.1 Bacteroidales bacterium
TGGAAAAATACCTGCCTGAGAATTGAATATTTCAAACTCAGCAGCAGAATAGATTCTAATACCATAATCTTAGAGACATACAATCCACTAAAGCATAAAAGTTATTAACCACAAAGCCTAATCATTGTTAATATCTGATGATTTTTTATTTTTGTATCCCCTTTAGCGGGATTGGGCAGCTAAACAATTACTATAAAACTATGAAGTATTTATTTGTTTGTTTTCTTGTTTGTACAATCGCATGTACACAGAACCGTTCGGGCAACAAAGTTGCACCCTTGTCAATCAGTCCCGACAATTCAAATTATTTTGTTTATAAGGACAAACCGGTGCTTTTGCTCTCTTCTACTGAACATTACTTTGCCCTGGTCAATCAAAAGTTTGACTATGCCTCTTATATTGATTATCTTCAGAGCAGGGGCTTTAATGTTGCTTCGGTGATGAGCGGGATTTTCCTTGAACCATCGGGCAACAAGCAGTGGGAAGACCTCGTTATCCCATGGCAACGCAGTTCAGTTGAAGGCTACAATTATGGTGGCAATAAATTTGACCTGAGCAAATGGAACGAAGACTATTTCGACCGGTTGGAAAAGTTTGTAGCATATGCTTACGAAAGGGATATTTTTGTGAATTATATCTTTTTCTCCACGTTTTTCGATGATCACAAATGGCGGGCAACACCCTTTAACCCTGTGAATAATGTGAACACAGAATACGAAAAAATTCAGCCCATCGATGTGTATACGCTTGATAAACATTTAGGGTTATTGGATTTGCAGAAAGAACTCATTAAAAAGGTTACTCAACGTCTTAAAAATTACCCGAATGTCATTTATGAAGTGACTTTTCGTGGAGACCCTTTCGATAAAGATTATCGACCTGATTTCCTCTACTGGACCGACTACGATTGGTACCAGAATGTGTTCAGCTATTTATACGAAAGTATGGATGAGCCAAAGCAACCCATTGCATTCAATGTGGGTAAAGTTCGCGGCCCTTTGAACAAAGTATTTGAAAATGCTTCAGCCATCAGTTACCGGTTTACTGATGAAACAATGTTTGAACATGTTTATGGCAAGGGACTGCCGGTTTTCATGGGCGAGCACTCGTTTGTGCCTAATTGGGAACCTTTTGTCCGCCGCCACGCCTATCGTACGGTTTTATCGGGGTGCGGCATTTATACCCAAATCGATTTTACCTACAACGCGCGTTACCCTGTGGGGAACAGGGCACCTTCTCCGCGTGCGCGGCATGGCGGTGGCCCCGAAGTACATTTGGGTATAGAAGCATTGGGAAAGGTGATGAATGATTGCGATTTTGTCAAGATGCTACCCAATAAATCGCTGGTCAGTTTTAACAACGCACTGTTCGAATCAGCTGCTTTAGAAAACCCCGGAAATGAGTACCTGGCTTACATCAGCGTTAAACCGGCAACCATTAATTACAAGGTGATCTATAAAGGTTTTATTAAGCCACTTGAAGAAGGCTGGCACCACATAAAAGCAAACACCCGCGGAACAATAAAGTTTACCCTCGCCAACAGGTTGGTAGCCCAATCAACAACTAGCGGGCATCAGAACCATACCGAAAGGATTTGGTACAACGGTAAAGACCCTATCCCTTTTGAATTGGAATCGACCTTTAATTCATACAACGATGAAGCAAGGATTTTTATTGGGCTTGATTCATTGTACGGGGAGGTACTTACCAAGGAAAGATTACTTTGTACCGACAAAAGAACGCCGGGCGTTGAAGCTACTTATTACACAGGAGAAAAACTCGATGAAAAGAGGGTATGGCGCATCGAAGAGACACTCCATAATAAAGTAGTTAACCCATCGCCGTTTGTTGAGGAAAACCAGGTTCGGAAGACCAGTTTCAACATTAATCTGCCAGCAGGAAAATACCACTGCCAATGGATCAATGCTCAAACAGCTTCGGTAATCAATGAATTTGAACTTGAACACGCCGGAGGGCAACATTTATTTCGCACACCTGTGTTTATTTTTGATATCTTATTGAAAGTAAAAAAAATAGAATCATAAAAAATTAAAATACCTTGAAGAGCGTTACAAAGTGGACTGGCCGGTAAGATTCCGAGCCATGCTCAGGGAGGCACATAAACTTAAAAAGCAACTTGTGCCTTCCCATTATTGCTATCCAAATCAACCCCCGCTCTTCCGGTTTTGCACAAAGTAAGTTCAAGGCGCTGGTGCGTTAAATGGAAAAGGAAAAAGTCCCTCGCTCCCGCAGATTTGTAATCTGTGGGGTGCTAACTAAAAAAACAGCAAAACATTCATTTATGAGTCGAAATCCGGAAGAAGAAGACTTGGTATTTGAATCTACCAAACCACAGATTACAAATCTGCGGGAGCGATGCCAAACTGATTCTGAAAACAGTATACATGATGAATAGATTTTATTTAACAGGATATTGCAAAAATGACAGAATCACAGGAATAAGTAACATTGAAGAGATTATAACTAAGCACGGATTTATAGTTGATTTCAAAATGTTTTCGGACATTTCAATAAGCATAATTATTGAAATTGAAGATTCTAAGGTTGATTTATTATTCAATGATTTGAAAAAATACATGAAAATGAATGATATTGAAACACTAAATACTGATTCTAAAATGGAATGCACTATTTTACTAAATGTGACATTTTCAAAAGGGACAGGAAATTTGAGAATCAAAACTCCAGAAGTACCGGGTTGATGGTTGAAACGCCCGTTCGGCGTATGCTCCAACCTACGCCAAACAGAGTTGTTGGTGAAATAAAAGCTCATCACCCCGTTGCCGGCAATTTTAGAAATTAGCTCTAATACCAACAGCATTTATAATAAAGTCCAATCTAATTTCTGTATAATGCCGATTGAAAATTCCGCTTGCGGAAGGCTGAGAAATAAATAGTACAATGAGACAAAGTCGTAATTGGACTATATTATTTGTGCAATCGGTATAACCTAAATATATTGATTATGAAAGCAAAAGATTTTGTTGTAAGATTTTTAATAACATTTGGAGTTGCAATGATTGCTGCTATTCTCGTGACACTTTGTTGGAATTATTTTATTAAGGGAAATGGTCCAATAGTAGATTGGGAAACTAGTTTCAGAACTTCATTAATACTTGCAATAGTTATACCTATTGCACAAATTAAAAAAAAATGACGACTAAATAATAATTAAAAAATGTAGCGTATGAAAAAAAATGACTTTCTTAAACTAATAATATCCGTACTATTACCCTTAGCATTAGGGGCATTTGCCGGAATATTTACCTCAAAAGCTGTACCCGAATGGTACACAACACTGAATCAGCCCTCCTTCAATCCGCCCAATTATTTGTTTGGTCCGGTGTGGACAACGCTTTACATACTGATGGGCATTTCTCTTTTTCTGATTTGGAAACAAGCTAAAAGCAACGAACGAAATGTAGCCATTACAGTTTTCTTGATTCAACTTATACTAAACTTTGCTTGGAGTTTTCTGTTTTTCTATTTAAACAGGATTGATATTGCATTAGTTGAGATTATCGTATTATGGATCAGCATTATTGTGATGCTTATTAAGTTTTACCGTATTAAACCAATAGCAGCATTTATCAATATTCCATATTTATTATGGGTAAGCTTTGCCTCTATCCTTAATGCAAGTTACTTTTTACTTAATTGAAATAGTTTAAAATTCTAAAAAAACCGTTACGACATAACCCTACCCGATATTTATTGGGACAGGCTGTGGCAAATAAAGAGAGAAGAATTTTACTTAAAAAACTACTATTCAAAAATACATTTCCCAATTGGACGTGATTTGATAAATAACTTTTACTTTTGAAAACAAATAAAGTCTGATAGTTGTCAGACCTATACGTACGTATTAGCTATATAGGTCTGATTTTATAAGACCTATAAACAAGTTATGCGGCAGCTTAAAAGACGACACAAAAGATGAAATTAATATCGACAATTCTTTTCTCATACATACTGACAAGTTGCGGGCAGACAATTCCGCAAGAAAAATCAGTGACAAAAAATGACACCTATAAAATAATCTTAAGGACTGAAATGCCCGAACCTGATAAAGACCCAGAGACAGGCGAACTTTACACAACAGAAATCCCAGGAGAAATTGATACAACCTCAATTGAAAAACTCAACGAACCACTTAAAGCATTGATAGCTTTTTATTCTGCTATGGGTGGTTCAATGTGTAGCGGAGAATACTGCGACCTGACAACTGCACTTGGACTTGGAAAACAAGGTTCAGACAAGCATAAGAACTTAATAAAAACTTATTTCCCTAACGACAAAGTTGCAGAAACAGTTTTAAAACAAGACTGCTACTTAAGACCAAGCGGAGCTTCAACATTTTCAGACTTTGAGTTTTTGACAATTACCGATAAAGGTGACAGCGTTTTTGTTGACTACAAACTTATGTATTACAACCGTGGTGAAATTGTATGGACAGAAGGACCGGATATTTATTTGTTTAAAGTCAACAAATTTGAAAAAGTAAAAAGACACTTATGGACGCATTCCGACAAATAGAAAGCCGACCGCATAACAGGCGTTTGGCAAAAAAGCGGGTTCAGTGGTTAATTGAACATTCTACCTCGTATCAACTTTTGTGCTGGGTTGACAGTTTAGTGCTTCGAAATCGGCAACTAAAACATACCGCCAATCCGTTAGCACACATAATAACCAATTGACAGTAATAACGCAAAAACCAATTATTATACATTTAGGAACTTTTTGTTTGTTTGTTTGTTCTTTAAATATAAGTTATATATGCGAATTAAGGGTTGAACCAAGTGCCATCAAAATAAAATGCCAGAGCACCAAAGTGTTTGATGCCGTATCCATATTCAAATCAATTTAGGGATGTTGTAATCCCGGTGGGATTATATGTTTATAGAAAATGCGCAAAAATAGCTGCTACGACCCGAGCCGGGGTCGAATTCCTTCTTTTAAGGGGAGTTCTATTATTTAAATCATTGTTATGCAGATAATTATATGTATATTTGTCTATAATTAAACAGCAAACACGATGATATCACAAATGTATAAAACACAGGCGAAGAACAAGAAAAAACAATAGCAAAATACAATATGAATAACAAAGTGCATGAAAAAGGTTATCGAAACAATCCATTAACAGAAACCCAAAAAATAAGT
>JAWOHT010000004.1:0-2948 GCA_046485045.1 Bacteroidales bacterium
GTACATATTCCCTTCCTTCATTTTACAGTCAATTACCGATGAAACCCTTCCGCCATATTGGGCTGGCATGTTGCTTTTGTATAAATCAACATGGTTAAGGGCATCGGGGTTAAAAACAGAGATTAATCCAAATAGGTGCGAAGGGTTGTAAATAGGGGCTTCGTCTATCAAAATAAGGTTCTGGTCGCTGCTTCCCCCGCGCACGAACATGCCCGATGAGCCATCGCCTAATGTTTTCACACCAGATTGTAACTGAATTGCCTTAATAACATCCGCTTCACCAAACATGGCGGGCAATTGGCGTATATTTTTCATGGTAAGCTTTTCAGTGCTGAATTCGTTTATTGCTAAAGGTTTCGTAGACGATTCTGCGGTAACAGTAACAGCTTCAAGGTTTACGGATGAATTATCAAGAAAAATATCTTTGTTGATATTTTGTATAAGGTTGATTTCAAAACCCACGTTTTCATATCCCATAAAGGAACAAGTTAATGAGTATTCCCCCGTAGGAAGAGAAAGGGAATAAAAACCGTACCCATTGGTTACTGTACCTTTATAAAGGCTTTTCTCATAAATGGTTGACCCGATAAGTACTTCGCCCGTGTTTTTGTCTTTAACATAACCACTAATGGTAAAATGCTGTTGTGCAAAACCAGAAAGGCTTATAAAAAAACAAAGCGTTATATATAATATATTTTTCATACTATGATTACTGGATTATTAGTTTAATACTTTTGGTTACTTCCGGGGATGTTACATTGACAATGTAAAACCCTTTATGTAAGCCTGAAAGGTCAATTGGTACTATGCCAATACCTTCTTTTAAAAAGCTGTTTTTTATTAAAACATTTTTCCCGTTTAAATCGGCAATATTTATCGAGATATCCAAATCCGTATTACATTCGATTTGTAATGATGTATGCGTACTTGCCGGGTTAGGATAAACCGAGATAATATTTATTGGTTCGAACAGGTTTTTGTAAAGTTGTTGTTCTCCGTAATAATCACAAAGCAGTTTTATGCTTTTAAAAGCATTCAAACGTCCACCGGAAACTGTATTTTTTTCACAATCAGGACTACTGTCAACGCCTTTCATGATAGCTGTCTTAACAATTGATGCAGTAAAGGAAGGATTATTCTTAACACTTTTTTGAAAATCAACGGATGGTAAAAGGTACATCAGTCCAATTGTTCCGCTAACATAAGGGGCTGCAGCCGAAGTGCCTCCAAAATATCCATAATTTCCGGGGTTCAGCGTTGTGTAAGTATGATCGCCGGGTGCTGCCAAATCAACCGAGTACTTTCCAAAACCTGCATCATATACTTTTTCATCATATTGATTGGAATTTGTTACTGTAATCAAAAAATTGCTTACGCTTGTGGCTGGCATATCACCATAAACATCAATGTCAATATTGTCATTCGGGACTGAATGGACACTTAAAACCCCGACACTTCCCAGGCTATCGTACATTGTACACCAATCGGGATAATCTGAAGCCCAAAGCGAATCTTTGCCCCATGAGCAATTTACGGCAACAATATATGCACCCTTTTGCCCATTAGTCTGATTGTATGTTTTGCGCATCTGGAAAACATATTGCAGCGAATTGATTATTGATTCAATAGATTCCCCTTTTACCAAGTTCATGAGTTTTACTTTAGGGCTAATGCCTTTTACACCAAGATTATTTTCATTTTCTGCACCAATAATTCCATTTACCGGAGTACCGTGCCAGTTGCCGATTCCACCAATGCTAACATCATTTGTATTGTTGGCAAAATTCCAGCCGTGAATGTCGTCAATATAACCATTTTGGTCATCGTCTATTCCATTGCTAGATATTTCTTGATTGTTCGCCCAAATATTAGCTAATAAATCTTCATGTTGTAAGTTTAGCCCTTTGTCAATAATGGCAATAACCGGAGTGTCAGGTAAATTGTATTTATGAGACGATATTATTTTGATTGCCTCGAAATACTCTATAATATCAAGGTTGTTCTGAGCCTGTATGGATATATTTGTATTCATCAATAACATAAGAATTAATACCTTAAGCTTTCTCATCTTTCAGTTATAGCATAAAGTAAATCTGTAGTGCTGTTTTGTTCTGAATACATCATAATGCCATTATTGGGTAACCTTATAAAATGCCGACTCAACGATGTCGGTACCCACCCGGGCAGATATTTTAACGATGGATCCTATATGCATCAGGGTGTCAGCAAAAATTGTAGTAATTACTACTTTCTGAAAGTTGCTCCCGTCTTCATTCACACCATGTGAGATTAATTCATAATCTTTGTGTCCGTTTAATGATTCAATATCACCTTGGTCTAGTTGCCTTAAATAACGAGGTGTTGTACTAAGAGAAACGACTTCAATTAATGTTTGATGAATACTGTTTAAAGAAACTTGTACCGTATCACCAATAATTTCCTGTGCATTCTCATCTTTAATAATAATATACAAATCTTGCTTCTTATTTTCGCAATTTGCAAGTAATAAACAAGCGGAAATCAAAATTAATATGAAAGACAATTTAGTTATTGCATGAATATGGGTAATAAGCTTTATTTTTTTCATTTTTTTCAATTATTTATTGATAATTATTTTAAAACTTCATTGCAAATTATTTCATTGTTGTTTTGGGCATGAGTATATTTGAATAACATAACATATACAATTATCTTTTCTGAGATTTACAATTTGATGAGATACTCTTTGATGACCAGACAAGACACGTCAATTTGGAGAGCCACCGCATTCGTTGCCGCTATGCGCTTCGGTTCGGTGACGAAAAGAGCGAAGACCTGCGCGGTGCCACCCGAGATGTGGATGTGCGAGTGGCGTTCAATTCACCCTTCCGCCCATTTGTTTTAGCACCCACCTCTGTAGGACAAGAGGGGTTGGATTTTCACCAGTACTGTCATCGAGTGGTGCATTG
>JAWOHT010000109.1:0-10951 GCA_046485045.1 Bacteroidales bacterium
TGTCAACCGCACTGAGCTCGATCCCAGGCCGGCGATTGACAATAACGCCAAAGGATACAGACGCGGCATGTTTTTGCACATGTACCTTCCTCCGGAATTTTTGAATACGCGCATGTACACGCTGCGCTATATTGACCAGAAGAAGCACAACGATCTGGGCATGGCCACTGCCAATACGGTAACAGCATTAAAATCGGGTGCAACATGTGCCAGTGCAACAATTAATGGTATTGGAGAAAGGGCCGGAAATGCAGCTCTTGAAGAAATTATTGTCGCTTTACAACTTAATGGTGACTGTATGCCGAAGTACGAAACAAAAAATATTTCTTCGCTATGCAAATATGTTGAGGAGATTTCGAAAATTGCACTATCAAAAAACAAACCCATAACCGGGAAAAATGCCCATATTCACGAGTCTGGGGTACATGTTAACTGGATAAAAAAGAACAACCTGTCATATCAGGCATACAACGAATCTATTCTTGGTGTTGAAACCGAAAAAATCAGCTTTGGGAAACATTCAGGAAAATCTTCAATTGAACACTTTTTTGAAAGCAAAAACCTGCCCGGGAACACATACATTCAACAACTAATGCTTGAAATTATAAAAAAAGAATCAGAAAAAACAAAACAATCTGTTAACGAAAGCCGGGTAATGGAGATATACTCTAACCTGTTGTCTGCATACCAAAACCCTGCAAATACTAGTGTCGTGATGATTGACTGAATCTGAAGGTATTATAAGGCCATTATGGTTTTCATAAAAAAATGCCAATGCCGCAAAAGCCCGCCAGTTTGTTCCCCCTTTCAGCATGCTCTTTGTGTTTTAAAAAAATAATGTTAAAAAAGTAGGGTAAAACTTTTTTTGTTCGGTATAATATTGAATTAACTTTATATTTACTATCATGTCACAATAAAGCTAATTCAAAATTGACTAAAGAAGAGTTTAAAAAACTGTTTGACACCTATTTTGATTCTGTGCGCAGATACCTTGTTTACCGCGGTGCAGACACCGAATTGGCAACCGATTTGGCACAGGATGTGTTTTTGCGGATATGGGAAAAACAGTTAACGATTGATTTGAAGCAAATAGTTGGTCTTTTGTATAAAATTGCAGGCAATATGTTTATAAGCAAATATAGAAGAGAAGTACTGGAACTTAACTACCGGAAATCGTTAATGTTCGAAGAGCAGGGTGATTCTCCCCTTGAAAAGTTACAGTATAATGACCTTGAAGCAAGATATACCAAAGCGCTTGCACAACTAAATGAAAAACAACGTACTGTTTTTCTGATGGCCCGCATGGAGGGTTTAAAATACCATGAAATTGCAGAAAGGCTTAACCTGAGTATTAAAGCAATAGAAAAAAGGATGAGCCAGACGCTGGCCTTTTTAAAAAAAGCATTGGAGGGATAAATGTCGCTGAAAAGCAAACATATTGAAAAAAACGACCACCTGAACACTACTGCCGGAAAGATGATTTCGGGATCTTATATTGCATGGGAAAAAAGCAAGGAAGATATATGGGAGAAGCTGGAGAAAAAACTTGATAAGACAACCCCTGAACCCAAAAAAATAACTTTAAGGCCCTGGATTAACCTGGCTGCTGCAGCAGTAGTAACTTTGCTCATCGGAATCACTGCATTTATGTATTTATATACCAAAAAAACAGTTGTTCCGGCAGCACAGCACAGCAGCATAATATTGCCCGATTATTCTGTGGTGAAGCTAAATGCACAATCAACACTCTCATATAAACCGTTATGGTGGTACTTCTCACGCGAATTAAAATTTGAAGGGGAAGCTTATTTTGAAGTTCAGAAAGGAAAGAAATTCGAGGTTGCCTCACGTTATGGAAGGGTCATCGTGCTGGGCACCAGTTTTAATATTTTTTCAAGAAACAAAGACTACAATGTATTATGTATCTCGGGCTCTGTAAAGGTGGTAGAAAACCTTGGCCGCAAAGAGGCAGTTATCTCCGCCGGGCAAAAGGCATACATTGATAAAGAAAAGCTTTTGCGGGTAGAACAAAATGTAAATACCACCCAGGTACTGTCGTGGATGGAAAACAGGTTCAGCTTTACATCTGCACCAATAAAGCAGGTTTTTGAAGAAATCAGCAGGCAGTACAATATCAAAATAACGGCTGAGGTAAGCCCTGATAATTATTATACAGGCACTTTTTTAAAACCGGCTTCGGCTGAACAAGCATTAGGTCTTGTCTGCAAACCTTTTAATCTCAGGGTCACACGAATATCGGCAAATGAATATGCTATATCTCTTAAGCATGAAGAATAATTTCGTCAGGATTTTGTTTGTTGCACTGATTTTTATCATCCTGATACCTGAAATTGCAGCCCAACAGATTTCTGTAAGTTTTACCAGCGAGCCATTAAACAAAATATTGATTTCTCTCAGGGACAATTATGGTGTTTTGCTATCGTTTGACGACAAAGAATTGTCCCGGTTTACAGTAACCATTGACAAAACCTTTGGTTCTGCTACCCAAGCTATTGATATGCTGATTAAAGGATTGCCCCTTACATATGAACTAAGCGACGGCGTTTATGTGATTTATAAAAAAGAGATCATTACAGAACCAAAATATTTCAATCTATCCGGAACTGTACTTGACAAGACCAGTCTTGAGACACTACCCTTTTCATCTGTATTGATCAACAATACCGGAGTGATAACAGATGCCCAGGGTTTTTTTTCAACCTCCTCTACTGCCGACAGCCTTTTCAGGCTCCAGGTTTCATATCTCGGTTATTATATTCTCGATACGATTGTTCCGGCGGGTGCAAATTACAGGCTCCGGCTCATCCCCTCTGTAATAGCCCTTAAAGAAATAATTGTTGAAGACCGGCTGGTTTCACGTTCAATACAAACGGGTATTTCGCCTGGCACATCAAAGCTAAACCACAAAATAGCATATTTTTTACCAGGAAATGGCGACAATTCCATCTACAACCTGTTAAGGCTTCAACCCGGGATTGTTGCTGCCGGTGAACAAACTTCCGATCTCATCGTGTGGGGAAGTTATGAAGGCCACAGCCAGGTAATTTTCGATGGCTTTACGCTCTTTGGCATGAAGAATTTCAACGACAATATTGGAGCTGTTAATCCATTTATAGCCAAAGACATTAAGGTGATGAAAGGTGGGTATGGCGCAGAATACGGCGAACGGGTCGGGGCAACCATAGATATTACAGGTACAGACGGTAACCGCCTGTCACCTTCAGGCCGGTTGACCGTGAATAATATGACCCTGAATGGAATGGCAAGCATTCCGTTTAAGAATAAATCATCGCTTCTGCTGGCATACAGACAAACCTATTACGAGCTTTACGACCCGGTAAAGCTCACTGGTTCGGTATCTGGAAGGGGAAAGCGTAGTGGCGGAGCCGACTTTTATGTAGCGCCCGACTACGGTTTTCGTGACCTTAACCTAAAATACTCGGGAGCAGGTGACAGAAGCAATTACTTTATAAGCCTGTATGGGGGTGAGGATAAATTTTCAATGGATTTTGACCAGGAGAATATTCAACGAACCATTTCACTGAATTATAACGAAAAAAACCTGCAGCTTGGAGGTACCGCATTTTACGCTCTCCGCTGGAACGATAGAAACTCAGGCAGCATTACCATAAGTTATTCTTCGCTGCAAACCGACCGCGATAATCTTCAGGTCACAGACAGAAGGGCTGGTAACCAGAATACCGTCAATATCAATGATCAGCATAACAATGAAATCAGCGAGATAAACAGCCGCGTAGACAACAAATTTGCCTTAAACCAAAAACACTCCCTTTATGCAGGGGCCGGAATGCTTTATTATACCACGCTTATTCAACAGGGAACCGTACAGCAGATAATTTCAGAAGATAATCATTCCATGCAGGTTCCGTATTTATATTTCTTTGATAATATTTCTTTGTCTGAAAAAATTACGCTGAAACCCGGCTTCCGCACTGATTATCATTACGGGCAAAATAAAATATTTTTTCAGCCACGGCTTTCAATAGCATATAAAATTAATCATTTACTAAAGCTTAATGCAGCCACAGGTATCTACAACCAGTTTACCACCAAAAATATGTATCTCGATACCCTGAAAAATGTAAGATTGCAATGGTCATTATGCGATATAAAAACCATTCCTGTATTAAGCGCCACCCATTATACAGCCGGATTTACCCTGACTAAAGACAATTTTACCGCCACCATCGAAGGGTACCTTAAATATACCGGCGCGATTGCCAGGTTTATACAGGATGGTTCAGAAACGAGAATGTATGAAGGTGATGCCCGCACCAAAGGGCTCGATTTTTTTGTAAAGCAGGAGTTTAAAAATCAATCGGTATGGGTTGCTTACACATTAAGCAAAACAGAGGAATATTTTCATTATTTTGCTGATAATGCCTATGCGCCTGCCATGCATGATCAACGTCACGAACTTAAACTGGCAGGTTTGTTTAAATTCAGGGCGCTTCATTTTTCGGCAACTTATGTATACGGCTCCGGGTTTCCCGATCCGGCAAAACTTCCCGCAGAAACAGATTACACCTATCCGTACAGCAGGCTTGATGTATCGCTGGTATACCGGTTTCTATCACGCAAAGTACATCTTGACGCAGGTATTTCTATGCTGAATATTTTTAACAGAGAGAATATCAAATATTCGAATTTAACCCGCATCATCACCGATGAAACCACGCCCGTTAGCCTTTATTCAGAGTCGGTGCCATTCACCCCCGCGCTGTTTTTAAATTTTTATTTTTAAGAAAGTTGAGATCACTCCTTGAAATAAATTTTTCGCAGAAACACTATATATCCAGTTCCACGATGGTGATGCCGGCCCCGCCAAATTCCAGATTTTCATCGCGGCAGCTTTTTACAATATCCATTGCCTGCAGATATTCACGTATTACCTGTTTAAGTATTCCATTCCCTTTGCCATGTAATATGCGCAATTCATGCACTGAAACCATCACGGCCTCGTCAACCATTTTTTTCACGATTTCTATGGCTTCATCTGCACGTTTGCCCCGTATATCGGTTTCGGGTTTGAAATTGAATTTTCGCTCAGAAAGATTATAGCCGAAAGCGCTGCGTGAACCCGTTGCAGGGCGGCTTTTGGCATCGGGGGCGCCCACTTTCAGCAAACGAACCTCCTTTACGGTAGTAATCATATTGCCGAAGGCTACCATAATGCTGTCGCCGTTAATATCAAGCACCTCACCAACAGTCTCCTGGTTCACCAGCCTTACTTTGTCACCGGTTTTTATCTTCCCGTCATCTTTGGGTTTTTTTCTTTCTGCAGGCTGTTCTTCAGTGGAGTATTTTCTGAGAAGCTTTTCTGCTTTTGATATTTTTTCTTCCAGAAGCACGCTTCCTGGAGCCTGTTGAGTGGCAATATTGTTTTTCAGTATCTCGACTTTTTGGCGGGCGCCACGTGTTTTTTCTTTGTCGGCCTGGCTCTCTTTAATAATCCTGATGGTATTTTCGATCTCTTTGTTTACACCTGCCAGCATCTCTTCTGCCTCCTGCTTTGCTTTTCCGAGAATATCTTTCTGTTGTTTTTTTGTATTTTTCAATTCTTCGGTATACTGGTCTATCAATAGCTGTAGTTTTTTCCCGGCTATCCTTATCTGGTCGCGTTTTTCTTCCCAATACCTTTTATCCCGAATGATTTCGCGCAGGTGTTTGTCAAACTGTATATGCTCCTGTCCTACCCTGTCGGATGCAGTTTTAAGTATCTCCTCAGGCAAACCGATTTTCCGGGCAATGTCAATGGCAAAAGAGCTTCCCGGTTTACCTGTCTCCAGCCTGAAAAGCGGCCTGATCTGTCCGGTATCAAAAAGCATGGCACCGTTGATGACGCCCTTTGTAGAAGAAGCATAATGCTTGAGGTTGGCATAATGGGTAGTGATAACACCATAAACTCCGGAGCTGTTAAGCTGTTCGAGAATAGCCTCGGCAATGGCGCCACCGAGCATGGGTTCTGTACCTGAGCCAAACTCGTCTATGAGCACAAGGGTTTTGTCTTCGGCATTTTTAACAAAGTATTTCATGTTCAGCAGATGCGAACTGTAGGTGCTCAGGTCGTTCTCGAGCGACTGCTCGTCACCGATATCAATAAATATCTTTGAGAAGACACCCATTGTGGAATCAACATCCATGGGCACAGGCATGCCGCATTGCAACATATACTGAAGCATGCCCACCGTTTTAAGGCATACCGACTTTCCACCGGCATTGGGCCCCGATATCAATAATATCCTGTTACTGCTGTCGAGCATGATATCGAGTGGTACTACCTCTTTACCGGCTTTTTTATGTGCCAGAAAAAGCAAAGGGTGTACCGCTTTGGTCCAGCGAAGCCCGCAATTGTCTTTTAACTCGGGTTTTACTGCCGAAATTTTAATGGAGAGAAGGGCTTTAGCCCTTACAAAATCTATATAACCGAGAAATGAATAGGCTTCGCTCAGATCGTCAATGTATGGTCTTATTGTATCGGTAAAAAGTGTTAGAATTTTTATAACCTCCCGTTGTTCGGCATATTCAAACGCCTTAATTTCATTATTGAGTTCAACCACCTCGGCAGGTTCGATGAATGCTGTCTTGCCCGAAGCCGATTCATCATGTATCAGTCCGCTAATCTTTCTTTTATTGGCTGCAGCCACCGGAATTACAAGCCTGCCGTTGCGTATGGTAAGGGCAGCATCAGATTCGGCCACACCGCTCTGCCGTGCACCCTTGAGTATACTTTCAAGTCTTCTGCTGACATTCGACTGTTTCAACGTTATTTCTTTACGTATCTTCTGAAGCTCAGGTGAGGCATTGTCTTTTATCCGTCCGGTTTTGGTAATGATACTGTCGGCTTTCTCAAGCACAAACGGAAAGAAGGCCACCTTTACAGCAAGGTTTCTCAGTCCGGGATATTTCTCCTTTTCTTCCACAGCTTTGAAAAAGCTCAGCACCGATCTTATTGCTTCAAGCGACTTTTTGAGCATGAACACCTCTTCGGTTTCGAGAAATGTGCCTTCAACCTTTGCTTTTTTCAGACTGGCACTTACATCTATGTAATTGTCTGTCGGAAAATTATCTTCAAACCTGCAGATATCCATAAACTCTGCTGTTTCGCCCAACAACCGGCTGATGCTTTCGAACGTACTGCTCATACACATGGCATCAACATAACCCCTCCCTAAGGCACAGAGACAGCTTTCTTTCAGCATCTCTCTAATGCGGTCGAACCCAATCTTGCTTTCGAAGTTTGAAGGATAAATCATCTGTTTTATTAAAAGTAAGAGGTAAAAATAATAAGAATTAAACAGCTTTACTTTTACACATTAGAAAAATCAACCTGTTTTACCCTGAATCCCCAAAAGGGATAGGTTGGTTTTTATGCTTCCCCACTTTAGGAAATAATTATTGATGGTAAAAGAATTGCTTGAAATTCAGCAAATAAAGTTTAATTTTATATAAAAAAGTGAACTATGAAAGGGTTATTGCCGGTAAACCAACATATTGTTTTAAGGATATTACACCAATGTCGTTTAATTAAGATTTTTCCGTAAATAAACGTCTTTGGATATTAAACTGAAATTTTAAAAATTATTAAAAACTTTAATTATGAAAAAAAACATGGGTACTATTGACAAAGTGGTGAGGATACTCATAGCCATTGTGATTGCAGTTCTCTATTTTACCAATGTAATATCAGGAACACTGGCCATTGTGCTGCTGATAATTGCAGGTATATTTATACTTACAGGTTTTATTGGTTTTTGCCCGCTGTATTTACCGTTTGGGATTAATACAGCAAAAAAGAAAGCATAAGGCCCATAAAGGCTTCTCAGGTTTTAAAACCCTGAAAGCAGAGCTGTTTAGCAGACAGAATTTAAGATTAAAGAGGCTGTGTAAAAAGTCAATAAGTAACCTTAATGTAAGGGAGACACGACCGAAGCAATCTCCTGTTTAAGAAGAGATTGCTTCACTTCGTGTGTCGGTTTCAAAATAACTGACTATTCACACAGCCTCTTTTTTTAACCCCTTTGAAAATCCGGTGTATTATTTCTCTGAAAAATGCCGCGTCTTTCTTTACTTCAACACGTACACCCTTAGATTTACATTCAACCCGAAATTAACCATAGCGCCTGTACCATTGTATATTGCCACTCTGATAACGTTCGGCTGCGATACATAGGCTGTAAGCATGCAGCCTTTCAGGTCAGTATCTATTGATCCAAGAATAATATCACCGAAATCAACATTCTGGTAATTGATTGCATTTGACACATAAGTATTGCCTGCAGCCAGGTTTGGAATATTGAAAGTGCCGGCAGGGTCGCTGGTTACCTCCTGGGCTGCAAATTTTGTTTGCAGAATGATTGAGTCTGCCGTCTGCGTAATCAGAAGGCTGGAGTCTCTGCTGACAAGAAGCTTTGAAGCAATCGGATTTGTACCGTTGCCCACAAGAATGTTGCCACCGGCAAATGAGGTGTTTCCCAGACCTCCGTTTTCTACCGGAAGAATCCCGGTTACTTTACCGGTAAGGTCAATGGTACTATCTGCAATATCCTCATTGAGAATGGTAAGGTCAAGTATTTCTGATGTAGTCACCCCGCCAACAGCTATGTCTTCTGCCAGAATCGTTTCATTAAGTATTTCGGCTGTTGTTACAGCTCCTTCTGCTATATCTCCTGCGAGAATTGTTTCATCAAGTATTTCGGTTGTTGTTACAGCTCCTTCTGCTATATCAGTTGCCAGAATGGTTTCATCGAGAATTTCGGCTGTTGTTACAGCTCCAGTAGAGATATCTTCTGCCAGAATCGTTTCATCAAGAATTTCAGAAGATGTCACTGCCCCGGTGGCAATGTCTTCGGCCAGTATTTCTTCATTGAGAATTTTAGCGGTGGTAATAGCATCATCAGCGATATCGTCTGTATAAAACGCATAGGGCACAGTCATAAACTGCTGATTGCTGACCATGATATAATTGCCATCGTTTTTTGTTGATATTTCTATTTTCAGAAACTGGTCGGCATCTATCCAGGGAATATCAAGCAGGGTTGCATATACAGCAGTTCCTGTGGGTGCTCCCTGGCCTATGATTAAAGAAAACAAACCATACTTATCTGTAGTTGTAGTGTGTATTTCTTCCCATTGTACTGTGCCATTCAACCCCTTGGTGATAGTAAACCTCACACCTATGGCCTTTTCGTACAACGGTTTGCCATTAATGTCCATTCCAACTATCTCTTTGCCATTTTCATCAATGGCCACTGCCTGGTAGAAGATACCGTTAAGATCTCCAATATTTTGTGGATATGCATTGAGGCCTGTAAGGCATATCACTAAAATAGACCAGAAAATATTTAACTTTTTCATAGTATTGTTTTTAAAATTAAATTGTGTTAAAAAGAAAATGCCATGCCAAAGGTTAATCCGTATGCAAGGTTTTTAGATTCCTGGCTTTCATCTTTCTCAATATTTTTCAAGCCCATCAAGTAGTTGAACTCAAAAAATGTTGATATTTCACCGGTAATCGAAAGCTGAATACCAGGGGTAACAATCAGCCCGTAATCAGAGGTGTTGATGGTTTCGGACTCCTTAATATCAAAATGCTGGTTGTTGATGGTCTGAAAACCTCGTAACAAATAACCGTAGTAACCAGAAACCTTAAGGTACGGGCTTACAACATCATTTTTTAACATATAGCCTATTCCAAGTTTTCCATCGGCATACTGTAAATTCCAGTTGTAATTCATATCATCATATACCAATGTAGCGCCGGCTTTACGCATACCGGCCCCGAGGCTGAGCATGAACCCACCCTCCGAAACAAAGCGATAACTTACATTGTATGCACCTGTATAGATGCCTGAATAATCGCTTTTGAGGTTTGTACCCTCCGTGTCAGTGAATTTGAATGAAGCAAAAAGCTGAGATGCTTCAACAGTAATTCCCGATTGGGCAGTTACATTAGCCATGAGGACAAAAGAGCCCAATAATATCCAAAAAATTCTTATCTTTTTCATATCTCGTGTTATTTAGTGATTGTTAATTTAAATGTAACCCTGCCTTGATCTTTTGTACTTACAGAAATGAGATAGACACCTTTTTCCCATTCGCTGCATTCGAGCTGACGGGAAAGAAACCGGGCCGGTCTTTCAAAAAGTACGTTCCTGCCCTGAAGGTCAGTAACCTCCAGAGTCGCATTTTCAATAGTTACAGCACTTTGTATTGTAACAGAATTAACAGCAGGATTAGGGAAAATATTCAGGTTCAGGCCTTTTACCAGTGCCTGACTTGTAACCGAAACAGTATATGCAACCGGTTGCTGAAACCCCGGGAGGATTGCAGTAACGATGTCTGCCGCTGCATATGTATTGTATGGCTGGCCTGCAGATTGCAGAAAAGTAATACCATTAATACTGCCAGATGCCCCATAGCTTGAGATGCACTGCCTTTTGACTGTTTGCGCCTGATTATGCAAAGGAATAACCAGTAATATCAGGCAAAAAGCAAGAAACGTCGTGTGTAAAACAGAATAACTCTTCATTTTTTTTATTGATTTAAGTTACTTTTCAGTTTATTGGCAACAGATAGCCAAGTGAAAAAGAAAAAAATGAGCCAACGGGATAGGATATACCTGCATCTTGCGACCTGGGGATATTCAGCGAATATCCCAGCTCGATGTCAAAATCGCCGAGATAGATGCACAAGGGCAGATAAAACTGTGTGTTGAGTAAGCCATAAACCTCTTTTATTCTGGTTGCTGATGACCCTGATTGCTGGCTGCTGAGATTTTCTACCAATGAATATTCTGGCCTTGGGCAGACATTTCTCGATCGCATCGATCACCCACTTGAAGCCTTCGTCCTCGGTGTGGCCTTCCAGGACCGGCTCGATGCCGCGATTGGCCATCAGCTCGTCGAAG
>JAWOHT010000192.1:0-5458 GCA_046485045.1 Bacteroidales bacterium
TCCAAAGCAGAGGGTGCCCCATGGAGCCAGCCGCCCCCACCGATGAAGGGATTATCATCAACACCGATCTAACGCCTGTGGCCCCACTCATCCAGCACCAATACAGTAATGATGTTGGTTATTATGGTTGGGATGTACCAGAAGGGTGTTGGTATGTCGTTGTTACAGCCGAAGGGTATGAAACGCTCACAAGTCCCGTTGTGGGTGTGCCGCCTGAAGTTGTTGATTTAGATATGTCATTGTTTGTACTTGTTTGTACTTGTTTGTCAATGCTTTTTCCCCGCTCCTCCGTCACCCACGTTGCATACGCTTCAACATTCTGCAGTTTTCGGTTTTTAAATCGCACCAACGTCGGGTGGTTCGGCTCCAAAATGGGCATCCCACGCTGCCGCAGAAAATCCTCATAATCTAGCTTCAGTTCCTCCAGACTCGCCCTCGCTACCTGTGTCAGTTTCAATTCGGTCTTCTTCGATGTAGCCGATGCCTGCGAGCCTTCTGCAATATTCTGAACACCCGAGCGCGCCGCCTGCACCATCTGATCCTTTGTGCGGCTGAATTTATCAATGTATCGGTCGCAAAACCGAACTGTCACATCATAGGCCAGCTGCGCCACCTGAAAACTTTTGAGCTTGCGGTAACCGCCATCCGGATAAACCATACCCTTCAGACTATGTTTTTTGTTCCCACCTCTGAGTAATCGGTCAGTCCCACATGGTTACCCATAGCATTTAGCAAGACATATTTTTCGGTAGCCCGATTCTTTTGTTGTTTATCTTTATCCATAACTTTTTACGCACCCCATCAGATCCATATGCCGGTAATTCCTATACGATATCTTCCACATCCCCATCCATATTTCACATATCTTTTATCAACGTCATCACCTGTCTCTCTGTAGGATACACCGTGTTCTTTATAAGGAGAAAATCAAGAGGAAAATGATAATATCAATAAAAATATCAAGCGGATATGTTCATTTTTTATGAACTTACCTGTAAACTGCGGAATGAACCCTGAAGAAAAAACAAAGACTATTTCGATACCGATGCAAAGTTGTCGTTCAAGTTATCGAATAATTTTAACGCCAGCGGCAGAATATCACCCTTTATTTTAAACCTTAAAAACCGATATTCACCAAAATATAGCCTGCGGATGAAGACATGTTTTTCCATTCAGAAAGTATTTTCGACGATTAGGATTTATAAGGGGTATGGGGGTACTTCTGGACAGTTGTCCCTTTCATAAACAATGTTAAAGTTCATTTGCGTTAATTTGGGTTCATTTGGGTACATTTCGGTTTATTTTTGTCTATGACTATGGAAGATACGACAAATTACAATGAAAAAATCAGGTGACCATGTAAATTCCTCTGTTCTTTCGGTTTATTTTACCAATCTTGTTTAGGCGAAATATAATGTTTCGAATTTTCTTTTCGTTAAAACCGGTTTTATCGTGGATTTCTGCAAATCCAATACCCTCATCACCCGCTTCCCTGATAACTTCCAAAACAGTATCCGATGCAGTCATCCCAGGTCTTCCGGATTGTATTCTCGTTTTCAAATCCCGAGACCTCGTTCCAATTGCTTTGTTGTTGTAGGACTGGTTTACCAGGGTTTCTAAGTGATCGAGCTTGGTCATGAGCTTTTCAATATCCCTTTTGGTCGGAATATTATATTGCCTCATAAAAAACTTCACCATAGCGTCGAAACTGACTGATTTTCTAGTCATGATCTAATCCACCTCATAATCGAAAGTATAGACTTTTTTGATGGTCTTTTGAACTTTCCATGTGCATTTCATTCCCTTGGGAAAAGACACCAGCATATTTCCGGTAATATGAGCCTCTTCATCTCCTGAAGTGACAATAACATCGCCTTCAAAAACATAGGCCGTTTCCTGATCAGCATATTCCCAGTCAAAGGTATCGGGTTCACACTCCCATTTGCTCCAAGAGTCTATTCCAAGCTTTTTGGCCTCATCTAATGACATTTTCTTAATTTTTATCTGTGCCATATTTCTTAACCTCTTATCCCAACGGTTCACAACCATTCTTTTTATCTTACTATTTACTTGTTTGATTCGTCAATCATATTGTATTCCATCATCTTGCTTTTTTCCTGATTTCTGAATGTTAAAAACCAAATAAACATTTTCTCTACATTCTTTCCTGAGCATCATCATTAAATGTCTATATCTCTGAAGGAATACCGGTGTTCTTTTATAAGGACAAATTTAAGTAACAAATCACTTGAGAGCAATTACTAAAAAGGCCATAATTGTATAGACACTTTTCTTGCCCTAATAACCGTATATCAAAACTATTTTCCCAATTATGTCCATTTAATAACGCTCGGATTAGTAATGACAGGCATTTCAAGCTGTTTTTATGGAAATTAGCTTTAAACTGCGGAATCAAACAGCAAGAAACTATACCTGCTATTTGGAGATCGGTGCAATGTTGGAGGGATCATTTACTCGAACAGAATTAACCTGCTTGGCCACTAGCCTGAACTTGAAGTCGGAGATCGTCTTTTCAGTCAGAATTTCCTGCAGTGCATGGGTGACATGGTTTTCTTGATTCAGCCAGACTTCATACCTATCCGGAATCAAAATTGTGAACTTCCTGTCATATATATTTCTTTACATAAGCATAGGTTTCTTCTTGCTTACGGATATTAAACACAAAAACGAAATGAAAAATTTAAGGCAGAGTCCCCTTCTGGCTCTGGATGTTAAGTGTTTTTGGTGCTACGTCAATTGTGATTTCAAAAGCATAGGATAGGTTGGGAGCCTGTAACAAGGCTATTGACAACACGATACAGAAAATAACGGCTAAACCACATGATCGCACTTTTCTTGACATTGTATCCTCCCTTTTAAATTGGTTCTCTTTTCTTAACAGATTTGAAGTAGGTTTTAGAAATGAGGATATAATTATCTCCAGCATCTCCCCCATTCGTGCTTAGAAGTATCTTCGATATTTGTCAAAGCAACATAATTTATGCCATCCTTTTTAATGTAATTTGATACCCCCCTAATGCACTCCGAAAGACCGCAGTAAAACTCTAAAAATATGATTCCCCCACCCAAGGACCATAACGTAATGCGATTTCACCGGTTTTATCGATTGGCTTATTATTCATGGTATCATCTTCCAAAGATTGCCTTAAAAATTTCTCACATCCTCTACCGTATTTTTCGTTTGATTAACGACAGTTAGAACCCCTCCTATTTAGTCAAGAAAGAAGTCGACTTATAAAAAGATACTTTATTGCTCATTTTTAGATTGAAACGGCACGGGTGTTGCTTCTTTACGTATTTTTAAAAGGTTGAGTAAATTTTTGGTGAAGCAATAGGTTACAATAATGAAGCATAATTATTGTAGCGCGTATTTAAAATACGATTAAGTAATTTGGGTTTCATATCTGAGATTGCTGACACCTTATACAATTGAATCTAAAATGAAGATTGAGGTGAGTTATAAGGGTGGATAACTCTTCGAACAAAAACCATTATGACGGTTAAGAATGTCAATGAATTACCCAATTAAATCGAAAACCAGAATTATTTCAAAAATTTTAACACTCTAAGTTAGGAGATTCCAAATGAATCCCGGCGGCATGATCCATCACAGTATGCGTCCTTGTCCTAACCAGCGGCCTCATTGGAACCTACTGCAACATAAAAAGCACCAGCGGTCCCAGAGAAAGAGGTTTCACGGTCAAAGCAGGCATAGTTGTCTGAGTAACAATTGCCTTGTGGGTGAACCTTATATTTATATTTCTGAATCCATACCAGCATTTATTTTGGACACTATTTTCTTTGTACCTGTGCCTGGAGATAATGGATGGAAATTAAACGTGGCAAAGAATCCTTCAGGAAGAGATAGAGAATCGGGGAGTGCGGGTGCAATAAATTATGTGCCTGTACTCCTCTTAAAATGTGGAAATACAAGGCATGCCCCAATACAAAGTTTTAATGAACAAGAAGACATACGAAAAAGCCAGTTCGTATTTAAAGAATCTTAAAACCGAAAAGCTTGATCCAGGGTTTTATTTGCACCAGGGAGTGCTAAAAAAGGATATCGCACATTTATCGCCTGATGAATTTATAGAAACCATTGTTAGAACCAAGAAGCCTCAAATATTTGCGGAAAGTGCTGTCCATGGTGACGTTTCTGATTGGAATCAGACGGAGCTATCCATAATGGGTGATATCAGCGTTGCCGTTCCTGTTAAGGTGTTTGATAATGGAAGGCACTACCATCCAGATGTTCATAAAGTCCCTTTTGATGCTACCCTTTTTATACACCGGGTGCACTGTTAAAAAATGGTAGAAATAACACGGCTGCAGACTGGAACGAAGTAACCGTCGACGACAAAATTGTTTACCAGAAATACTACGCCCTCTATGAGAGACGTTTGCTGGCACCATTCATTTACGCAAATACCGTTGCAGCGTCAGATAACAAGCAGGCATTTATTACCGTTCCAGGCCTTGGATGTGGCCAGTTTGCAGGAAAATTCAGATTACGGTCAACAGATGATGGAGTGAAAGCGGCTGCAACGAATTCCATGAGCGTGATGACCGGAGTGGATGGATATTATGATGTGTCCACCTATTCATATAATCCGCCAAAGGGGTTTAAAAACTGGAATGACGTGATCATAAAAAGAGGTGTTCCGCTTCAGGTTAAAGATAATCTGATGGTAGTGTCGGTCTAAATTGAATGAAATGGTGAAAATTGGATTACGGAACTTCGATTACTCAAATAGTTTTATGCAATGACTGAATAATTTTGACAAATCTTTTTTTTAGAACTCATCAATTTTTGCGTCTTAATAATATTATCTTGTTCTGTGGCAGTGTTTATCCTCTATTATCCAGTCTTTTGGTATAACTATTGCTTTAAATATTTTCAAAGGCTTTTGGAAAGTCAGAAGGCTCAAAGCTGAAAATCTATGGAAAAGAATTCACGTCGGCAGTGATTCCAATTATAAATACAAATCCTTAATGGTTGAGCCTTTGCTATCCTATCGCCAAGCACCGAAATCAGGTTAAAGATTGAAAAAAACTTATATTGAAAAAATTAATTGATAAATTTATCCACTGCAAACCATCTTAAGTTGTCCATATAACAATAATGTAATACGGAATGCACATTGCAAGTCTCAATTTTATCAAGTAGTGCCAAAGTTCAAAGTCAAATAAAAACAGCTGTCAGGCGTCTTTTCAAATTAATAATTATCAGGAGGATACCATGGGGAAAAAAAGCCGATTTACCGTTATCACTGTTTTGGTTCTATTGATTGCATTACCTTTATACACTTCCGCTCAGTTGGAAAATGGAAATGGGAATCGGAAGGTCTATGAAAATAAAATTGATCAAATTATTGCTGCTTGTAGTGAAAAATCCGAAATGGCAAATTCCAAACATCCAAATATCTCCAAAATTGGG
>JAWOHT010000084.1:0-11385 GCA_046485045.1 Bacteroidales bacterium
AACCGTACTAACATCCAATCGAGTTCCGAGTTCCCCCTACTATAAGGGGGAACTTGGAACTTGATTATATTTCGCGTATAGCATTGGTTGAGGTTTTGTAAAACAACCCCATAAACGCACCTGTCTTTATCGTTATTTATAGCGCACCCTGTTTTCTGTCCCGGAATGCCCGAAATAAATGAAAAATGAAAAAAATCCTCATTGTTGGTTAGCATCATAAATTTTACTGGTTTTGTTTATCAACCCAATTTAAGAATTATTATTCATCCGGTAATTTTTATATGATAAATATCTCGCCGCATTAGCCACCGCAATGAGAATGTAAGCTTTAAGGCACAGGCGGACGCCTGCGCCAGTTAGGGGAATGCGGGCTTCGTTCGTGTCCACCGACAAAAAAGCTGATGCGTGGCAAAATGCCCCAATAACCAACTCGCCCCCAATGTTTTATTACCGCGTGTTAGCACCTGGGCATAGTCATCTAAATCTAATTTTCAAATCTCTTTTTGGTCGTTAAATGCCTCCTTTAAAGTCTTAAACTCTCCGTGTTCTCTAATTTTAAAAATCATATCCATAATATCATCTTTCTCATCTTGCGTTCTGGCGTTGCTGGCTTTTTTAGCTAGTTCTTGATAAACATCTTTGCCATCAACATAGATACTCGAACCCTTATTATTTAAAAATATCAGAGGTGCTATCTCGTTAAATAAGTCACAATCTTTGTGTGTTAGAAAAACAACATTTGCAATCTCCATTAAATATTTTGTTGAATGCCCAAAACTGGCAACTAATTTACTTAAAAGAAGATAAGTGTCATAGTTTGTATTAGACTTTTCAGCATAGGTTTTAATAATATCAATGCATTCAGTATGAAATCTAGCTTTCCTTTTAATCATTTTAATCTCTCGAATAGCCTCTTTCTTAGTAATTTCGGAAATTGTATCCATTACTCCAAAATCAATAAATTTTGAATTACCCTGTGCAACAACTTTGTTTGTTACGGTAAATAATCCTAATCCTATTAATCCAAAGATTACTGTTAAAATTGATAATTTTTTCATCGCATTTGTTTTTAAGTTAAATAAATCAATTACTTGTTCAATAATTTTTTGAACTGTAATGAATCTTTGCGAATCTGTGTCCTCAACCTTTGATGAATTATCAGAAAATACTTTTAGGAAATCAAAATCTAATGCTGCCGATAATGTTTTAATTGTAAATCCGCGCGGTGTTACCTTACCAGTTTCAATCCTTTGAATTGTCCGATAAGAAACGTCACATTTCTCAGCAAGTTCAGATTGGGTTAATCCCTTTGCTTTTCTGATTTCAGCTAATTTGTTTCCAAATTCAGGTTGATTCATTAAAATTCAAATTATTCGCAAGTTTATATTTAACTTAAAATCTGTTCAAATCTTCAGACTGTATTATAGGCGACCTTTTACCGACATAATCACGCCATTTCATTTGCAGTACGCTCTCTCAGCCTTGGTGCCTAACATCCAAATATATGTACTTTTTGTTCAAAAGGTACATATATTTCGCGTATAGCATTGGTTTAAGGTTAGCATCATAAATTTTACTGGTTTTGTTTATCAACCCAATTTAAGAATTATTATTCATCCGGCAATTTTTATATGATAAATAACTCACCACATTAGCCACCGCAATGAGAATGTAAGCTTTAAGGCACAGGCGGACGCCTGCGCCGGTTAGGGGGTTTCGGAGCCACTTCACTATCAAGGTACAGCGAACTTCGATGCGAGAACAGAAGTCCGAATAACTACTTAGCCCCCAATGTTTTATGACCGCGTGTTATGCCCAGTTTTTATTTTTCTATAAGTGTTTCTTCTAAATCTTTAATTTCTTCTGTTGCTTCATTAATCCATTTGAGAAATTGTTCATTCTTTTCTGGATATTTCTTATATACTTCAAGTCCTTTTTTAAAATATTCAATTGCCTTGTTATATTTCCCAACAGAAGATAATACGGACGCATAACAATGATAAAAGTTATAGGAATCGGGATATTGTTCAAGACCAAATTCTAATATTCTTAAATTAAGTGCATCGTCACGGAACTGCATTCCAAGAGTACTTAGCTCTATTTTAGAAAAATAAAATCGGTTGTCCTCATTGTTATCATATAGCTGTTTGTATTTATTCATTGCATGTTCAATTCCTATCTTTTGGATAAGAGGGGCTATTTCTGTTACCGCTGATTGTTGTGGCAAATCGTAGTCCCTATTCAGAAGCACATTTAACACTAAATCACATATTTCATTGGTGTTGTAGGCTCCAAATTGAAATGAACGTTCGCTATTTTCTAAAAGTATGATTGTATAATCTCCTTCCTCAATCCAAGCCAGTCCAGAACGAAAACCGCTAACACCACCGCCATTATGATAGATAACTTTTACGCTGTCATTAGCGTTTGTTTTGTTGAAATACCGAAACTCACAACCTAAACCATAATTTTCAAGATAATTGGTAAACATTTCTTGTCGTATATTTTTTCTGAAAAAATCATTATTGGTAATGCCTCGTGCAAAAAGAAACAAATCCAGTGAAGTTGATACAATACCTCCGTTTCCAAATGTAGCAGACATATTTTCATAACCACCTTTTCGATAGCCATCCAATAAATGGTAATTATAACCAGATGTCATTTTCTCAATTATGATTCTGCCATTATCCCGCACCGAATTATCCATCTTTAAAGGCTGAAAAACAGTTTCTTGTAATATTGTTTGCAAATCTGATTTTAAAACTGTTTCCAGAATAATGCTCAATAATTTATAGCCTAAATTTGAATACAGATATTTAATTCCAGGCTGATTAATGGGCTGTGTTTCTTCAATTTCCTGAAGTATGTGTTTTGAGTTGTAGTACTTATTTGGGATAACATCTGAAAAATCTTCGGGCAATCCTGATGTGTGATTTAATAATTGCCTAATCGTTATCTTATCTCCATTTGCTCCTTTGTAGTTGGGAATATAAGCGACCACCGTGCTGTCAAGATTTAGAATATTGTTGTCAACTTGTTTTAAAATCGCTGTTGCAATTATGGTTTTTGAAATAGATTGAATATTAAACTTAGTGTCTGTTGTATTGGGGGTTTTCCATTGTCTATTTGCCAAGCCAAAAGCATTGTGATATAGAATATCATTTTTTTCAGCGACTAAAGCAACTCCGCAAAATTGGTTGTTTTCATCGAGTCTTGAAAATATTTTATTCAACTCCACAGTCTTACTTTGAGAGAATAAAAAATTAATCTGTAAGGGCAATAGAATCGATAAACAAATTTTTATTCTATTCATTTTTAGGTTTGTTTTATAGTGTATCGTGCATTTTGTAAAATTGGGCATAACATCCAAATATATGTACTTTTTGTTCAAAAGGTACATATATTTCGCGTATAGCATTGGTTGAGAAATCAGTTTGAGTTGGAGTTTGAGTATTGAGGAAAAAAAGTACAAACTAAGCAAGATGAAGACCCAATGGCGCGCGTTACGCAAAAGCTAAACGCGCGCCATCGGGAGGATGCTTGGGCCAGAGAGGGGATAAAAAAATGATAAATGAATAAGGCCTGAGAAAACCAAATCGCCCCGGCATGCTTTATGACCGCGTGTTGCCTGTAGTTTTTATACTATTTCTAATCCAGTCCTTTTTACTAAATCAATCATTGGAGAAGCCTCATTATTATTAAATCTCCCTTTTCCTACAAGATAAGGCTCAATTTTTGAATTTACTTTTCTAGTCAAACTCCAAATCTTTCCAGTCAAATAGTCATCCTCGTTTTCAGTCACAATCATAATATCAATGTCGCTTTCTTCTGTAGCTGTGTTTGACAAATAGCTACCATACAAAAAAGCTTTATCAACAGTTATCCCTTCTGAACGCTAGATGAAAACGTATTTTTTTAATATCTCTACAATTTCTCTTTTAGCCACTTTAATAAGGTTTTAGTCTTTTCGAATTTACCCTATGTTTATTAATTCACTACGTAGTTCTTTTGCACCAGTACAGGCAGGTGCTATTTGTAATTCTACATTTATGCCCCAGGCCGGATAGTATATATCTTGGTGCAGATGAATGGCGAAGAAAGGGGCAGACAAATATTTTTAATTCTCCTCCAGAATCCAATTTATGCCCGCCTTAAATACTTTCACACCGGCTTCTGTAAGATCATCGTAACCCCATGCATGAATACCAACAACAGCTACCCTGTTCTTTATTGCTTCGCCAAAAGCATTCTTTGTACCTTTTTCGATGCCATAAACAATTAATTGTGTAGGATCAGATTCCACACCTGCAATTGGAATTATTGGAATTGTTGGTTTTGCCCAAACTATCAGACATGGATTTTCAAGTTCGAGCACATTACCTAACTCTACAACTGTACCAGGAGCATATCCGGCCCCTAAAGTATGGTTGGCAGCTTTATCCAGAAAGACTACAGGTTTGGCAGGCTCATGAATGCCAACAGGCTCCCCTGAGCAAAAAGCCAATGAGCTTTCTTTTGCTCCCCAGCCATCTGAACAAAGCAATGGCTTTGGTATATCTTTTAATGCTGACATTTTGCTCGAATGCGTTGTTTCAGACAGAAAAATAAAATCATATGGTTCATAATCTGACGCTGTATAATTCTGTAGTTCTGAGGAATAATGTATATCAACCACATATCCCCATGCTTCAAGCTGAGGAATTATATATTGATCATATTCAGCATTCTCTTCTCCGGGAGCGGCACAAATAAACATACATTTTTTTGGAGTAGTTACACAAGAGACAGCTAAAAAAAACAGTGCAATTGCACAAGTAATAATTTTTAATTTTGTCATGGTTATAATTATTAAATTTTAAAAATGAATTATAATTTTTTAAGAATAGCAATTTATTTATTGTACCCATTGCAAAATAAAGCGAATTTTTTATAAAATTTAGATTTGGCCTGCCATTGGAAATCTTTTTACCTTGTAAATCGCTCCGTTGCCAAACTTATGAAATTTAAACAACAATCTTTTTAATCATATTTTTAAAAATAAAAACATGAAAAGGTTTTACCAAAAACCAGTATACACGGCCATATAATCCCCTGGGACGAAATGTAGCAGTTTGATATAAAACATTACCCGACATTTTAAACTCTAACCAGGCCTCTCCGGGTAGTTTCATTTCTGCATAAAGTAAAAGCCTTCCGGCATTTTTATCAGCCAGTATTACACGCCAAAAATCGAGTGCATCGCCATTCGATATTGTTGTTTTATTTGTTCGGCCTCTTCTTAGTCCAACACCACCAATGAATTTATCTATAATACCTCTAAGTTTCCATAACCAATCGGCATAATACCAACCTGTTTCGCCACCAATAGCCCATATTTTCTCAATAGTTAATGACTTATTTACAATTGTTCTTTTCTGGATATCTTTAAAACAGCCATATTCCGGAACTTCAATAAAATCAGACAGGTTTGAATCAAAATAACTGCTTATAAGGGAGTCTTTCCAACTCGATACAACATCATTTTGTTCTATCTTCAAAAAAGCCAAACGAATGGCTTCGATATAACCGGTGGGAGTAATACTCAGCAACTGTGCTAAATTATTTGCTTTGCAAATTACTTCAACCTTCATACTATTTACAAGGTTTATTGCCAGTTTGTATGATGTGGCAGTTACAAAATATAGCCAGTACGACGATAATCGGGGAGTCATTACAGGAATAGTAATGATAAGACGCCTAAGTTTCCTGACATGCGCAAACTGAAGCATCATCTCTTTGTAGGTCAATATATTTGGGCCGCCAATATCGAAATTTTTGTTATATGTTTGTTCATTAAACAGCGCCAAACTTAAATATTGAATTACATCGCGAATAGCAATGGGTTGCGATTTGGTAAGAACCCATCTGGGAGTGAGCATAATTGGTAATTTTTCGACCAAATCGCGGATTATTTCAAAAGAAGCACTGCCTGAACCGATTATGATACCCGCCCTTAATGTGGTAAAATTATATTTGCCGGCCGATAAGATATTTTCAACGTTTTTTCTTGATTTTAAATGTTTAGAAAGTCTTTCATCATTAACTATTCCGCTTAGGTAAATAAGATGTTTTATTTGAGTTGCATTTATCGCCTCTTTAAAATTTTTCGCGCTTTCTGCTTCCATTTCATCAAAATTATTGTGTGAAGCAGACATGGAATGCACCAGATAATAAGCGCCATCAATATCTTTAGGAATATTTTGTAACGTTTCAGGGATTAAGGTATCCATTTCAATTACTTCGATTTTCAATCGCAAATTTTCATCGAAAGTAAACCGTGCTTTATCTCTTACCGCACAAACAATAAAATGGCCATGTTCAATTAATTTCGGCAATAAGCGTTTGCCAATATAGCCATTTGCTCCGGTGAGTAAAATTTTCATTTTGTTTGTATCTGTTTAGCTACAAAGGCATTTAAAACTTAAGCAGATTAAAATTTTCCAAATCTTTTTTCAGCGCTTTAGTCTGAAACATGAACAACCCTTCGAACACACATCACCTGACCTCCTCTGTTCCATCTGCATATTTTGCAAATCGTCTTTTATCGGCCGGGTGAACATTATCGTACCTTGTCCATGGCCAGCCCCCAAATTGGGTAGCCCGGTAATCGTTAAAAGCCTGATGTATTTCTGCAGCCGTATTCATAACAAAAGGGCCATGTTGAACCACCGGTTCATTAATTGGACGCCCCTGCAGCAATAAGAGGAATGACCCCTGCTCTCCATTTTCTATAACAATGGGCTGATCTGCTAATAGTTCAACAGAATGATAGGGTTTTATAGAAATACCGGCGATAGAAATATCTGATCCTTTGTAAAAATAGAGAGAACGGTTTGTTTCAAAAGATGCCGGAGGAATTGTCCATTGGGCGTGGGCTTCTAATTTAATCAGCCAGATGCCAAGTTCGTTCGAAGCATTTGCTGCCCAAGAATCGGGAGCTGGCTTTGCTGCAGAGGTATTTCCAATATTCCCGGCGATTACAGTTACTTCCGTTAATTTTCCATTTTTATCTTTTTCGCTATAAACAGGTATATCTTCAGCCCAAAGCATAGCAAAATATGGTTTACAAAATTTCTTTTCAGCAGGGAGGTTTAGCCATATCTGAAATAATTCCAGAGGATTAGCCTCGTTTTTATTCAGCAGTGGAAACATTTCAGAATGTTGAAGCCCGGCGCCGGCTGTCATCCATTGTACGTCTCCATTACCATATCTTCCGGCAGCTCCATGAGAATCTGAATGATCAACAAAACCATTCAATACAATTGTTACTGTTTCAAATCCTCTATGTGGATGTGCCGGAAATCCGGGGATTTTTTCACCGTGGTACATTCTCCATCCATCTTTTGTTGCAAAATCCTGCCCCAGGTTTCTACCTGCCAAAGAAGCTGCCGGACCTAATTGATCGTTGCCCGGGGGATAATTATCGAGGTGGTGTACACAAAATAAAAACGGATCGCTGGTTTCCCAGGTAAATCCTAATGGTTTAATATTTATAATTAATTTATTGTACATTTTATCGGTTATTTTATGGAATTGAACATTTTTACTAAAGTTAGGCAGATATTTGATTCATTTGCTAAATTATAAGCTCTATTGCAAATAAAATCTATTTTAGAATCGAAAGAGGAAATGCTAAAGAAAGTATTTATTATCCCTGTAAAGATATTTTAAGAATCACATTACACGATATTCGCCAATAGTTTGACAAAAGAATTTATAACAACTTGATTTTGTGTCTTTAATAATCGTTTAGTCTGCAATATTCCACCAATTTATATTATCAATTCCACGTACTACCTGATACGTATCTACTTTAGGGTTTGGAGAGCTTCCTCAATATATTTTTTGATAATGGGCTGAGTGCTCATATATGTTTTCATATTGCATATAGCCTTTGTAGTGCCCGGTGCATTCTCTCGACCTAATTTATGGTCAACATATTTTTTATTTTTTGCGAAATGCTGTCTGTATAAAATTCAGGTCCACATATATGGCACTTTTTTATTTCATAAAATTCTTTCGGTGCATTTGCATTATCAAATATTTTTTGTCCCATTTTATAAGGGATAACTTCGTCTTCGGTGCTATGAATGACTAAAACAGGTTTTCTAAAAGTCCTGATTGATTTATAAGCACTATATTTTTCACTAACTAAAATTCGTCCGAAAATACCTGATGTTTTCGCAGCAATGTCTTTATGCGATGAAAATGCACCTTCTATTACTAAACCAGCAATGTCCGACTGTCTTTGTTCAGCAACTACTGCTGCTAAGTGGCCTCCCAATGATTGGCCGTATATAACTATATTAGTGTGTTTTATGTCAGGTCTGGTTTTAACATAACTTAATACTGAATTAGCGTCAATTAATACATTTTTTCTTGTTGCTTTACCTTCTGAAAAACCAAAACCGCTATAGTCAAACACGAAAATTTGAAAACCATACTTTATCAAAGGTGCTATTGCTTGAAATTGGCTAATTATTAAGCCTGCATTGCCGTGAAAATGTAATAATGTTGTAGTCGGTATTTCGTTTTTGGGTTTCAGAACCCAACCATTAAGTTTATTCCCGTTAGAACTTTCAAATACAACACTTTCAATTGTGAAGTCAAAGGCAATTGTGTCTTTTCCATTTTTTAAAAATGTTGGTTGATAAGTGTCCGCACAGAATAGAACTATAGTAGTGTCTGTTACGGATTTCAATGTTATTCCTTTTGCATCAGCAGGGACTTTGGTCGGCTGCAGATACATTTTATCAAAGCTGCAAGCAGTCAAAAGAGTTATTGTCAATATCAGGAGTAGAATTTTATATGTCATGGTTGTTTTTTTATTTGTATTGGCACTAAACGGTTGACAATATAGTTGGGGATTTCTGAGCTACTTCACTATCAAAGTACAACAAACTTTGATGCGAGAATAAAAGTCCGATTAACCACCTCTCCCCCAATGTTTTATGACCGTGCGTTGTGGCGTCGTAGCTTATAACATAGTAAAACCTAGTCGTTTTCCTAATCCTTCCTCAAAAATCTTAAAAAGAGTAGAAATCTGAATGTCAATCTTACCGTTCTCAAGTCTAGATATATAACTCTTTTTTGTCCCTGTTTTAACTGCTAACTCTTCTTGTGTCATATGAGCATCTTTTCTCGCCTCTTTAATCATCTCTCCAACTACAAAAGCTTTTGCTTTTACCTCAAACTCATCTCTCTTTTCTGACCCAAGGTTGCCATACTTAATATCAAGAAGCTCATCAAATGTTTTTGCATCACTAATCTGTTTCATGATTTTTCCCCTTTCTTTTTAACAAAGTACTCGTGTTTAAGTTTTAATGCTTTATCAATCTCTTTTTTAGGTGTTTTTTGACTCTTTTTTTGAAATCCATTAAATAATATCACAATTCTACCAACATCAAAACAACAAAATACCCTATAAATATTACTTCCAATTTTAATCCTAATTTCATAAAGTCCATCAGTTCCCTCAATATGTTTTAAAAACTTTTCAGGTATTCTGTCAACAGTTCGAATCACTTTAAATATATATTCTATCTTTTCTTGAACTGATAACTCAAGTGACAAATAGAATTCAATGAAATATTTTTCATAAAATCTAATCTCTCTTGTCATACGACAAAGTTAACAAGTATGTTAACAAAATCAAAATCTTCTTATCATTAAATTTATTTGCAGATGGTCTCTTGCTATGCGCCACAAACATCGAAATATATGTACTTTATGTTCAAAAGGTACATATATTTCGCATATAGCATTGGTTGAGGTTTTGTAACATACCCATTCATACAATTAACTTCGATGAACTCCCTTCGGTCGGTTGCGTTTAGGGCCATAACATGTTTTGTTTCATAGGCGTTCACGGGTTTTAAAAAACTTTGTGTTGCTGCATAAAAAAAACAGTGTAATTTACAAAATATCTTTATAAAAAAGCCCTGTTCAAGAGGATACGGGCTGAAATGCTTGTTAACGCACTGACTGACAAATGTATTATATGCGATGTTGGGCACTGCCTTGTTTCATCCAATTAATTTTTATTCACTGTTTCAACTGTCCAATTTTTAATTTTCTCCCAATCTCTAAAATCACCCGTTACAATACCTAAAAATAATTTGGCCATAAAATCATCAAACTTTTTACCGGAAGATGGCAATTTCCCTGCAAAAACATTCTTAGTTACCGGACTTAGCCCATGTGCAATTTTATCAGGATATGTAAGAGCATTTGCTCGTTTCTTTTCCTTTGTTGAAGTTATTGTTCCGCAAACAGCAAAAACCGCAACATCTTTCCTGATTAATTCATTCCTGTTTGCATCAATAAAATCAAGAACTTGAGAATGTGGGGCATTTCCATGAATGGCTGAACCAATAATAATCAAGTCGTACTTACCAAGTTCTATCTTTTTTTTCTCTGCCGGAAATATTTCTATCCATGTAGAATCATTTGCCAGATATGTTTTCATACTATCTACAATCTCTTTGGTTGAGCCTGAAAATGAGCCATAAGCTATTAAAATATTCTTAGCCTTGCTTTGTGAAAAAACCATACCATTCATTATTAGTGTTATTATAAAGGTTATTATAATTTTCATTCTTTATGTTTTATTGTGTTAACCTTAAGTTTTTTCTGTAATGGAACCCTGTCATTATACCGACAATAATTATTACTAACCAATTAATTGTAATTGTGGCAACTTCAAACCGGTAACTTCTTTCAATACCAAATTTTATTGAATAGAAAATGAAAGCCATAATGGTTAGAAACAATTGGGATACGAGAATTATTCGAATTACCTTTTCAGCACGGGACTTTTTTGAGAAAGCGAATGCAAGAAAAAACAAAGCAATTGACATTGTAATGTACCCTAATTCTTCCATAGCAATAAACAATCCATGGTCATTATATTGGGTAATCAGGGCAATTCCTTCAGTCTCTCCTTTCATTACGCTAATTGGGACTACTGAAAATTGCGTAAAATAAGCAATCAATAAAACGGTAGATGAAATCAGGGCGAATGAAATGCCAAGAAAGGTATATAGTTTTTTTACAGTATTGGCAATAAAATGATTTACCACCATAAATACCACAAAAGCAAACAATTGAAATATTGCTAAGTACATCCAGTAATAATCTCTTGGATAATATAAGTGAATATCGGGGAATGGATATTCCATACATTTGTCAGGACAGTATGGTCCGGCAGGTGGTATTGCTGTCATTGCAAAACCAAAGGTTACTATGGTCAGAATTGATAAAATGAAGGAGGAATAATATCCGAAAGTCAAATAACTTTTTTGTGAATCTTTAGTTTCCATATTTTGTCTTCGTTTTTTTAATACG
>JAWOHT010000122.1:0-5393 GCA_046485045.1 Bacteroidales bacterium
ATCTGGTAGTCGGTGAGCTTGCCGGTGAGGTATGCGTCGTAGCCGGTGAGGTCCATGAGTCCATGGCCGGAGTAGCAGAAGAGGATGTTTTTCTCTTTGCCTTCTTCGCGGGCTTTGTTGGCCTCGTCCGCTCGATCTCCTTGTCACGGGGATCGGCAGGTTTTCGACCGAGCTTGCGGGCACTGAGGCTGCTTTCTCCATGTTCGGCCAGCTCCTTGCACCAGGTGGACAATTGACCCGCATACAGGCCATTGCGACGAAGCCAAGCGCCCTTTTCGCCATGGGGCAATGCATCCGCTTCGGCCAAAAGGCGTTTCCGCTCGGCTACACTGAACCGGCGACGGGTGCGCTTCTCAAGGCGAGGATCGGTGACAACTTCATTGGGATCGGACATTTTTCCACTCCGTTTACACCCTGAATGTTACAGATAAAACCGATCAGGTGCTGTTGGACTGGATATTGACACACAGGGACGTTCTTTTTTGCAAAATGAGTTAATATTATAATGTTTGAATTGTGACTAGTTTTGAAAGAATAGGGGTTTTAAATGGATTTCCATAATGAAACAAAAACAAAAATCAAACAATTGAAAGACCGGCTAAAAAATGATGAGGATCCAATAAAAGTCTTAGAAGATGCTTTTGAAGGTCGCACCGTTCTGGTTGTATCTGCCGGGCCATCAGCCATAGATTGGAGGAATGTGTTTGAATCAATATATACTGAAAATCCAGTAGTAGTGTGTGTAAAGCAAAGCATAAATCTTGTTGGGAGTATGTGTGATATTCATTTTTTAAACAATGTTAATTTATTTAAATACAAAAAAAATGACGGATTGCTAACGGTTATGACTGATGTTGGGTTGTATTTGCCAAAGTTTGGTAAATATGATGTTAATTATTCTCTGATTAATGGCAATAGGTTAATTGATAATGAAAAATTTTTCCTTGCCATAAATAAAGATTTTGACAATTACACTTTAAATAAAACTGGCATCATGAGGCCAGTTGGTCCTGGGATTATGCATGAATCAGTCATTTATACGCTTGTTCATATGGGCTTTAAAAAAATCGTAACAGTAGGTTGGGATATTGCTGATGATAAAGGAGTGAATACACACTTTTATGATGGAGCAAAAATAGTCGTAAAAGATGATTCCTTTTACAATAAAAAACAAAAAATAAAGACAATTATACAGGCTTTGGGTGTATTGGTTATTGCAAAGAATTTTCAGTATGTCGTTAGATACATAGTAGGGGTTATTAATTTTAATTTAGGTAAAAAAGTAAACGCTGCCACAATGTTTAACGGCGAGGCTGAGATGACTTCTGAAAGTATGCCAAGTTTGCGTAATTGGTTGTCTTCGATGGGCGTCAGGATCGACATTCATAGTAAATCAAAATGGATGAAGTAGGTAATGAAGATAGAAAATGTTTCCGTGTTAAAATTCTTTATTGTTTATATTATTTTAAGTGGAGGGTTAATCGTAGGTTTGTATAATTTTTTTGAAGGAGATTTTTTTTTATTAAAAGATTTGCCTGTCGTTGCACTTGTCATAATGATGTTTTTTATGTTTAGCAGAAACTTTCCATTGGCAGTATTTAGATACCTGATACCAATTTTTTTATTTATAATAATGTCTTTTTTTATGAGTGATGCCTCTGCATTTCTGGCGATGGCTTCATTTAGGCAGTTGGTGATGCCATTTGTTTTTATTTTAATTGGGTACGTTTTTATTAAAAGCATTAAAGATTATGATGGTTTAGTGAAAACTGTAATTTCAGTCATGTTTGTGATTGTGATGTTTGGTTTGTTTGAGAGGTTTTTTCTAATTTGGACGTTTATTGATGTGTCAAGTTTTTATAACTTTAAAAACATTTCTGTTTTTCATTACGGGTATCCTGTTTTTTGGATAGAACCTGTTTCTTTGTTCGGTTACCAAACATTTGAAAATGGTATACCGCGAATGGTTTCTTTGATTTTAGACCCTGTGAATTTGGGGCATATGCTAGTGTGTGTTTTTTTGCTAGTGTTATTTGAAGGTCGGAAGTTTTTAACTATACATGCCCATTACTTCATGATCCTTGTTTTTTTTATTGGTATTTTGTTGACCTTTTCTAAAGGTTCTTGGCTTCAATTGTTTCTTGCTGCAATTATATTGAATCACAATATATCAATTTTCTTTAAATTTATTGGTTTTGTTATATCACTTCCATTCGTGTACCTATATGTTTCAACCCATGCTGGGTTTATGGCTCATTTTTATGGATTTATTTCCATATACGATCATATTACCTTATTTGGTGATGGGTTAGGTTCTTATGGTAATTATAGTCGAATGTTTTCCGAGGATTATGTGGATGAAGTTGGTGATTCTTATTGGGCAGCAGTAATTGGCCAGATTGGTATTCTGGGTTTTTTTACTTGGATTATGACTTTTATATTTATAGCAAAAAAAAATGGTTTTAATCATTACTTGTCGTGGCTTTTGCTTTCTCAGGTTTTTGTAAGTTCGCTTTCAGAAAACACATTCAATTTTATGAGCGTGTTTCTTATGATGATTTTTGTAGGTGCTTATTTGCGAATACGAGTTAGAGGTCAAGAACGGTGAAGATATCTATGATTGAGCCTGTTGGTGGTTATGGTGGCTTAGAAATATATGATCTTGGGGTTTGCAAGGCACTGGCTGATGTTGGTTGTGATGTTACCTTATATACCTGTGTTAACACAGGTGGTCAGGAACTTGAAGGATATTTTAGCATTAAGCGCGTTTTTGGTGATATGTATAACCAAAAGAAAAATAAGTTAATAAGAGCATATTTTTTTGTTATTGGATTATTTAAAGTGGTGATAAATACTTTTAAATCAAGATCGGATATTATTTATTGCCATATTTTCACATTTAGCTTCGTTGAGTTTTTAATTTTATTGACTTCTGCGTTATCGAATATTAAATATGTAATTAATATTCATGACCCAGTTTCTTTTGGGAAACGAAATAATAAATTTTTAATTTTCTTGTTTTCTAAGATTTTTTCAAAAAAAAATGTTTTTGTAACAACTCATACATTTTATTCAAAAAAAACTTTAAATAAAATATTCCCATCTTTGCCGGTGGCGGTCATGGCGTATTCTGATGTTGATTTTCTGTATAAAAATTCGTACTCAGAAGCTTCGTGCAGAAATGAGATTGAACTTAATAATGATAATGAGTATGTCATTTTCTTTGGTCAGATAAAATCATCAAAAGGTATTGATACGCTCATTGAAGCCTGGAAAATTGTTCATAAAATAAATTCTAATTATCGATTGCTTATTGTTGGTAGATGCTGGCAAAATGATTGTTCAAAGTATGTCCGCCAAATTGAGTCCTTAGGTTTGGGTGAAAGTGTTATTTGGCGCGAAGAATATGTGCCAGATTGTGATGTCCATTGTTATTTTAAATCATCTTCCCTTATCGTTCTTCCGTATACGCGAATATATTCAAGTGCTGTATTAATAAGGTCTTTAGATTATGGTAAGCCTGTTATTGTTTCTGATCAAGAAGCTTTCACTGAGATAGTGAGTGATCATGAAACTGCTTTGGTTTTCAAGACAGGAAGTGCTGTTGATTTATCAAAAAAAATTATTGAATTACTTACTGACGTAGAGTTGCAGAAATATTTAGTTGAAAATTCTAAGAAGCTTATTGAACGTGATTTCACGTGGATTGTGATAGGAAAAAAAATGCAACATCTGTTTGATTTTATACTAAAGCAATAATTCATTTATAGTGAGGATTGTTATTTAGTGAAAAATTTAATTATTACAGGGATTAGAGGTGTGCCTGCTTATCATGGGGGATTTGAGACCTTTGCTGAAAATCTGGCGGTACATCTTGTTGATAAAGGCTGGTTTGTGACGGTTTATTGTCAAGAAAATTTCGAGAATATTTCAATAGTTACGGAATCTTATTGGAAAGGTGTGCGGCGTGTTCATATACCTGTAAAAGGAAGTGGAGCAAAGGCGACCGTAGTGTTTGATTATTTATCAGTTATGCATGCGGCGAAGCAACCTGGCTTGGTCCTAACCTTGGGTTATAATACGGCTTTTTTTAATTTTCGTTTTTTGTTGTCTGGCAAAAAAAATCTGATCAATATGGATGGTATTGAGTGGAGGCGTGGTAAATGGAAATGGCATGAGAGGGTTTGGTTGTATGTGAATGAGCGTGCTGGGTGTCTGATTGGAGATCACTTAATAGCCGACCATCCCGAAATTAAAAATCACTTAAATACTCGTGTAAGTGAAACTAAAACCACTATGATACCTTATGGCGCAAGGGCTGTTTATGATGCGGATGTGTCTTTTTTGTCTGGTTTTGGTCTTGAGCCGAAATGTTATGCTTTAATAATTGCGCGTCCTGAACCTGAAAATAGTATCTTTGAAATTGTAAATGCATTCTCTTTAACACGGCGGTATCATTCTCTTGTTGTGCTTGGTCGTTATGATTATGCTAATCCATATCATGCAAAGGTTATGGATTGTGCTAGTGATGAAGTCAAGTTTATTGGTGCTGTATACGATAAAGCTATCTTAGATGGATTACGATTTCATTCTTCTTTATATGTTCATGGCCATACGGTTGGTGGGACCAATCCTTCGTTGATTGAGGCGTTAGGATCAGGACAACCTGTTTTGGCCCATGATAATAAATTTAATCGCTGGGTTGCAGGAGAGGGAGCGGCTTATTTTTCTGATACTTACCAATGTTCAGAACAGTTTGATACACTTTTAAATGACGCAAGTAGATTATCTTTAATGGCTAACTCTAGCAGAGCAAGATTTGATGCTAACTTTACATGGCCAATGATTTTGTCACAATATGAAGAGTTATTTTTGAAGTGGGTGTGAATTACTTGAACCGCTCTGTCGATGGTCTTCCGCAAGGGTACCAATTTGCTCTTGGCGCTTGCTGTACTTAGGGCAATTGTAAAGGGTAGCCTCGGTGGTCAATTCTTCAATAGCCAAGGCCTAAATGGTTTTATTGTGCCGGGGGCGGTATAGTGGATCCCATATTCCGGACAATGGTTTAAGCTGTTGCCAGAGATGATGAGGAACAGCTTGTGAGTGAGAAGAAGCGTAAGGTCCACAGCCCGGAATTTAAGGCCAAAGTCGGTCTTGAAGCCCTAAAAGGCGTGAAGACGATCAATGAGATTGGGCAAGAGCACGGTGTTCACCCGGTTCAGGTCGGTCAGTGGAAGAAGGCTATCCAGGAAGAGGCCAAGCAGCTCTTTGAGGGGAAGCGAGGCCCTAAGCCCGTCGTGGAGCATCAGCAGCCAGAGCATCTTTATAGCGAGATCGGCAAGCTGAAGATGGAGCTGGATTGGCTGAAAAAAAAGTCCGGTCAGAGCCTGTCG
>JAWOHT010000145.1:0-9564 GCA_046485045.1 Bacteroidales bacterium
TTGAAACAGATGGCCTTATCTTATAAGTATTTGGAGCTAAATACCCTATGTGAATTGGAACTGCTAAGTATCCATATTTTTTACCGTTAGTATCTTCAACCTTGGAATATAAAAATCCTGTTTTAAAATAAATTTTCTCATTTGTTCTTGGCATCCAAATATTTGCAATAACTCCACTTTGAAAACAGTATCTATCGTTTAGGTCCTTAATATTTTCAAACTTTAATAACCCAGCCACAGCTTCAAGATTTACTTTTAGCATTGGCTGTTTTTTTTCATAAATTATACACTGCTCCCCCTCACAAACAGCATTATGATAATCTTCTGCTAATTTTATCAGGTTTAAATGCTGCAATATCATTTGGCGCATATTCTTTAATTGTATTATCAGTATCTTTAAATTTGCACAGGCTTCTCATTAACAAATCGCCGCGAAAGTCAATCTGTCCATACAATGTATCTCCATTTGTGTAAATGATATATCCCGGTCTAAAATCGGTTTGTGCATTCAAAAAGCTTGTTGTGAGAAGTAATCCCAATAAAATAATGCTGCTTAGTTTCATATTAATCAATTATGTTTATATGTAATTGTTTTTGCATGATGGCAAAATGGGTGCGGCTATGTCCAGTGCTGGTTTGCGTAATTGCGGCCGTATCAGCTGATACGAACCTTGACTGCGGAAACTTCCGTCTGCATACCGCTTACCCGGCTGTTTTATGTTGTATTAATCTATATGTTGCGATGAGAGATGAGAGGTGGGCGGTAAGTTACGGATTTCACTTCTGTATTCATCATTCCTTGTTCCTTGTTCTATATTCGATTTATTAAATTTGCCCAATGCCAAAATTTCAGCCCCTTTTGTCATGCCGACGAAGGAAGCATCTTCTTGTAATCTCTCTTGTTTTCACCCTTTAGTAAACGAATTCAGGCAATTGACCAAAATTCACTGGCTTTCGCTTTAATATTGCATTAAATTGCACACGATTTACGTTACTGGTTATAATCGTGTTAGCTTAAATCCGAAAAAACACACTAAAAAGCGCCTGTCCGGGCGCTTTTCTCAATTAATCTTTAAAACGTATAGGTCAGCCCTACCCCCAGCATCTCTTTAAACTGCACCTCGTCAACCTGGTCTTTGTCGTAAACAAGCTGGGTTACGATATTGGTTGAAAGAAACTTGCTGATTTTCATGTTAATCATCAATTCCCAGTCAATATCAAGCTGCGGGTCGTCAAGGTAATTAAAAAACATTCCCAGCTTTGAACTCAGGTTTACATTCTTTAATATCTCTTTGGTGTAGGTAGATTTTATAAGGCCTCCGAACTCAAACCTTGCTTTTTCACCCGGTTCGACCCCGAAGCGGCCTTCATTTGATAACTGGTCGTCGTTTACAATGGTTATTTTACCTGCAACCGGAGCCAAAACAAGTGAAAAATGATCGTTTGGTTTGTAATCCATACCCAGGTACAACAAGATATACGCCGGCGCCAATGCTTTGGATATCACGGCGGAGTCGGGATTTCCGTCTTTATAGCCGTTTGTCATCTGGGTTTTGAAATTTAAGGTAGCGCTGTAATACCAGTGTTCGAATGCCTCGTAACCATATTTTGATAAAACTTCAAAATTATCATCGCTTTTCCTGGGGTCTTTGTAGCTTTTCTGCTTGGTAAGACCATATTTGATATCAAGTACATTGTCCCATGCCGATTTGTTTTTCTTATATTTGGCGGCAAGGTTAAATAACCCCAACCCGGCAACAGAGCTCTCACCACCGGCTTGCCAGTTCTCGGAAAAACTGGTTTGCGAAAAATTGATACTTGCCATTCCCGAGTAAGTCCAGTATTTTACCGTATCTGCATAAGTGGTATCTTCCTGTCCGTAAGAATCAACAAAGGCAAAAGATAATGCCATCAAAAGAAATAACGTTAGATGTTTCATATAAGTTAAGTTTTGGTTAGTAGTTAACAATTGCATGATGTCTGATCAGTTTTTCCGAACCAAAAATAACGGTTTTTGGCTATCCAATCATATATTTTATCGCGAAGTGTTTTCGGTATGATCATAAAAACACCGAAAATCCCCCAAAATCCTTTAAGCTGAATAAATATATGAATTATTGCAGAAGATTTTGTAAAAATTCTGCCATTTGATATATAAATCACAGACTTTTCAGGTTCGATACCATCATTTTTCAATTCTTTAATTTCATCGGGCTCCATAAGTTGATAAGGTTTAAATCCAAGCACTTTCTTACTATCAACCTTCTTTAGAAAGCCAACCGTACTGTTGCACATTCTGCATTGTCCGTCGTATATTAACCTGTTTTGCATAATCAGAAAACAGAAAATACCAACAAAAGTTTTATTGATGCTTCAGATAACAATTCACAATTTCACCAATGTAAAATTTATGAAAATCATTTGAAGGATAGTTTTTCAGGGCGATTTCGGGAATAACAAAATGATCATGTTTAAGAAAATCAGCATAAAGTTTTCTGCATTCCAATATCATTCGCGCCTGTTCATAGCCGATAACACCATTATCAGTAACAAGCGGACTCAAACCGGTTTCTTTTACTTTATCAATATCTCTTCCCGATTTGCTGCCACAAATATTGAGAACCCCGCGATAGGTTTCATCAAAAAAACTCAGTGTGAAATAACCTGACTTTTCGATAAACTCAAACGTGTACCGGTGTGGGCGAACAAAACATATGGCCACCGGTTTGTTCCAGAGAATTCCCAGGGTGCCCCAGCTCGCGGTCATGGTATTGAACGAACCGGCACTGCCGGCTGTTATCAGCATCCAGTCGCTGCCTATCAGTCCGAAAACGTTATCGGTAAGCGCCTTAACATCTGTTTTTGAAAAATACCCGTCTATTTTATTCATAATTTGAAAAGTGTAAAATGTTTGATGTTTAATACAAATATTGAAAATTTATTATCTTTAGGCGATATTTTTTTTGAACAACACCTTCCTCCTGGCCTATTTCTCTGATAAGAAGTTCTTATTAACTTAAAACCTTAACCATGACTGAATCATTAAGCGTACTTGACCACATCCGCCTGAACTTTTCTTCTGAAGGTTTATTCGTTCTGAACCTTACCCTGGCTTTCATTATGTTTGGGGTTGCCCTGGCCATCAAAACAGAACATTTTAAAAACGTACTGCAAAAGCCAAAACCTGTTGTTGTCGGGTTTATTTCGCAGTTTATACTGCTGCCGCTGGTAACGGTTTTACTGGTAACGATACTCAGAAATTTTATCTCACCCACCATGGCTATGGGCATGATACTTGTGGCTTCCTGTCCGGGAGGAAACATTTCAAATTTCATCACGTCGCTGGCAAAGGGCAACATAGCGCTTTCGGTAAGCCTTACCGCGATAGCCACCATCTCGGCCATTATCCTCACACCGCTCAATTTTGCCGTATGGGGAGGGGTATATACCAAATTCATCAGTATTATTAACTCCGATGTACTGCTGAGGCCCCTGAAAATTAATCCCTGGCATATGTTCCAGACTGTTTTTATTCTGCTTGGCATACCGCTTCTTTTAGGCATGTGGTTCAATCACCGGTTTCCGAAAATTACCGCGAAAATTTTCAAACCGATAAAAATTATTTCTATCCTTTTGTTTGTGGTTATAGTTGCCATGGCATTGATGAACAACTTTGATTATTTTGTGAAGTATATTAAATATATCTTCATCATAGTACTTATTCACAATGGCGTCGCCCTGTTAACAGGCTTTTTCTTTGCCACCGGTATGGGATTGTCGCGCTACGACCGGCGCTCTATTTCGATAGAGACTGGTATCCAGAATTCGGGGCTCGCACTTGTACTACTGTTCAACCCTAAGATTTTTCCTGCCGAACTGGCTATTGGCGGAATGGCTTTTATAGCCGCATGGTGGGGCATCTGGCATATCCTTTCGGGCATGGGTATTGCAGTCTTCTGGTCTATAAAACCGCTGAACAGATAAATACATGTAAAAATAGCGGCTCTTTAAATTATGGTTGATTTATATAAAAGTCTAAAATTCATGTTGGTTTTAACAATTTTATCCCACAAAGCCACCAAGAACACAAAGATTTTACTTTGACAGCTTTGTGCCTTTGTGGGAAATTCTTTAATTTCAATATAATAAATATCAATTAAATGATTCAACCGATAATTAGAATAGAGCTGAAATAGTCAACGTAAAAAAATGAAACTACTTTCTATTGTCATCATCACTCTTCTTACTACTGCCAACCTTGCATTTGGCCAGAATCAACAAACCTCTGATACCATAACCTGGAGTGAAGAATATCGGCTGACCTGGATGGACTTCCGCGGGGAACCTCTGGAATTTACCGGCCTTGGAGCCGAAGCCACCTGTTTTCTGTTTGCCAGTTACTCAAGGCCTACGGCTTTTTCGAAGGTTAAATGCAAGGTGAACGCGGTATTCGACCGTTCAAAATCGTGGGTCAGCCCAAAAGCAAAAAATGAACTTGCGCTCACCTGGTTCGGACTTATGTTTGACCTCTATGAACTGCATGCCAGAAAGCTGAGAAAAGATTTTTCGGAAACAAAGTTCCCCACCGACCCGGACCCGCTCTTCCAGCAGAAATACAATAATGCCATGACCAATTTGACCAATGAATTCAACGAATTAAGAAAACAGACAAAAATGGGCACAGACAGCGAAGCACTGAAATACTGGAAGGATAAAATTTCAAAGACATTGGATGAACTAAGCGTATTTAGTGAATAAACTAATTCATTTATCACGTTGAGACACCTGTTTTCGTTGTTCAGAATTAAATGTTTATGATAAAAAACCAACATTTAATCAAAAAAATCGATCTTCAGCATTAAAAGTAACCTATTTTTTACCGGTTAATATTTCGGTATTCAATTTTCAATTTATATATTTGAAAATTGAATAATACATTTAATCTATTCCTACATTATTAACTATTTCATTTTCCGCACCATGAAACAATTAAACACTTTTTTTGTATTAACAGTTATTGGCATTTTTCATCATGCTTTTCTAAATGCCCAGACCTATCTGATGCCTGTAACGGGCGATACAGCCTATACAACCTGCAGCGGGACAATATATGATGACGGGGGCCTGGCAGGTAATTATTCAGATAATGCCAACGGCATTATTTCGCTAATCCCTTCTAAAACAGGTTCAAAAATAGAATTGTTTTTTGAGCATTTCGATTTAAATCAGGACGGCGATACGCTAAATATTTACAATTACACATATCCGGAGATTTTATCAATCGGGAGTTATACTTACCTTACCGACAGTCTTGTTAGCTCTAATGCCGAAGATGGGTCTTTAACCATAAATCTATCCACAAATTCTACAGGCAATGCAACAGGTTTTATTGCTACAATAACATGCACCACAGATACTGTACAGACCAATTTAGGCATAAGCAATGTATTAGTTACCCAGAATTTCTTTGCGCCGGGTTCACCTGTCTATTTGAATGTGTATGCCTATAATTATTCTGAAATTATTGTTAAAAACACAATTATTGGATTTTACCTCTCTGCAGATAACCAGCTGGATGCCGGTGATCAATTGCTGGATTTATATAACATGCAGTACTTTGCACCGAACTATAGTTATGCATTTTATTATGAGCTGCAAATCCCTTCAGAAGCGCTACTGGGAGAGCACTATATCATTGTTAAGATTGACAATGATGATCTTATTACAGAAACAAATGAAAATGACAATATTTACGGTCTGCCTATTCTTATTCAGGAAGATCCTAAAGATTTCTCCTTCATAAGTGCATACATATATGAAGGCAACCCGACAACGGCTGGCGGCAGAATCAGAGTAACCAGTGATATTTCTTATATTGGACAAACTTATATTGACACTATCTATACAGCAGTATTCCTTTCCACAGATACCTTGCTGGATGCAACAGATACCCTTCTTTCTCAAAGATTTTCAAGAAATGTTTACCCAAATGGCTATATTAATAATTCATTTGCATTTTATTTGCCTGAAAGTCTTGACACAGGAACTTACTATCTGATTCTCTTTACCGATTATTACAACCGCTTTAAAGAAACAAACGAAAATAATAACCAGGTCTATCTGCCTGTAAAAGTTACTCCCAGGTATGCCGACCTAAAGATTTATGATTTAAATCTCGTAAACACAATACTTTACAGAAACATTACCAATTCAGCCCAATATGTTTTAAGAAACAATGGCAATTATAATGTAAGTAACGTTAAGACAGCATTTTACCTGTCAGATGATTATAAACTTGATGAATCAGACATTTGTATTTTTACTGATAATATGAATGTTGTTAATTATAATAATTATAGTTACAAAACAGTGTACTTTGATTTTAAGAATCTGGAAGGAGTAAATAACGGCCTTTACTATCTGATAATAAAAACAGATGCCACAGATAGCATTGAAGAAACCAATGAGGATAACAATATATATTTTACCCCGATAATGTTGACAGATTATTATGCCGATATTGAACTAACCAGCATTGAAACCGGCAGTGCGGTTATGTCCTATAACTATGGCTTTACTATTACCAGTGTTCATAAGAACCTGGGGCCAATGGAAATAAGCAGCTTTTATACTAATTATTATCTGTCTGAAGATTCAATGTTAAATATTCCAAACGATTCCTTACCAACAATCAATGATGATATATTTCTTGGCCGTAGTTATCATTATTCCTTACCTGCTTACTATGAGACAAGCCAGACTTTGGAGTTGTTCCTTTATGATACTTTAACAGCAGGAACGTACTATTTAATCGGCATTGCAGATCAGAAACATGCTGTTGACCAAATAGATACTGCAAATAATATTTTTATTACCAAAGTAGAAGTGGGAGAAATGTTATTCGATCTGGAGGTTGTATCGGCTGAATTGCCTGTCAATACTGTTAGACCGGGTTCTCCATTTCTGGTAAGATCAACGGTTAGAAACAACAGCAATCAAATTTTAAATTACACGTATGTTAATTGCTATATATCAACGGATACGATTAAAGATTCAAGCGATACTTATATTTCTGGCAACTATCTTTCCAGGATGGCGCCTGGTGAATCACGCGATCAATATTATGTTATGTCCATTCCCAATGGTTTTTCAGAAGGCAATTATTATCTGCTAATATACGTTGATGCAGACAACTCAATAATGGAAACCAATGAAACCAACAACTACAAATATCTTGAAATTTCTCTCGACAATTCGGTAACACCGGAGAATATATCTCCGGAATTGGCTATCTCCGGTATGTTTCTTGAAAATAGCGTTTTGTCTGCCGGAAGCCGGTTACATATAAATGGCCAGGTGACAAATACAGGATCCTCTGTAACTGATGTAACGATCGCCTACTACCTCTCTGAAGATACCATTCTTGATATTGAAGACCTGGACAAAAGACTGTATGAACATCAAATATATAACCTTAACACTGGAACTATCTATACAATCAATAAATATTTCAATCTTCCGGCAACACTTGCAAAAGGTGATTATTATATTATCGGAAAAGTAGATGACTACAACATCGTTTCTGAAGACAATGAACAAAATAATATTGCTTTTACCCCAATAAAAATAACTGATCCTACTATTGATCTGTCAATTGGTTATTTAAACCTGTCATCTATTTTACTTAAAGGTAATCAGCAGGAGATCAGTTTTTCTGTCCAAAATTCCGGATCTTCAACTTCTCCATCTTCGCAGGCCGGAATATATCTTTTGTCCTATCATAATTCTGATACTATATCCATACAGATTGGCACCTGCAATATAGGTTCAATAAACTCAGATAATTACAATTATTACTCATCCTATATATCTATTCCCGATACCGTAGAAGAAGGTGTTTATTTTCTTCAGGTAATAGCCGATAATTTAAATGAAATTCAGGAATTAAATGAGGAAAACAACTTAAGAAATGAAATAATCGGCATAATGAACCCCGATATTGATTACAGAATAGATGATATAAAGATAGTAAACCCTGTTTTTATTGCAGGCAGTTATTTCGGTATGAACTATAAAGTGTATAATGACGGTCTCACTCAAAGCTTTGCTACCAGTGTCGGTTATTATCTTTCTGCTGATACCATATTCAATGCTGAAGACGATATTCTTATCCATAACACTTCGGTTTCACCACTGCCAAAGCAAAGAAGCATACCAATTTCTGCCAGCTATATTCAATTGCCAGATGATTTGTCCACCGGCAGTTACCGTTTATTCCTGGTGATTGATTACCTTAACGAGATACCCGAAAAATCGGAAGATAATAATATTTCATTCATAGATTTCACTATTTATCCACCTTTTGTTGACCTAACAGTTGAAAATTTATCCCTTACAAATTCAACTGTCACACAGGGTGAACAGCTATATATCACATGCAGAATACGAAATAAAGGCAACTCAACTGCGACTTCATCTTATACAGGCTTTTATCTGTCACCTGATACGATTCTTGATAACAGCGACCTTTTACTTGGTTATAAATATACTTACTCTCTTAGCAGCAATGACTATAGTTATGAGTCTTATAATGCCAATATACCATCTGGTTATGACACCGGGCAATATTTTATTCTTGTGGCAGCAGACTACCAAAATGCAGTAAATGAATCAGATGAGTCTAATAATGTTGTTTACAAGTCATTCAAAATAATAGAACAAAACATTGACCTTGAAATTACTGCACTAGGTGTAAATAACAACAGCATGCCGGCGGGGTCCTATTGCTATATTAACTATACTATAAGAAACAACGGATTAACAAGGTGTACCTATACCACGACAAGGTTCTATCTTTCCAAAGATACTGTCCTGAATCCTTTGGAAGATACCTACCTCGGAAATTATTCAAACTACTCAATTGGTGCAGGAAGTTATGATAATAATAATGCTTATATTACTATCCCTTCTACTATTAAAAACGATAACTATTATCTGTTTGCAGTGGCTGATATGCTGAATGAGATAAAAGAGACAAATGAACTGAACAATAGTAAAAGAATTTTCATTTCCGTTACTGAAAGTTACATTGACCTGACAATTACCGATGCCACAATAAATTCAAATAGTTTTCAGATGTATAATGACGCATATATTTCATTTTGCCTGAGAAATTATGGAAATATTGAATCTCCTTCTGGAAATATAGGTTATTATATCTCAACAGACACCGTTTTTGACCAGAATGATATACTGATTTCCCAAAACTACTTTTCTTACATTGGCCCGAATAATTTCACCTATGTAAACAGGAGTGTTAATATACCTTATTTCCCGACTTTTGGCCAATATTTTATTATTGTCGTTGCCGATAACAATAATTACATTCAGGAAAAATCCGAAAATAATAATACATATATCTTTCCTGTAACTATTGTTAATCAATTTTTACAACCAGACCTTAGAGGAGGTTGTGCCATTTATAACGGATATAATTTGAACATGGGTGGCACACTGGCGTGAGACTTTTATTTCAGTTTTAATACGATTGATCCTATACAATCA
>JAWOHT010000149.1:0-3978 GCA_046485045.1 Bacteroidales bacterium
ATATTGATACGGAAGGTTATGCCAATGCAGAACAGAAACTGGTTTATAAATCGATCTTTTATGATGATGCACAGGAATTTTTGATTGAAAGCAACGACCAGCAAAAAAGATGGCTTTACGATAACATTGAAATACCCAATTTCAAGATTATAAGCTTTTCTTCAAATCAATATGGCGACCGGTTTCCAACAGCCATTATCAACCAGAATATAGAACTACCCGCTTATGCTACAAAAACAGGCAACCGTCTTTTTGTCCCGCTTAAAATGATGGACAGGGACGGTTATGTTCCGCGAAAACTGAATGACCGAAAGACAGATATTTACATCAGGCGCGGTTATGTAAGGATAGACACCATAAAGTACATGTTGCCGGAGGGTTACAGAATAGAGTACAAACCCGATGACTTTATTGTTGAATCTGTATTTGGTTCATGCTCATCAAGGGTTATTGAAAGCGGCGATGGCATACTTTATATCAGAAAGAGTGAAACCAATAAGGGTATTTTCCCAAAAGCCGAATACAACAATATGATTGATTATTACAAACAGATTGCCAGGGCAGATAAGGCACAATTAGTGCTGGTAAAACAATAGCATTGCACCTTATGGCGTTGGGTTGCTGATCAATTATTATTCCGGGCAACTTATGTGTTGCTTAATCGCAGCAACGAATTGAATGATAACAGATGAATAATTCGGGTTAATGTTTTTTTCTGAAGATCGTCTGTCCGAAAACAGTGGCAGACTCAATATATATCAAAGGTTTCCTGTCGGGATTGTATTCAAAAGATCCGAACGATGTGGTATTGCCATCTGGCAATTTTGTACCGGCAAATGCAGCAGTAGACTTTATGCTTACAGGTATGGTGTCGTTATAAATAACTTCGCTGCTGCCAAATACCGTGTTAAGTTTTATGTGAACTTCTTCATTTTCCTTCGGACTGAAATTTCTCAGGTCTACAATGCCCCTGCTGAAAATAATGTTGTACTCCATACCGTCATCTATCGTGGTAATGGTCCTCTGGCCAAAAAATACTGCATTATCGGTTGAACCCTTTGGAAAGATATTGAAATCTTTTCCAATAAACAGCTTTATGCCCAGGTATATAAAAAAGAGGGCAATCACGACTCTAACCACCGGAAAGTCAATGTTAAATACAACCTTCATGATGAGACTCAGGCCAATCAGCACCAAGAGTATTCCGATTATTATGCTCCAGTTCATTGTTTTCATATTTAATTTATATGCTGAAACAAAGGTAAGAATCAATGTTATACTGTCAATATGGTTTTCGGTTAACGGAATTAAATTATCGGTAAACGGATTGTTTTGAACGTGGATGATGTGCACTGATGATATCGTTTTATTGTTTTTTTTCCTTTTCATCATTTCCAGTGTTAAATATTTATTTACCTTGCCGGCTAATTTCTAAAATCGGGATTAATATGGGTGGATTTTTCGGTTCCGTTTCCAAGGCCGATTGTGTGGCAGATGTTTTTTATGGCACAGATTATCATTCGCATCTGGGAACCAAGCGCGGCGGACTTGCTTTTTATTCTCCGGAAACAGGTTTTCAAAGGGCAATACACAGCCTTGAAGACGGTTATTTCAGAAACAAGTTCGAAAACGATATTGCAGGCTTTAAAGGCAGCATTGGGATTGGTGTTATTAGCGATACCGAAGCACAACCAATTCTTGTTGCGTCGCATATTGGCAAATATGCTGTTGTAACAGTAAGTAAAATCGTTAATATAGACGAGCTTGAGAAACGGTTTTTAAATCAACGGAAAGTATTTTCGGAAACCAGCCAGGGAGGGGTAAATCCTACCGAGCTTGTAGCCATGCTCATTGCCGAAGGCGAAGATTTGGTTTCAGGAATTGAAAATGTTTATAACCAGGTAAAGGGATCGTGTTCGATGCTGATACTCACCGGGGATAGTCTTATCGCGGCCCGCGATAAGCTGGGAAGGACACCCGTTATCATTGGAAAAAAGGAGGGCGCATATGCCGCTTCTTTTGAAACATGCTCGTTTTCGAACCTCAATTTTGAAGTGGAGAAGTATCTCGGGCCCGGAGAGATTGTAAAAATCACCGCCGATGGTTACGAGCAGATGCGAAAGCCCAACGATAAAATGCAGATATGCGCTTTTCTCTGGGTTTATTTTGGTTACCCACCCTCATTTTATGAAGGCATTAATGTTGATGAATGCCGCTACAACTGCGGCGCTGCATTAGCCCGGAAAGATAATACCGAAGCCGATTTTGTAGCGGGTATCCCCGATTCGGGTATGGGGCATGCTTTGGGGTACAGTAACGAAAGAAAAATACCGCTCAAACGGCCTTATTCAAAATATACACCTACATGGCCACGCAGTTTTATGCCTCAAAGCCAGCAGATGCGCGACCTGGTGGCCAAAATGAAACTAATACCCAATACGGCGCTGATTAATGGCAAGCGGGGCATTTTTCTCGACGATTCAATTGTCAGGGGCACCCAACTTAAAGATAATGTGCGAGACCTTTACACAGCAGGTATCAAAGAGGTACACATGCGTATAGCCTGCCCGCCGCTTACTTACCCATGCGAATTCCTTAACTTCAGCCGCTCCGGTTCACCGCTCGACCTGGCTTCGCGCAAGGCTGTAATGCAACTCGAAGGAAAAGAAGTTACAGCTATGGCTGAATATTCAGACGACGGTAATGACAAATACAAAACTATGGTTGACCAGATAAGAAAAAGTATGGGACTAACATCGCTAAATTATCAGCGTTTAGAAGACCTTGTTACAGCCATCGGATTGCCCAAAGAGAAAATTTGTACCCATTGCTGGGATGGTTCAAGTTATTTTTAGCTAACTTTAGCTAAACTTAACCGTTAACCTATGAAAATAACGCTCTGTTTTTGTTGTTTCTTTTTTTTAGCCTGCTGCAGCGGAATGAAAAATGGCAAAACTATTGACAGCTCAGTGGTAAAAAATGTTGATATTGATAAATTCATCGGCAAATGGTATGAAATTGCCCGCTTCCCCCATTCTTTTGAGAAAGACCTGGTTGGGGTCACGGCTACATACAAACTTCTGGACAATGGCAGAATTGAAGTCTTAAACCAGGGTTATGACAAAACCCTTGACGGGAAACTGAAAATAGCCAAAGGCAAAGCTAAGATACCCGATCCTGAAGAGCCAGGTAAGCTTAAAGTGTCGTTTTTTCTCTTCTTTTATGCAGACTATTATATTCTTGAGCTTGACAGCTCAGACTATCAGTACGCCCTTGTTGGCAGTTCTTCCGAAAACTACTTGTGGATTCTTTCACGCACTCCTGAAATGAATCAGGAAACATATTTGAGGCTTGTCGGGAATGCGAAAGACAAGGGCTATGATGTTAAAAAACTGATCCTTGTTTTGCAAAAGGAAACCGAATAAATAAGTTTACAGCCTCTGGTTACTTATAGGTAAAAAATATTTATTGAACTACAAAACTATAATAAAAAATAATTAACTTTTGGTTTCCGCAGCCAGAAGAATTAATTTTAAAAACCAGATGCAATCCAAAGGGTTGCTCTTGAATGAATATGTAGAATTTCTTAAGCGAATTAAGTGCATAAATAAAGATTTCTTCTCTTTTAAAGCTATTTATATAATAATAAAGCCGCTATAGTCGCGGCTTTATTAATTACTATTTTTTGTTTATTAATACTACAGATACTTTTTTTGAAGGAGCTTTATTCTCAGCCCCACCTTTAATATTTATTAATTCTTTTTTAGTTAGTGTTTCAAATTTTTTCATAGATTCCATGTTTTTAAATTTTTATGGGTTAATAATAATTAAAAATAATAATTAAAAATAATAATTAAAAATAATCACTACTGTCCGACTAAAAATGTAACCTTCCTGAAACGAATAATATTTACTCTGGTTTCTGACTTAAAAAGTGATATAGGGATGTAACTCTGTTTTAGAGAAAATGCGCTAAAA
>JAWOHT010000053.1:0-6553 GCA_046485045.1 Bacteroidales bacterium
GTTTAGATTACATAATAAAATGACACTTTGATGAAGAATTTTTTGTTTCAAAAGAATAGTTCATTTTCCTTTTCATATTTTTGTAAATTTCTGATTTTGATCATTTTGTTAGTAACTTGTGCCAAAGAAGACCCAAATATTTACTCCGAAACAATTGGTTACAAGTTGATACATTTTGCAGATTATGAGCAAAAAGGTGTGTATGTGCTTGATACACGGCACTTTTTAAAAACCACTGTGTATTATTTCGATTTTGTTTCTGAAGGGTGGTCTGCAGCGGCAGATGATAGCGGCTTGCCACCGGCTTCTCGTTCGGTAACAGCGAATGTTGCCTCAGCTTTTTCTTATAGCAGAGATTCCCTCCTAATAATTACCGGTAATGGAGATTTTTTTTATTATGATAAGGTAAATCATAAATGGTATTCTAACTCAGGAGGTTCACAATATTATTATTACTCAAATTATCATTACTCCTATTATTATAGCCATAAACCTTACAGATACTATTTAAATACTTACGACAACCAAATATATAAAACCAATCTCGCTTCATTTTCCTATACAAATAATGACAGTATCTATTTTTACAAGCTGATCAATCAGACCGAATGGCAATTGTCTGCTGTTTTTGTGGATGATACGGCTCACAATAAGTTTTACCTTGCAACAATACCAGTGGACAAAGGCAGATTTATGAATATTTTTCGATATGAAATTATTGATCATATCTCGGAAAATCCTTTTGAACGATCTTTTAACATCTTGATATTTAATCTTTTGGATTCAACATCAAATTATACTGGAGAATTGTACCTGGATGGATACCTTCCTGACCGCTTTTATTATCTAAACGGTACCATTTACTTTCATAACAACTTTAATGCATATAACGGTAATTATGAAATTACAGGCAATTATTACGCTTTTTATAAAATAGCTGATAATACACCAGTCAAGCTTGGGGAAGATTTTTCTGTTATGTGGGATTCTGATGAAAATATTGAGAATTGGAATGAAATTGAATATGTTCTTCAATCAACAAGTAATCTCTTTTTATACAATGATTCGTTTTATTTCTTTATTGATGATATGGTCTATAAATTGTCCCCGGGCAGTTCATCATGGACAAAACTTTCGTCCATTCCTTTCAAAACATTAAACAGAAAAACAGAATAAAAAAATCGCTTTTATACTTGATCAAAATGAAGAGACTTTGTATAAAGTGACTTCCATGAAATGACCCCTAAATCCCCTCTGAGGGGACTTGCTGTCTGCCAAATAGTTAAATCTGCCCCTTGTTGGGGATCAAAAGACTTTTACTCAGCCTTTTTTCAGTATTTACAAAGCACACTTTTATTTTTCATGAACCTTAATGTTTTTAATAGGGTTCAAGTCAAGGCTGATTATTCGCATTATAAACGGTATATTATTTTTTTCACTAAATCTTAAAAAAGCATTTGACTTTTGATAATGCCCAAATTAAACTTAATTATTTCTTGTTAAAACGCACGTATTCCCCCTAAACAAAGGGAGGCAGGGGGTTGTGCCTTGAAAGTATAATAATTCCCGGAAATAACAATTCCCCATGCTTTTTTTATTGGAAGAACAACCCCCCAGCCCCCTTTTTTAAGGGGGAGTAGATACATGAATTGATAATGCATATGTCTGAAATTAGCCTTATAATTCTTTTCAGTAACTGTATTTCTTCACCTGAGAAGTAAGGGTTAGTGAAATGAAGCCACCGTCAGTCTCTTCATTTAATAAACCTTCATTTTTTCCCTCCTGCCTCTCATGCACACGCACGCATTCCCCCTTAACAAAGGGGGGCAGGGGGTTGTGCCTTGAAGGTAAAGTAATTCCCGGAAATATCAATTCCTCAACAAAGCTATTGGCAGATATAAAGGAATTCAGACCAACATATGATCCTACTGTTTTTTTTATTGGAAGAACAACCCCCCAGCCCTCCCGTCATTCCTGACGGGACTGGCTCTTTTTTAATGGGGGTGTAGTCTATACGTCTCACTTCTTCATAAATCTAACACTCATTTGATTTTCATTGTAAGAGAAAACAAGAATATAAAAACCTTCTTTAAGAGATGAAACATTCAGGCTGATATAACCATTTTCTGACTGAAAATCAGGTTGTTCGGTTATGAGTTTTCCTTCATAATTGTATATTCTGAAACTGCCCGATGAAGAATTGTGTACCGGTAACCTGAGATACAGAAAATCTGAAACTGGATTTGGAAATACATCTATACCCTCATCATTAGCTTCGACAATGTTGGCAGGCACTTCCAGCATAATGGTCTCGGAATAAACCAGGTTGTCCTGGCTGTCTTTTACTTCAAGCAACACCTGGTGGTTTCCACCGGAATTGAACTTATAAGAAACCGAATTTCCCTTCAGGCTTACCCCGTCATTAAATTTCCAGCTTACGTGATAATCTGCATGTACCGGGATATTGAACCGGTAGGTGTTTTCATATTTGGTAAAAGTCCATGCCGGGAAGAGATTTTGCAACATAAATATAGTGAAGGCTGATGTATAGGTCTGACCTGTAACCGGATTGGTGACGTTTACAAAATAAAGCGTGCCGGGGCATAACCCTGTAACAGTGGGGGTAGTTTCTCCCGTAGACCATAAAATTTTGTAATTGGTGTTTCTTATTCTTTGATAATGTATCCAGGCGCTGCAGGGTGTAATTACCTCAACACTGGCGTTTCCGCTACAATACCCGTCGCCAAGGGCAAACGAGGTATTCAGAACCACCTGTTCGCAATAGGGAGGAATAATCATGGTATCGGGTTCGACCTCCTTAATGCAGGTAATTTCAGCAATGGTGCCTGCCATACAGATGCTGGCCAGGTCATGTCTTTCAACATAAGAGACTTTAACACGTTGCTTGTCCCTGAAAATAAAGGTTGTATCAGTCAATATGGGTTCCAGCCGGGTGCCATTGTCAAGTTCTATAAGAAAGCCACATCCGTCAAGGCCTGTATAATCCTTAACAGTCCCGGTGTGCTCACAATCATGCTGCAATTCAATACAATCAATAATTACCGAAGTGAAAATTTCATCACCGATATAAAGGGTGTCACCGTATGTCTTTATACTATACCATATCCGGGCGCTGTCGGGCAGGTAGATTTTCGGGATCATTTGCTGTACATGAATAGTATTACCCCATTCTGTCTTGATGACATCAATACCATAGCCCTTAAAATTTCTGTAAAATGTACCGGAAAAATCGCAGCGCTGTATATTGTCCATTCCTATAAAAAAATTAATAATTGATGCAGAACAGGTGACGCCGTCGGCATATTCAATTCGCAGTGTAACATTGTATTTACCCGACGTATAATAGGTATGGTTAACAAAGGGTTCCACCGAAGTATTTCCATCACCCAGATTCCAGTAATACCTAAGTGCATCATACCAGGCCGAGTCGGTATCGGGTGGCCTGAAACTCATTATCTGACGCGGGTCGTAAACATCGCAGAAAAATTGGTATTGAGGGGGTTCAGACTTAAGCATATTGTAACCGATATTCAGTTGGCAATTGTCAATAGTCCTTACGATCAGGTATTTTGATTTTTCGGCTATGCAGCCGCTTTCGGTCTCAACCTGAAGGTTAATGCGGAAAAATCCCGAATCATTGTATTCATGTACAGGGTTTTGCAGGGCAGATGTTTTTCCGTCACCAAATGACCATTTCCATGAGGTGATATTGTTTCCGGAAGAGAGGTCATAAAAACCATAAACATCAATACCTTTGGAAATTGCTGAGGAATCTCTGTAAAAACCAAAATCTGCAATACAGTCCGGAGGAATATTCGGCAAATGATAAATTAACTCACAATGTTCACATACTATTCCGGTTTTGGTTACCAGTTTATGGCATATTTCCACCACAGAATCTGAGGCAGGTATAACAAAAGTCGGGTCTCTTTCATCAGACTCAAGGCCATTTGATACAGTCCATTTATGAAAGACCGAATCGTTTCTGCAATCGCTATTTATGAAAATTTTATAAGCATTGTAACCGAATATGGTTAAAGAATCGCTTATGCTATACTTAAAACCGCAGGAGCAAACAGAGTCGGAGATTTGTTTGGCATATACCGATAATGATATTACGGTCAGGATAATGATAGTAATGTGTTTTTTCATTTTAAATTGAATTTGGTTTACAGATACAAGATGAAAAAACCTAAAGGATAGTTGCGTTGGAATTATTGTTATTGCAATACAAATGTATGTTATATATCAGTTATTTAATGAAAAACTGCTTATATTTTTTTTACTTACTGAACAAAAAATTATACTTTTGACCGTTTTTAACTGAACATATGAGCATACTTGTCAACAGCAAATCGAAGGTGATTGTGCAGGGATTTACCGGCAGCGAAGGTACATTTCATGCAGCACAGATGATTGAGTACGGAACCAATGTGGCTGGCGGCGTTACCCCGGGTAAAGGCGGGCAGAAACATCTTGACAGGCCTGTATTCAATACAGTGTATGAAGCCGTCCAAAAGACAGGCGCAGATACAACGGTTATCTTTGTACCTCCTGCATTTGCTGCCGATGCTATAATGGAAGCAGCCGAAGCAGGTATTGGTGTAATTGTATGCATAACCGAGGGAATCCCCACACTTGATATGGTGAGGGTAAAAGCGTATCTAAGCGACAAAAACAGCCGGCTGATAGGCCCCAATTGTCCCGGTGTTATAACCCCCGGAGAGGCAAAAGTAGGCATCATGCCGGGTTTCATTCACCAGAAAGGATGCGTGGGAATTGTTTCCCGGTCGGGGACATTAACCTATGAAGCGGTAGACCAGGTTACCAAAGCCGGACTTGGTCAATCAACCTGCATAGGCATAGGTGGAGACCCGGTTATTGGTTCATCTATGCTGGATATTGTAAAATTACTGATGAATGATACCCAGACCGAAGGAATTATTATGATTGGTGAGATCGGGGGCGGCATGGAAACAGAGGCAGCACAGTGGATTAAAGAGAACGGCACAAAGCCGGTAGTGGGTTTCATTGCCGGAAGAACTGCCCCTAAAGGCCGCAGAATGGGACATGCAGGCGCCATTATCGGTGGAAAAGATGATACAGCAGCTGCCAAGATGAAAATTATGGCCGAATGCGGGATACATGTCGTTGAATCGCCTGCCGGCCTTGGAAAAAAAATAGAGGAAGTTTTGAAAAAGAGCTAAGACCAGCAAACTGTAAACTAACAAACCAAATTACAAATCAATAATCAGAATAATACATTACCAAATCAAACAATAAATTATGAAATTACTCGAAGGAAAAACCGCTCTTATCACCGGTGCAGCTAGGGGAATAGGCCGTGCCATCGCCATCAGGTTTGCCGAAGAAGGGGCAAATATCGCATTTACCGACCTGGTAATTAATGAAGATGCCAAAGAAGTGGAAAAAACGATCAATGCACTGGGCGTAAAATGCAAAGCATATGCCTCAAATGCAGCCGATTTTAACGACACAAACAATGTCGTAAACAATATAGCTGAGGAATTCGGACGCATTGATATACTTGTTAACAATGCCGGTATTACCAAAGATACTGCATTGAAAAGAATGACCGAAGAGCAGTGGGATATGGTGATAAATGTAAACCTGAAGTCGGTGTTCAATTTCACAAAAGCAGTTCAGCCTGTAATGTGGAAGCTTGGTAAAGGGAGTATCGTGAACCTGAGTTCGGTGGTAGGTGTTGGCGGCAATGCCAACCAGGCCAATTATTCGGCTTCTAAAGCCGGTATCATTGGTTTTACCAAATCTATTGCACAGGAGTTTGGCATCAGAAACATCAGGTGCAATGCCCTGGCTCCCGGTTTTATTATTACTGAAATGACAAACCAGTTACCCGATGATGTTCGTAAACAATGGGAAAGCCATATACCGCTTAAGCGGGGGGGGACTCCTGAGGAAGTTGCGAACGTAGCGCTGTTTCTTGCATCAGACCTGTCGTCGTATGTCAGCGGGCAGGTAATTAATATATGCGGGGCGATGAAGACCTGATAGAGTATTTAAACAGGTATAAATAAGAATAAAGGGCATCTCTAAAAACCCGTTCCGTCATCGCGAACGCAGTGCGGCGATCTGTTAAACTGTGCGTATTTGTTGAGATTACTTCGCTACGCTCGTAATGATGGCTTCGTTTTAACGGGTTATTAGAAATGCCCTAAAATAAATTGGTTTATTGCTTATTCAAAATTAAGTATATCTTCTCAATCGAATCATGCAAATCTTTCCTCATCTTTTTGGTATACGGGTTATATTTCTGCAGGTCGCAGAACAGTTGCCATGAGTCGTTACAGGTTTGCTCGATGATTTCAAGCAGTTTTTTATACCCTAAAGTGTTTATGCTGGTGGTTTCAAGTTTAAGGTCGGCCAGTACACGTCCGATATAGTGCGTGATGCCCTGGGAGTAGGCTACCATTTTATCGTGTCCGTCGGCCGTCATTATTTCAACCCGCATGTTTTTACTGTTAAAATAGTCTACCCAGGTATCAAACTC
>JAWOHT010000171.1:0-10723 GCA_046485045.1 Bacteroidales bacterium
AAAATACCCCCTGTACCATTCAACAAACCTGTAGATACCTTTGTTTACCGAAGTGCCTGGTTTATAATCAAAATCCTGTATCAGGGCTTCCACATCGGCCCAGGTTTTTGCCACATCTCCGGGCTGTATTGGCATCATTATTTTTTTGGCTTTACTGCCGGTGGCGTTTTCAATTGCTTCAATAAAATCCATGAGTTTTACAGGGTTGTTGTTGCCAATATTGTAAAGCCTGTAAGGCACCCGCGAACATGACGGGTCGGGTTGCATACCGTTCCAGCTGCTATTCCCCTTGGGATGAGAAAGAATTATCCTGTATACCCCTTCTACAATATCATCAATGTAAGTAAAGTCCCTTTCCATTTGGCCGTTATTGTAAACTTCTATCGGCCTGTTCTCTAAGATGGCTTTGGTGAAAATGAACAATGCCATATCAGGCCTTCCCCAGGGTCCATATACAGTGAAAAACCGCAGTCCTGTGGTGGCAAGCTCAAACAGGTTGCTGTAAGTATGCGCCATCAATTCGTTGCTCTTTTTACTGGCAGCATAAAGGCTTACAGGGTGGTCAACATTGTCGCTTACAGAAAAGGGCATCTTTTCATTCATGCCGTAAACGCTTGAACTGCTTGCATAAACCAGGTGTGGTACCTGGCTGTGCCTGCACCCTTCGAGAATATTTAAAAATCCCACAATATTACTGTTAACATATGCCATGGGATTTTTCAGGCTATACCTCACCCCTGCCTGGGCTGCAAGGTTACAAACCCTGTCAAATTTCTCAGATTTGAATAAACGGCTTATATTTTTCTCATCTTCGAGTTTCAATTGTATGAACCTGTAGGCATTGCTTTTTTTACTGGCAACAAAACTGTTATAAGTTATGTCGTCTTTTGAAATACCGGCATCTGCAAGCCTGGCATACTTAAGGTTTACATCATAATAGTCGTTAATACTGTCAAGCCCTGTCACTTCATGTCCTTCCGAAACCAGCTTGTTGACCAGATGATAACCAATAAAACCGGCGCTCCCGGTAACCAGAATCTTCATTTTTAAATCTTCAATTATTAGAAGTTTATTAACTAAAATACAATATTACTATACATTATTGACTTAATAATAGCATATGGCAAAATATTCTTTGAGAAGAATATCCCAAGAAATTGATATATCTTTTAGCTTTGCCAGAAAGATTATTTAAAAGCATATACTATGAAATTCGTGCTCACTGCGGCTCTTGCATCTTTTATGAATGTAAGTTTCGCATATCATCCTGTACATGTTTCGGTTACCAATATCGAACTAAAAAAATCAGAACAGAAAATTGAGTATTCCATCCGCATTTTTGCCGATGATTTTGAATATGCCCTAATGCATCTTTATGAAAAGGAAATTGCCCTGACAGACAGTGTATCGGAGGAAGAGAAAAAACTGGTTTTAATGTATATAAGCGCAGGTTTTGGCATAGAGGTTGACGGCATTAAACAAGTACCCGAGTGTGGTGAAATTAAGTATCATGATCAGTCTGCCTGGATATTCTGCGAGATAAACCTTACAGATAACGAGATAAAAAAGATTAAAGTAATCAACCGGCTGTTAATTGATTTTTTTCCGGATCAGACCAACCTTACGGTTTTTTCGGCAGATGAGTACCAGGCAGGTTTTCAATTCGACCTCACGAACCATGAAACAGAGATTGATATGGGTACCATTAAAAATGGCAAGGTTCAGAACCAATAAATCACTAATTTTGTACCCATGAAGAAAATATTGATCTGTCTGGTTATCTTTATTTCGGATGTTTCACTGGTTTCAGCCACACACAACCGTGCCGGGGAGATTACGTACCGTCATATTTCAGGGCTTACATACGAATTTACAATCACCACCTATACCTATTCACTTTCACCTGCCAACCGCAGCGAACTTACCATTGAATGGGGAGACAATACATCTTCTGTGGCAAAGTTATATATTGCACCGGTAAAGCTTCCGGATTTTTATCAGATGAATGTCTACAAAGCCACACATACCTTCCCCGGCCCGGGAATTTACGAAATTCTGATGCAGGACCCCAACCGCAACCTGGGTGTGCAGAATATTCCCAATTCTGTAAATGTTGTATTTTCTCTCAAAACTACCTTTATTATCAATTCGTTCATAGGCAACAACAATTCGCCGGTATTGCTTAACCCGCCAAAAGACCGTGCAGCCTTAGGCCATATTTTTATCCATAACCCTTCTGCATATGATCTGGATGGTGACAGCCTGTCTTATAAACTCACCATTTGTACCGAACAAAACGGTGCGCCTATTGCAAATTATGAATTTCCTGCAAGCAGCGATACGCTTTATGTCAACGCGCTAAACGGGGACCTTGTATGGGATGCCCCTGTTGACACAGGTACCTACAATATAGCCATGAACGTGGAAGAGTGGCGCAAAGGCATTAAAATAGGGAGTATCGTAAGAGATATGCAAATAGATGTATACCAAACAGATAATAACCCACCGGTAAATCCCGAAACAATGACTTTTTGTGTAGAAGCCGGAGATGAAATTGAGTTTTCGCTTACCACCACAGATGCCGACAATGACCTTGTTAAACAGCAAATGACGGGCGGGCCGCTTATTCATCCCGAAGATTCGGCCACATTTATCATTGACAGTTCAGGAAGAGGATTTTCTTCTTCAACTTTCAGGTGGAAAACCAACTGCAACCATGTAAGGCGGCTGCCTTATCAATTAGTGCTGAAGAGTGAAGATATCAATGCAGAAATAAGTCTCGTTGATATAGACAATTACTATGTAACGGTAATAGCGCCACCACCCACAGGCCTGTCAACGAGCTCTACAAGTACAAATATCACATTTAGCTGGGATGCCAGTACCTGCGCCAAAGCTACGGGTTATGCAGTATACCGCAGGGCAGGCCGTTACGAGTTTACCCACGATTCGTGCCAGTTTGGCGTGCCCGACACTACAGGTTATCAGAGAATTGCGGTAGTAGCTGGAAGAAATGTAACCAGCTTTGAAGACGGAAACGATGCTGAAGGATTATTACAGGGAATTGAATACTGCTACCTTGTTACTGCACTATTCGCAGACGGTGCAGAGAGTTTTGCCCCGCAACCGGTTTGTGCTTCGCTTATACCCGGTTTACCAGCACTTACCAATGTTAGTGTAACTGAAGACGATACTGAGAATGGTGAGATTTTTGTTTCCTGGGCCAGGCCTGTTGATTTAGATACAATCGCAGCCCCGGGGCCTTATGTGGTAAAGATTTACCGTTCAGGGTCCATAGATATCGTCCCCCAGCCTATTGATAGTTTTTTCACAGGTACCCTTGCCGATACCACCTATTTTGATAAACAGATCAATACCCTTAAATATCCTTATGTTTACTCGGTTAAGATTTTCAACAATACTCCCGGCAACAGGTTCGAGATAGGAGAAGGGTCTACCGAGGTGGCATCAAGCCTCTATATCGCGATTGAACCAGGGGATAACAGGCTGAAACTGAATTTCATGAAAAAAGTCCCCTGGGTTAATACCCAATATAATGTTTATAAACAAAATCCCCTCACCCTTGGCTTTGATTCGATAGGCTCAACCAGTAACAGTTTTTATATTGATTCGTTGCTTGCAAACGGAACGGAATACTGTTACCGTGTTATAAGTAAAGGATGGCGTCCTTTCGACAGTTTAATATTCTTCAATAGCAATGTATCGCACATCAATTGCGGCACACCGCAGGACATTACTCCCCCATGCCCCCCGGTGCTTAGTGTTCAGGCTTTGTGCGACAGTTCAACCAATATCCTCACATGGACCAATCCTGACAACTATTGTTCCGACGATGTATTAAGATACCAGATATATTATGCCATGATGTTAAATGTGCCATTCGACTCACTTACATCAACTTTTCGGGCCATTGACACGGTTTATTCTCATGTAATACCTGATAACCTGCAACTTGCCGGATGTTATTATGTAGTTGCGTTCGATTCGGTCGAAAATCAAAGTCCCCCGTCAAATATTGTATGCCTTGATGAATGCTACCTTTATGACCTACCCAATGTTTTCACGCCCAACAGCGATGATATCAACAGCTACTTTATGGCTTACAACAGAAATAACGCGGTAAAGAAAATTGATCTCAAAATATTTAACAGGTGGGGGCAATTGGTATATAAAAATACCGATCCCAATTTCAGATGGGATGGAAAAATCCTTAGCAGCGATAAAATAGTTACGCCAGGTATCTATTATTATCTCTGCGATGTAGAAGAACCAAGACTTACAGGGATTTACATCAGAAACCTAACCGGTTTTGTATACGTTTTTACCAACGAAGCGCCACAAACAATTCCAAAACCAGAATAGAAAAACCGTGAAAAAAATCATTTTCATATTATTATTGTCAACTGTTATTCTTACAACCGGTTTTGCCCAGAGGTCGAAAGAGTTTTACATGTCTGCCGCTGCCATGCTCAGTAAAGGAAGAACCGATAGTGCCAGCCTTATGCTCGATGCAGCTATTGCAAGAGAACCCGGTAATATTCTTTACTATCTTAGAAAGGGTGAATTGGAATATGGCAGGGAAAATATTTCGGAGGCAATACGGAATTTTGAAACTGCAAACAGCATTAAAACCGGCTATGCCGACCTTTGGCTGGCAAAGAGTTATGCATCAACAGACAACGACTCAATGGCGATAATGCACCTTAAAAGCCACCTCAAGTCAGAATACAGGATACCTGGTAAGAAGATTAAAACCGATGCCGCCTTCATCCGCCTTCGGTTATCGGAAGAATGGTTCAGTTTGTGGCAGGAAAACTGGTACACCGAAGAAGAACTGCTCGAAGAAGATGTACGTTTTATGATTAAGGACGGCAAATACCTCGATGCCATTGCATTGATTGATTCTAAACTCATCGGGTCGAAGAACCCTTCGCCATTATACAGATATAAAGCAGAGATTGCCAGCGCTTTGGGCAATTTCAGGGCCTCTGCAATGGACTGGTCGGAATATTTGAAGTTAAAGAACGATATTGGTGCCCTGAAAGAACGGGGAATAGCCTATTTGCATGCCGGAAAAAATAAAGAATCGGAAGCTGATTTTTCCAGAGCACTGCGCCTCGATCCGGCTGAATTTGATTTATATATTCTTAGGGCAAAAGCTTTAAAAAATATGAAAGATTACGGATCGGCAATTAAAGATTTGAACCTTTACCTGAACTATTTTCCCGATGATTTGGCCACCGTGTTTTTTTGTGGTGAACTTCAATATGAAAACGGCAATTATGTAGAAGCCCTGAAATCTTTTAACAAGAACCTCCGCGTTGACAACAGTAACCCCGCCTTTTTCAAAGCCCGCGGAAAAGCCTATTACCAGACTAAAATGTACAGGTATGCAATAGAAGACTTGTCCATGGCACTTGATCTTAAACCCAATGATGGAGAAGTGTATTATTTTAAGGGAATGGCAAGGTTTAACTCAGGCGACAAACAAGGAGCATGTGCTGACTGGAAGATATCGGCCAGGCTTGGTGAACCAAAAGCGGTTGAACAGATGCTTAATAATTGCCAGTAGCCGTTACTTTGACAAAAAAATCAAAACCCCGAACTAATGTGCCTGGGAAAAAAATGCAGGGTATCTTGCATTCTTCATACCTTTTCTTTGGTATGCAATTTACGTTCCCTGGCTGAATATCCCTGGTATCTTGTGAGACTGGAGCATAAAGTCTGCCATGACAATTGCAGTAGCAGCCTCAAGCACTACCGGAACACGAAGGGCAATACAGGTATCGTGCCGTCCTTCGATCGCCAGGTGGGTCATATTGCCGGTTTTTATATTTATGGTCTTTTGAACCTGATGTGTGCTGGAAGTTGGTTTGACAGCAACCTTGAAAACCAGGTCGTTGCCATTTGATATCCCCCCGTTAATACCTCCTGCATAATTGGTTGAAGTTTTTCCGTCAACAGAAATGATTTTATCGTTATGTTCGCTTCCTTTCATGCGGGCGGCATTAAAACCCGAGCCAAAATCTATACCTTTAATTGCAGGGATGGAAAAAACCATATGCGACAGCACGGCCTCAATTGAGTCGAAAAAAGGTTCCCCTAGTCCGACAGGCATATTGGTAACCCTGCATTCAATGATACCTCCGATGGAGTCTCCATCTTCAATTGCTTTATCCACGGCCTTTTCGATATCAGCACTTCCTCCTGCTTCAATAAGTTTTGCTTCTATACTCAATGGGGTTAGCAGTTTTTTGGCTATTACACCGGCTGCAACAAGTCCCAATGTGAGTCTTCCGGAAAAGTGTCCTCCCCCGCGGTAATCTTCAAATCCGCCAAATTTTTTTGTTGCCACAAAATCGGCATGACCCGGGCGTGGTGTATCACGAAGGGCGGCATAATCTCTTGAACGTGTGTTCGTGTTTTCAAAAGTAATAGCTATAGGTGCACCCGAAGTAAAATCGTTAAATACGCCGCTCACGATTTTGGGTATATCCGATTCTTTGCGTGGGGTGGTACCTTTGGCTCCGCTGCGCCGCCGGTTAAAATCTTCGGTAAAATCGCTGAATTTAACAGGCAATCCTGAGGGACAGCCGTCAATTACAATTCCGATCCCGTTTCCGTGTGATTCACCAAAAATTGTTACCCTGAAAATTTTTCCAAAGCTGTTCATGCTGCCTGTGTAAATATTCTGATTATTCTCTTAAAGATATTCAATTTGCTGGATAGCCGCCTTCATCCTGGAGTATTTTATCTGTCCCGGGGCTGTTTCCTCTCCTTCATCCATTGATGCAAAAGTAAATTCCGCACCCAGAAAAGGGGCTATAATGCGGGTGATCTTTCCGAGGCTGCCCATACCAAATGCCACGACCCTGCCTGAAATATTGTACAGAGAAATTATGCGTGCATTGTCATTGTTGGTTTTTACCATAGTGGCAATTTTTACCACATCGGCACCCATTCTGAAACTCTCATGAATAATAGCGTGCAGTTCATCCAGACCCGGCGTGCACTCGAAATTATGATAGGATATTATAACATCGCAATTATGCAAATGGGCAAAATCAATGATTTCTTTTGTAAAATCAGCAGCTGACTCGTATTCGATATCAACGTAATCGGCGCCCGCCCCAATGGCGGCTTTAAGCTTAGGCAAACGGTCTGCTTCAAGACCTTCAACAGGTCTGTAGGTGGCAATAAGCTTTTTTGTTAGCGAAAAAACCGATAGTATCTGCTCAATTGAGAATTGGGTGAGGTCTAAACGGATTTCAGCCATATCGGTTTTTTCAAGTTCCGACATGCATTTTTCAAGATTTTTATCCGATATCGCTATGCAAATCATGAATGAGTTCCTCCACTTTAGTTAGTTTGGTTTTATAGGTAAATGCTTCTCCAATTTGTTCTATCAGCACCAGGTGAATCGAATCACCTTCCCTCTTTTTATCCTGTTTCATGGCCGAAAACACTTTGTTCATTTCGAGGTTAACGTCTACAGGCAGGCCAAAATTGCTTAACAAAGCGTAAATCCGCTGAAACTCTTTATTGCTTAAAAATCCAAGTTTTTCGGAAAGCTTGGCCGCTAAAACCATTCCGATGCTTACAGCTTCGCCATGCAGCAGATCAGTGAGTTTTTCGAGCGAGTGGGCAAAAGTATGCCCAAAGTTCAACAACCTGCGCTCACCCTTTTCTTTCTCATCGGCTTCAACAACCTTCGATTTTATCTTTACCGATTCATAAACCAGATGGTTAACCACCTGTTCATTGAGACTTAAAGCAGATTGCCAATTGCGTTCGAGATACTTAAACAGGTTATAATCTTTAATAACCGCGGCTTTTATAATTTCTGCAAATCCTGCGACATACTCTTTTCTGTTGAGGGTTTTCAGCACCTCGCTGTCACATATAACAAATTCGGGCTGGTTAAAAACCCCGATCATGTTTTTATAGCGTTGAAAATTAACTCCATTCTTTCCCCCAACACTTGCATCTACCTGCGACAACAATGTAGTGGACACAAACCCGAAACTCACCCCCCTCATAAAAACCGATGCGGCAAAACCTGCAACATCACACACAATACCTCCGCCGAAGGCCACGATAAAAGAAGACCTGTCAACTTCGAGCTCAACAAACTGGTTTAAGATATATTGCAGGGTGTCAAGGGTTTTGTTGCCCTCTCCTTCGCCGATTTCAATCACATCAAAACCCTTAAAATATTCATGATAATGACCAGAAACAGTTTTATCGGTTATAACAACTGTCTTTACCGGAGGCAGATACCTTTTAAGGTTTGCAATTTTCTCCCCGATAAGGATTTTAGACAATTTTGTATCTGTTTGTATTTCAATAATTTTCATTAATAACGGTAAAAAAGTATGCCAAAAATAAGTTTTAAAAAGCAATAATCATAAAATTTCAGTTGGATATGCAACTTTACTGTCCAGGTCTACATCCTTCGAATTCATCACTTTGGTCTGGTGATTGATAGACTCCTGGTGAATAGCCCTGAATAGTTTCACTATGAACTCCTCGCTCAAACCTTTTCTGTCGCCTTCTTCAATTCTTCTCCTCAGCAACTCGTCCCATCGGCTTGTCTGTAAAATGGTAACGTTGTTTTTCTTTTTATGTTCGCCAATTTTTCTCGATACCGACATCCTGCATTCAAGTATTTTCATCAGCTGATCATCGAATTTATCTATCTCGCCCCTGAGTTCCTCAAGGGTTGTCATTAATACTGCGTTTTCAACATTTTCAGACCTTAAAACCAGGGTATTGAGCAGGTCGTTCAGGGTCTGGGGTGTAATTTGCTGTTGTGCGTCACTCCACGCGTTGTCGGGATCAATATGTGTTTCGATAATCAACCCTTCGAAATTCAGGTCCATTGCCTTTTGTGATATTTCAAACAGCAGCTCACGGTTACCGCAGATATGGCTTGGGTCTGTAATTATGGGCAAACGGGGTATTCTGCGTTTAAGTTCAATAGGTATCTGCCACTGTGGATGGTTTCGGTAAAATGATTTGTCGTAAATAGAGAACCCCCTGTGAATAGCAGCCAATCTGGTAATACCGGAATTATTCAAACGCTCAAGTGCGCCAATCCATAATTCGGGATCAGGGTTTACAGGATTTTTTACCAATACAGGAATATCAACACCTCTGAGTGCATCGGCTATTTCCTGCACAGCAAATGGGTTCGCGGTTGTACGGGCGCCTATCCAAAGTATATCTACGCCTGCCTTTAATGCATCGTATACATGCTTCACATTGGCAACCTCGGTTGCGGTGTACATCCCAAATTCCTCTTTCACATGCCGCAGCCATGTTAAACCTTTGCTTCCAACACCTTCAAAAGAATTGGGCCTGGTGCGTGGTTTCCATATGCCCGCCCTGAATATTTTTATGCCGTATTGCTTTAGTTGGCGAGCGGTTTCCATCACCTGCTCTTCGCTTTCGGCGCTGCACGGGCCGGCAAGTACCAAAGGTCTCTTGTTCAAAAGCCCTTCGAATTCTAATGGTTCGAGTTTTAAATCTATTCCCATGACATTATTCTAAAATTGTTTTACCTTTTAAATATTCACCAAAAATATGCAGCCCGTCTATGAAAGGCCTGATAGCATCAAGCGACTGCCTGTACATATTATAATCGTTTATTTCCACATCTACAAAAAACCGGTAATCCCAGTCCTGCCCGATAATTGGCATTGACTGAATTTTTGCAAGGTTAATACCGTAATATGATAAAATAGACAACACCTTTGACAATGATCCGGTTTTATGTGCAAGGGCAAATGATATTGACGCTTTGTTCACATTTTCTGGTTGACTGCTATCGCCGTTTTTCGCCTGCAGTATTAAAAACCTGGTATAGTTCATATTGTTCGTTTCAATTCCCGCAGCCAGTATCTGAAGCTGGTACTTTTTTGCAGCAAGGGTACTCGAGATAGCCCCGGTTGCTTTGAGATTATTGTCGCGAATCATTTTAGCGCTTAAGGCAGTATCTTCGCTATCAATTAGTTTAATATGAGGGTAATCCTCGAAAAATTTAAAGCACTGAAGAATAGCCATCGGGTGCGAATACACTTCCCTGATCTTTTCAATTGTCTCTCCCGGTAAAACCACCAGGTTTTGCTTTATACGCAGGTATATTTCCCCAATGATTTTCATTTTCGACTCAAGCAGCAGGGTGTAGTTGGGCAATATGCTTCCGGCAATGGAATTTTCGATGGCTGTGATTCCGCAATCTACCTGGCCCTGTTTTAATGCTTTAAAAAGGTCTTTAAAGGTGCTCCTGGGGACAATTTCTATTTCTTCGTTCTCAAAATAGTTCATTGCTGCAATTTCGTGAAAGGCCCCGAAGCCTCCCTGTATTGCAATTCGTTTGACTGTCTGGTTGGTATTATTCATTGATATACTAATTGTTATTAAACCAAAAAAGCCCCTTTAATCCTGGGACTTTTATTACATTTTGATCTTACATCATAACAAAGTCCCTTTGTCACCTCTTAAAGAAGTAAAAGAAGAACCAGTAAAAGAAGTAAGTGTATGTGTCTATATTTTTTTTCATCATTTATTAAAAAAAAAGTCCCGGTTCTGCCGGGACTTATCTATACTATATGAATATCTTATACAATAAGCCCCTTCAGGTTACCCAGAAATAAAAATAAAAGTAAAAGAAGCTATTTGCCAACGTTTTCATGTTTAA
>JAWOHT010000199.1:0-9303 GCA_046485045.1 Bacteroidales bacterium
TAGTGCCGGTCTTGAACGGTTCCCGGATCACAGTGCGTGAAGCGCTGAGCAGTTTTGGTCTCGGTAAAGGTAGTTTTGGCTCCAATGGGGTGGATCGGCTGCTATCTTGGGCAACCGGAATCATGAATTTGTCGCGCCCGATTCAAATATCGCTCCGTAACTCAATTCGCCGAAAAGCTCGTCTGATATTAACGCTCATCACGCTCACCCTGGGTGGCTCGATCTTCATCGGCATCCTGAGTGTTCATGCCTCTTTGCTTCGTACCCAAATGCGGCCTGCCATTGGGGTACAGAATTACCAGATTCTGCGGGCGAACCGCAGCTATCCTGAAAAATCGGATCGCCTGGGCTGGACATACAATCATGCCCCGAACCTTGCATACTGGAACAACAGGTTTTATTGTCATTATTTATCAAACCCCACCGGTGAACATATTGCCCCCGGCGCCACCCTTATAGCAGCTTCCTCAGATGGAAAAAACTGGGAAAAGCCACAAATTGCCTTCCCTATATATTTCACTGCCAATAGCGATGCAACCATAAATTTCTTTTTTATGCACCAGCGTATGGGTTTTTATGTTGCACCCAATGGCCGGCTGCTTACCATGGGCTTTTATGGAGTGCATTCCGGCGAAGGTATAGGCCGGGTGGTTCGTGAAATTTTTGAGAACGGTGAACTGGGGCCTGTTTTTTTTATAAGGGTGAACGATAACTGGACCGGAGAAGTAAAGTATCCGTTATATACCGAATCGGCCGATAAGGGATTTATTGAAGCCTGCAATGCATTTTTGAATGATAAAGTACGACGCATGCAGTGGTGGGAAGAACATCGTTTGGCAAAAGACCGAAAAGAATTCTTCAGGGTACCGGCCATAGATAGAAAAGATTTACCCGGGCAGGCATTTTGCTTTTATACACTTGCCGACAGCACTATTATGGGTTTCTTTAAATCGCGCCGGGTAACCTATTCTGCCGACAAAGGAGAAACATGGTCTCAGCCGGTACAATGTAAAACACTAACTTATGAAGGCGCTAAAATTTGGGCCCAGCGAATGGAAAACGGACAATTCGCACTTGTATATAACCCAACAGACGGAATGTCCCGGCATCCACTAAGCATTGCCACAAGCGATGATGGCATACATTTCAACAATTTACTGAATGTTCACAGCGAGGTGCCGCCAAAACGTTTTTGGGGAGAGCATAAACGGCCCGGGCCCCAATATGTCAGAGGAATTGTTGAAGGCAACGGAAATCCCCCTGGCAATGATCTGTGGGTAGTTTATTCTGTCAGTAAGGAAGATATGTGGATATCCAGGATTCCTGTTCCGGTAAGGGGCGAAGTAGCAGGGCCGGTAAACGACAATTTCGACCGTATGGAAATTGGCGGGGTGGTAACAGACTGGAACATTTATTCTCCTCAATGGTGTCCGGTTGAAATAAGCAAATCACCGGATGGTACCGAAAATGTTTTAAGAATTGCTGATTTTGATCCTTATGATTATGCAAAGGCAACAAGGGTTTTTCAGAAATCGGATGAACTAACCATACGCTTTGACCTGTTCATTGAGGCAAATCCCGAATTGCTTGCAATTGAAGTAGTTTCGGCCAAAGGTGAAAGGTGCATTCAAACCGAACTCGACACCCTGGGAAACCTGCTTGCAAAAAACGGTAACAACAGTCTTGAAAAACTGGTATCATTCGAAACAGGGAAATGGGTACCGGTTGAGTTCGGGATTAACGCAAAGAAGAAGTGGTATAACATTATCATCAATGGAGAAACAATTGGTGAGAAAATTAAATTTGCTGCCGAAGGTGTACCTGAGCGAATTGTTTTTCAAACAGGAAAATACCGTCTGGAAGACGATGTACAGAAATATATCAGCGGTGATCAGTTTGTGCCGGGATGGGACGTGCCGGATGCCGATGAAATGGTATCAAGGGCTACTTACTATATTAAGAATTTTAGTGTAAACCCGGAATAATTTATATTTACTGACAATGAATATTTACTCTTAAAAAAATAAATTATGATTTCAAAAAAGTTCAGAATAACAGCACTATTCTTTTTTGCCCTAACCGTTTCGGTTTTTGCCTCGGATAAAATCAGGCTTTTTGTTCTAACCGATATTGGTGGTGATCCGGACGATCAGATGTCATTGGTGCGGTTACTGGCCTACGCCAACCATTTCGATATCGAAGGTATTGTTGCTACTCCGCATGGAGGTAATAAAGTTGAACCGGAGTATATTCATAAAATCGTTTCAGCATACGGAGAGGTCCGGGACAATTTGGAAAAACATGAAGCAGGTTTTCCTACCGCTGACCACCTTAAGGCATTCATCTCCAATAGTCTTCGGTTGGATGGAATGGACGGGGTAGGCAAAGGAAAAGACTCCCCGGGATCGGATCTCTTAATAAAAGCTGTTGATAAGCAAGATGAAAGGCCATTATGGGTAACCGTTTGGGGAGGTCCCAATGTATTGGCCCAGGCGCTCTGGAAAGTACGTGATACCAGGTCGCCCGATCAGTTGGCTAAATTTGTTTCAAAACTCCGCGTGTATGCCATCTCCGATCAGGACAACAGCGGTCCGTGGATACGAAAAGAGTTTTCTTCACTGTTCTACATCGTAACACCGGGGGTAAATGCCGGTGGCGGCTTTCACCACGCTACCTGGATTGCGATAGGAGGTGATAAGTTTCACGGACGATTTGGTGGGGCCGACTTTTCCCTCGTCACTAACGAATGGCTCGATAAAAACGTAAGGCGCAAAGGTCCCCTTGGCGCAGTATATCCCCGCTGGGAATTTATGATGGAAGGCGATTCCCCATCATTTCTATACCTTCTCAACAATGGTTTAAATAGTCCCGAAAACCCCGACTGGGGAGGCTGGGGAGGCCGGTATGAGTTATATACCCCAAAAACCGAAAAATGGTTCCTCGAACCCGAGACCCGCCCGATATACACCAATGTTCAGGATGAAGTGCTGGGAATTGATAGCGAATGGCATACTACGAACCATGCTACTATATGGCGCTGGCGGACGGCATATCAAAACGATTTTGCAGCCCGAATGGACTGGACAATTAAACCTTATGATAAAGCCAATCATCCACCGGTTGTGAAATTAGACCATCCTGAATATATTAAGGCAAAACCGGGGGAACGTGTTGAGCTAAGCGCAACTTCATCAACCGATCCCGATGGCGATGCGCTTTCGTTTGAATGGTTTTGTTATGAGGAACCGGGTACGCGAAGAATGTCAAACTCAGCAACCGGTGTAAAACACGATATTTATGCTTTTGACCAGCCAAAAGCATGGCTTGATGTCAAAACCAGCCGGGTGATGCCCCCAGGCACCGGAACCATGCATATTATTCTGGCAGTTACCGACCATGGTACCCCCAGGCTTACCCGCTATAAAAGGGTGATCATTGAGGTTGTACCATAATTATGATTTGTGTTGGTATTGTAAAAAGAACAGTACCGGCAAGAAATATTGAATATTTCTGATATAATAACTTAAGATAAAGAAGTATGAAAAGAATTAAATATTTTATAAGCCTGTTTGTTTGTGGAATTATCACATTATCAGCAGCTTCTCGGTGCACTTCGGTTGATACGTCAGATCCTAAACCCCGTATCATTATAAGTTCAGACATCGGGGGTACTGACCCCGACGATTTCCAGTCAATGATCCATTTGTTTATGTATGCCGACCAGTTTCGGATTGAAGGGTTAATCTCTTCACCATTCGGAAAAGGTCGTGCAAAAGACATATTGGACATGATAGACATGTATGGGCAGGATTATGCTAAATTAAAAGCTCATTCTGAAGATTTTCCTGAACCTGGTACACTCAGAAAGGTTGTGAAACAGGGAGCTACCGGAGAAGCGGCCTATAAAGGTTATGGTATCCCTACCGAAGGTTCTGAATGGATTATACAATGTGCCAGAAAAACCAGTACTGACCCTTTGTGGGTTTTGGTCTGGGGTGGTATCGAAGATATTGCCCAGGCTTTACATGATGCCCCTGAGATAAGTGAAAAAATAAGAGTTTACTGGATTGGCGGGCCAAACAAAAAATGGAGCGTTAATGCTTATTCCTATATCGCCGAAAACCATCCTGATCTCTGGATGATCGAAGCCAATGCTACTTACAGGGGTTGGTTCCTGGATGAAGGGTCGCCTGATTCTCTTACCAATGAAAACTTCTTTAAGAATTATATCACAGATCGGGGGGTCATGGGAACGGCATTCAGAAATTACTACAAAGGCCATATCAAAATGGGCGATACCCCTTCTCTGGCCTATCTTATGAATGGCGATGCCGATAATCCATCAGGTGAAAGTTGGGGAGGTAGTTTTACCAAAATTGACTATAGCTCCCGAAGTGTTTTTGTTCAGGGCAGCTCAATAACCGATACGATTGCCGCACATGCTGTAATTGAATATCATTTCAAGGGGCCCGTACTTGATATTCCTCAGGATTCGGCATGTTTCGAAATGGTAATATTAAATCAGACATGGAAAGGATATTGCATCAATAAAGGTATTTACGGGGTGCGATACTCATCAACAAGACCGGAATCAGCATCTTATGTAATACGTAGCGAAATTGCCGAATTAAACGGCCTGAAAGGTCAATATGTAAGTGTAGCCCCCTGGCCCGGTAAAAAACAACCGACCGATTTTAAGCTGGGCGCCAACTGGTATACCGACCGGCCCGAACCGGAACTTTTTATTGGTAACCGACAAGGAGCTAAGACCATCGCGAAACACCGCGAAGCATACCTTGGCGATTGGATAAAACGTTTGGAATGGCTCAAGTAGGTACACAGATACCCTGTTAAAAATTGAAATAGTGATATTAACATAAAGGATGGAAAAATGAAAACAAACAGAAACATTATTACTTTATTTGTTGGAGCGGGAATATCAGTCCTAAACCCGATTTTGAAAACAATTGTAACAGGTTTAATATTTGTGTTAATATCAGGCACCCATCTGTTTGCCCAGGCAGATGCCCCCGGAAGAATCCCGGACTACCCGGTTCCATATGTTTACCCAACGGTTGATGATATAAAAGAGGTATTGAACCGGGTGCGGAAATATTATGAATCAACGGGCCGGCAAACAATTATTGATAGCCAGACAGGAAAGGAGATCACTGATTTCTCTGTGTTCAATAAATTTGCGCGCCCATCAGGCGGATTTTCAAATGAGTGGAGTTATACACATGGTGTTGTACTCTCAGCCTTCGAGTATCTTGATGATGTAACCGGTGACGAAGTTTTTTTCGCAAACAACAAAAAGTTTTATAGTTATGTACTAAAACATTTACCTTACTTTCTAAAAAATTCTGATCAAATTGAAAGCAATAAGTTAGGTAACTGGGGCAGGATTCATAATTTTGAAGCGCTTGACGACTGTGGGTCCATTGGGGCTGCAATGATTAAAACCTATCTTAAAGTCAAGGATAAGTCATATCTTGAAACTATCTATCGTATTGATGAGCATATTTCAAAAAATCAGTTTCGTCTTGAAGATGGAACCCTGGCTCGTAACAGGCCGCAGTATCAATCAATCTGGGCCGATGATTTATATATGAGCGTGCCTTTTCTCGCCAATATGGGTGTACTTACCGGCGATATTAAATATTTTGATGATGCTGCCCGGCAAATATTACAGATGGGAAAGCGACTTTATATACCAGATAAAGAATTATTTGATCATGGCTGGAGTGTAACTTCGGGTGATTATGACCCCCGCTTTTACTGGGGCCGGGCAAATGGCTGGACCCTGATGGCTATGACTGAGTTGCTGAGTGTAATGCCCGAAGATCACAAAGATCGCGGGGCTATTCTCCACCTGTATCGCTCAATGGTTCGCAGCTTGGCAGGCATACAGGATGGAACCGGATTTTGGCACAATATGCTTGATAAGAACAATACCTATCTTGAAACGTCTGCCACAGCCATGTTTACTTTTGCCATAGCCAAAGGTATTAATGAAGGATGGATCAACCATGTATATGGTCCGGTTGCCCTTACCGGCTGGAACGCCATTAAAACACGTGTCCTCGAGAATGGTGCGGTAGATGGCACCTGTGAGGGTACAACATTTGCCCACGATAATGCCTATTATTTCTACAGGGGAAAAAGCATTTATGCAACTCATGGATATGGGCCTGTGTTTTATGCAGGCGCTGAGATGATACGGTTGTTACAGAATGATAAAATTGAAGTGCTGCAAGCAAGGCCCAATAGCATAAACAGTACTTTCCATTACAAATTAAAAAGCGAATGGCCTCAAAAGTAGTATCGGTTTTTAGATTTATGATTCACAAGTTGTTTAACTTAAATCATTTAATATGAATAAAGTAAAATTTTTCTTTGTCCTGTTGGGATTTCTAACACTTATACCTTTTGAAACAACCCATGCCCAGCAAGCTACCTGGATATGGTACCCTGGCGATTATGATATCTGGCTTGGAAATATTGTACAAAACAGGCGTACCGAGCGCGACGCTTTTTTCCCTCCTTTCTGGAAAATGGACAGCCATTATGTGCTCGTTGAATTCTCGAAAAAAATTGAACTTGCAACTCCTGAGACCATTACCATTAAGGTAGAAGGACAATACAATGTGAAACTCGATGGAAAATTTCTCCCGGGTTCTCCCGAAAAGATTGTTATACCTGCGGGCAAACATTCGCTGAACATAAAAGTATATAATCAGGCCGGTGTGCCGGCAATTTATGTCAGGGGCGAAACCATTTTTTCTGATAACTCATGGAAAGTTACTTTCGAAGATAAGGAGTGGATTGATGAATCTGGCAAAGCTTCAGACACTTCAACAGGAACGGTTTTTATGAACGCGGCATCGTGGAATTTTAATTCGCCCGATACCCCTCCCTCGCAATTTAAGTTAGCCGTAATGCCCATGCCTTATGTTTCAAAAGAACCTAAAAATAAAGGTATGTTATATGACTTTGGAAAAGAAACCTTTGGGTTTGTGAATTTTCATGGTCTGAAGGGTAAAGGAACATTGGCTGTATATTATGGCGAATCTCCCGAAGAAGCGCTGTCGGTTGATTATTGTGAAACATATGACCGCCTGCCGGTTGAAAATGCAATAGCCGGTGATTTCACTGTTCCCGGCTCTAAAGCCTTCCGCTACATTTATGTCGAAAAAGACCAGTCGCTTTCATTCGATTCGCTTTCGATGCTTTATGAGTATTTACCTGTTGAGTATAAAGGCAGTTTTAATTGTAATGATGAGCGTATAAACGAAATCTGGGACGTATCGGCCTATACTTTACATCTTACCTCCCGCGAATTCTTTATTGACGGTATTAAACGCGACCGATGGATGTGGAGCGGGGATGCCTATCAGAGTTATCTGATGAACTATTACCTCTTCTTCGATTCACCTTCTGTAAGCCGTACCACTTTCTCTTTACGTGGCAAAGACCCTGTTACCAGCCATATAAACACGATTATGGATTACACATTTTACTGGTTTATTGGCATTTACGACTATTATCAATATACAGGCGATAAAAACCTTATTGAGCAGTTGTATCCTAAAATGAAGAGCCTGATGGACTTTTGCCTCTCACGCAGAAACAACGAAGGAATGATGCAGGGATTGGCCGGAGACTGGGTATTTATAGACTGGGCCGACTTTAAAATGAGCAAAGCCGGTGAGGTTAGTTTCGAGCAGTTGCTTTTCTGCCGAAGCCTCGAAACGATGGAGTTGTGTGCAAGAATTATGGACGATGCCGAAAACGAAAAGCTTTACGCGCAGCTGGCAGACGATTTGAGATCAAAACTATTAAGTGTTTTCTGGTCCAAGACGCATAACGCTTTCATCCATAACCGTGAAAACGGAATTTTGGGTACGCAGGTAACCCCATACACGAATATGTTCGCGGTATTGTTCAATTACCTCAACGATGAGAAAACTAAGGCTGTTAAAGAAAATGTACTGCTAAACCCCGATGCACTGAAAATTACGACTCCCTACATGCGGTTTTACGAACTGGAGGCGCTGTGCGCCCTGGGTGAACAAAAATATGTATTGAACGAAATACGCGATTACTGGGGTGGCATGCTTGACCTCGGCGCTACATCATTCTGGGAAAAATACAATCCGCAGGAAAAGTATCCCGATCTGCTGGCCATGTACGGCCGTCCGTTTGGCAAGAGCCTCTGTCATGCCTGGGGAGCAAGTCCGATATACCTGCTGGGAAAATATTATCTCGGTATCAAACCAGCCGGGCCCGGATATGAATCTTATATAGCGGAACCTAACCTGGGAGGTTTAAAGTGGATGGAAGGCGATGTGCCAACACCCGGTGGCAAAATACACTTATATTGCTCTGAAAAAGAAATCAGGATTAAATCAGACTCCGGAACAGGCACCCTGCGCTTTAGAAGTCTCTCAAAGCCGGTTTGTAAAACAGCAACCATTAAAAAAACCGGAGATAATCAATACGAAATTATAATAAGTGCAGGCAGGGAAGTAACGGTTCAATACAAAAGCATAAAATAAACATGATTGTTTTAACTAAAAATATTGAAAAAATGAAAAATACTAAAATACATATCTTATTATTGTTATTAATCCTTTCCGGGGTTTCATGCAATGAAAAACAACAGCAGGAACCAATAGGATTACCTGCATTAAAAATCTCAGAAAACAAAAGGTATCTTGTTGATAAAGATGGTAATCCATTCTTCTGGCTGGGCGACACAGGCTGGTTGCTTTTTTCCAAACTCAACAGAGAAGAAGCGGAGACTTATCTGGCCAATCGTGCCGAAAAAGGCTTTAATGTTATTCAAGCCATGGTTTTGCATACTGTTGGCGTAGTGAATATTTATGGGGATTCTGCCCTTATTGCAAAAAATGTTTCAAATCCTAAGGTAACTGAAGGCAATTCGTTCGAAGATTCTGTGCAATATGATTTCTGGGACAATGTTGATTATGTAATAAAAAAAGCTGAAGAAAAGGGAATGTATGTTGCCCTGGTCCCTATTTGGGGAAGCGATGTAAAATCGGGACATGTGAGCAGAGATGGCGCCGCTGAATATGCAGCCTTTCTTGCCAACCGTTATAAAGACCAGTCAAATATTATCTGGCTGAACGGGGGAGATATCAGGGGCAGCGATGCAACTGAAATATGGAAAATCATAGGCACAACAATCAATCAAATTGATACAAACCATTTAATAACTTTTCATCCTTTTGGAAGAACAGCATCTTCAATCTGGTTCCACAACGAAGACTGGCTTGATTT
>JAWOHT010000032.1:0-18161 GCA_046485045.1 Bacteroidales bacterium
GATGCCTTGGCTCACAGAGGCGATGAAGGACGTGATAAGCTGCGATAAGCTACGGGGAGGTGCAAATAACCGCTTGATCCGTAGATTTCCGAATGGGGAAACCTGTCATACTGAAGGTATGATATCCTGACTTGTCAGGAAGCTAACCCGGAGAACTGAAACATCTTAGTACCCGGAGGAAAAGAAAACAAAAGTGATTCCCTAAGTAGTGGCGAGCGAACGGGGAATAGCCTAAACCAATGTTGTTTCGGCAATATTGGGGTTGTAGGACCACAACATAGATAATAACTTTCAAGTGGAATCTTCTGGAAAGTTGATCCATAGTGGGTGATAGACCCGTACACATAAGAAGTTATTGTTTTAGTGGTATCCTGAGTAGGGCGGGACACGTGAAATCCTGTCTGAATCTGCCAGGACCATCTGGTAAGGCTAAATACTACTGTGAGACCGATAGTGAACTAGTACCGTGAGGGAAAGGTGAAAAGAACCCCGAACAGGGGAGTGAAATAGTTCCTGAAACCATGCGCTTACAACCGGTCGGAGTCCCGATTTATCGGGATGACGGCGTGCCTTTTGCATAATGAGCCTACGAGTTGCTCCTCACTAGCAAGGTTAATCCCGTTACGGGTGGAGCCGAAGCGAAAGCGAGTCTGAATAGGGCGTATAGTTAGTGGGGGCAGACGCGAAACTTTGTGATCTACCCATGAACAGGTTGAAGTTGCGGTAACACGCAATGGAGGACCGAACCAGTAAACGTTGAAAAGTTTTTGGATGATTTGTGGGTAGGGGTGAAAGGCTAATCAAACTGAGAGATAGCTCGTACTCCCCGAAATGCATTTAGGTGCAGCCTCGAGGTGAGTGTCGTAGAGGTAGAGCTACTGATAAGGCTCGAGGGCTTCACCGCCTATCAAACCTTGACAAACTCCGAATGCTACGACATATACTCGGGAGTGAGCCCACGGGTGCTAAGGTCCGTGGACGAAAGGGAAAGAACCCAGACCATCAGCTAAGGTCCCCAAATATATGCTAAGTTGTTTAAACGTGGTCCGACTGCAGTGACAGCTAGGATGTTGGCTTGGAAGCAGCCATTCATTCAAAGAGTGCGTAACAGCTCACTAGTCGAGCGGTTGGGCGTGGATAATAATCGGGCATCAAGCATATTACCGAAGCTATGGATTGTCGATGCAAATCGACAGTGGTAGGGGAGCATTCCAGTTGCGCCGAAGCTGTATCGCGAGATATGGTGGAGCATCTGGAAAAGCAAATGTAGGCATAAGTAACGATAAAGCGGGTGAGAAACCCGCTCGCCGATAGTCTAAGGTTTCCTGATCAACGCTAATCGGATCAGGGTTAGTCGGGTCCTAAGGCAAAGCCGAATGGCGTAGTCGATGGACAACTGGTTAATATTCCAGTACTAGCATAAACTGCTATGGAAAGACGAAGTAGTGAAAGATCCGCGTACTGACGGAATAGTACGTTGAAGGGTGTAGCTATAAGGCCGGGTTAACAGCTTGGTCTTGGCGAACCTGATAGTACCGTGAGTCTTCGGACAAGCGGATAGTGATCCTAATCAGACTTCCAAGAAAATTTTCTAAGCTTCAGGTTTATGCTACCCGTACCGCAAACCGACACAGGTAGACAAGGAGAAAATCCTAAGGCGCTCGAGTGATTCATGGCTAAGGAACTAGGCAAATTAGACCTGTAACTTCGGGATAAAGGTCCCCCGCGCGAGCGGGGCGCAGAGAAATGGTCCAGGCGACTGTTTATCAAAAACACATGGCTCTGCTAAATCGAAAGATGACGTATAGGGCCTGACACCTGCCCGGTGCCGGAAGGTTAAGGGGGGAGGTTATTCTTGATTTATTAAGAAGAAGCCTTGAACCGAAGCCCTGGTAAACGGCGGCCGTAACTATAACGGTCCTAAGGTAGCGAAATTCCTTGTCGGGTAAGTTCCGACCTGCACGAATGGTGTAACGATCTGGATACTGTCTCAGCCATGAGCTCGGTGAAATTGTAGTCCCGGTGAAGATGCCGGGTACCCGCAACGGGACGGAAAGACCCCGTGAACCTTTACTATAGCTTTACATTGATTTCGGGTAAGTGATGTGTAGGATAGGTGGGAGACTGTGAAGCGGAGGCGCTAGCTTTCGTGGAGTCAACCTTGAAATACCACCCTTTGCTTATCTGGGATCTAATCCCGACTTGTCGGGAGACAGTGTATGGTGGGTAGTTTGACTGGGGTGGTCGCCTCCAAAAGAGTAACGGAGGCTCCCAAAGGTGCCCTCATGGCGAATGGTAACCGCCAGAAGAGTGTAATGGTATAAGGGCGCTTGACTGTGAGACATACAAGTCGATCAGGTACGAAAGTAGGGCATAGTGATCCGGTGGTTCCGCATGGAAGGGCCATCGCTCAAAGGATAAAAGGTACTCCGGGGATAACAGGCTGATCGCTCCCAAGAGCTCATATCGACGGAGCGGTTTGGCACCTCGATGTCGGCTCGTCACATCCTGGGGCTGAAGAAGGTCCCAAGGGTTCGGCTGTTCGCCGATTAAAGTGGCACGCGAGCTGGGTTCAGAACGTCGTGAGACAGTTCGGTCCCTATCTGTTGTGGGCGTTGGAGATTTGAGAGGACCTGACACTAGTACGAGAGGACCGTGTCGGACAGACCTCTAGTGTACCTGTTGTGGCGCCAGCTGCATCGCAGGGTAGCTATGTCTGGAAAAGATAAGCGCTGAAAGCATCTAAGCGCGAAGCTTACCTCAAGATGAGATCTCCCTTAAGGGTCGTCAGAGACTATGACGTTGATAGGCTGCAGGTGTAAAGACGGTAACGTCAAAGCTGAGCAGTACTAATTACCCGTGAGCTTTCTTGTTGACAGCTTAATAAATATATTCCAATACGTCATAAGATATTTGTTCGTGATTGTGTTACGAACATCCGTCTTTAGGTGACTTTAGCGGTGGGGCTCCACCTCTTCCCATTCCGAACAGAGAAGTTAAGCCCACCAGCGCCGATGGTACTACGTTTGTGGGAGAGTAGGTCGTCGCCAATCTTTAATCCCGATTGCTTTGCAGTCGGGATTTTTTTTTCTTGATAAATCTCGCAGAAGACAATATATTTGCTCACGTTGAGTTATGTAGTTGTGTTCGTAAAAATGAAAAAAATCCTCTTAAGTATAACCCTCTTTGTCTTTTCAATTCATGCTTACGGGCAGGTTGATTCAACCCGCTCTATGTCATCCTGGATGATGTCTGAAGATTTTTTTAACAAAAGAACTGTAAATATTGATACAGCTATCGAATCTTTCCAGCAATACAATCCTGTAAACCAGATATATTTTTCACACGCTTCACTGGGAAATTATGGTTCTCCTGTTGTTTCAAATACTTTTAGCGAACGCCCGCCATCGGGTGATTTGTTTTTTTTGAATAACTATTATCCTTATCTGTATACCTGGGATAAAACGTTGTATGTTAATACCAAAAGACAATTTACAAAACTTTTTTTTGTAGATGGAGGCTCTAAAGCTGATAAGGAAGAAAACTTTGAAGTATTTCACACACAAAATATTAACCCCGATCTTAATTTCGGATTCAGGTATAATACTGTTTCGTCGTTGGGACAATACCGTTTTCAGCGAATGAAAAGAAATTCATTCAGCTTTTTTTCAAGTTACAATAGCGATTTTTATAAATTTAATCTGAGTGTTAATACCAATAATATTATTATCAATCATAACGGAGGTATTGTAAGCGATACATTATTGCTGTCCAAATACTACCGGTCTCCTGAAGATTTACTTACAGTTTATAGCGGTTCGGGAAGCCCTCCTAGAGAGCAGGCAAATGTGATGGATTCTGTTAAGAATATCAACCTGATTTTGGTCAACAATTTCAACCTTACCAGTTTTAGGGCCCGTAACGATACCTTGTCTGTTGACTCAATTCCGGTTAAGACAAAGCTTGGATTAATGCTGATAACCAATTTCGAATCAACAAGAAAATCCTTTATTGATCTATTACCACAGACAGGAAGGCTTGCCGGGTTTTATGATTCTATCTATTTTAACACTAACAGTACCTTCGATTCTATTGCTTACAGAAAAATTGAAAATAACCTTCGTTTTTATGTTTCCGACGGGCAAAAAAATCTGATTTATGCCGGAATTTCAAGCGAATTTGTTAAATATGCTTTCAAAAGTCGGGATGAAAGTTATAGAATTTCTTATGAGATTGACAACAAAACCAAATCGCCTTTCTACTATCAAAGCCATGAGGCGAACCTGAAGTTTAACTCTGGAGCAATATTCAATCTTAAAAACATTCATATAAACCTTTATGGTTTTCTCTATTTAGCTGGCTACAAAGAAGGTAATCATGCTATTGATGCTGATTTTAACCTGCCTGCCGCAAGAAATAACAATACCTTATTTTCTGCCGCTGTAAATTATTCCGCAGAAAAACCAGCTTTTCTTTATCAACAATACTATTCAAATTATTTTAACTGGTCGAATAATTTCATACCTGAAAAAAGGTTACGGTTGTCACTCAAATACAGTCATTCACCAAAAAAATTTGAAGCAGAGCTTAATTATTCGTTACTTTACAACCACGTTTTCTTTGATACAAAAGGTTTACCGGAACAACTGGATAGAAATATTTCAGTGCTTGAATTAAGATTTTTTAAGAATTTTTATTTTTGGAAATTCGGTTCTTTGAACAAATTTGCACTGCAATATGTTAATGATGAAACTGTGTTGGGATTGCCAAATTTATGTTTCAGCAACTCAACTTTTATTAAGCATCATTTTCACTTTGATTTAACAAACGGAGGGTTTACAGCATTGTTAGGATTTGACCTTTTTTACGAAACAAAGTATTATGGCTATGCTTATATGGCGCCAATATCAAGCTTTGTAAGGCAGGTTGAAAAAAAGACCGGAGGTTATCCAATTGTGGATATCTTTTTAAATATTAAATTGAAACGGGTGTTATTCTTTCTTAAATTTGACCATGTTAATTCAGGATTACTTGATAGAAATTACTTCTCAATATTACATTATCCAAGGAACGAAAGAGTCTTTAAAGCAGGCATTTCGTGGAATTTTTATGATTAATTGATAAAAGCTTTATGAGGTCTGTTAAAATAAGGACCGATAAATTATTGATGGGAATAATGTAAAAAATCAAATTAAAATGAAAAATTTTTTACAAAATTTAGTGTTACTGTTATTGTTATTTATTTCATGCAAAGATGCAGTTAAGAATACTAGAAAAGAGAGCGCTGTATCTGATCTTGAAAGGATCATGGAAACTGGCAGAATAAAGGTTGTTACCGATTACAATTCAACCAATTATTTTATATACCGTGGACAGCCAATGGGTTATCAGTTTGAACTCCTCCAGGAACTTGCAGATTATATGGGTGTGAAACTTGAAGTTACTGTAAGCAATAATCTTACAGAGAATTTTGAAAGGCTTGCAACCGGCGAAGTCGACCTTTTCGCTTCTAACCTTGCAGTAACCAAAGAACGCAGAGAAATCGTGGATTTTACTGTTCCACATAGTCAGGCAAGCCAGGTGCTTGTTCAGCGAAAACCTGATAACTGGCAGAAGATGAACAAAAAAGATATCGAAGGCCATCTGTTGAGAAACCAACTGGAACTGTCGGGAAAAACCATTTATGTACAGTCTAATTCTTCTCATTTGGCCAGACTTAGAAACCTTGCTGAAGAAATTGGAGACAGCATTACCATTGTGCAGGTAGATGAAGATGTTGAAATGCTTATTTCGAAAGTGGCGAATGGTGAAATTGACTATACTGTCAGCGATGAGCATGTGGCAGCCGTAAACCAAACCTATTACCCGAATATCGACGTAGAAACTATGGTAAGTTTTCCTCAAAACATGGCCTGGGCCGTAAGAAAAGGATCAATAGGTTTTTGCAACGAGATAAACAATTGGTTATCGGATTATAAGAAGACCCGGAGATTTAATATAATGTATGCCAGGTACTTTAGTAACCAAAAATCTTCTGAAATAGTAGGCAGTGATTTTTATGCCATTAATTCGGGAAAAATTTCTGAATATGACAAGTATATTAAGAAATACAGCAAAGAAATAGATTGGGACTGGCGTTTGGTAGCATCGCTTATCTATCAGGAATCAAGGTTTAAGCCCACTGCTGTTTCATGGGCGGGGGCATTCGGACTTATGCAGCTTATGCCCAGAACTGCCCGGAAAATGGGTGTTGACGAAAATGCATCGCCTGTTGAACAAATTAAGGCAGGTATCGAGCTTATTAAATGGCTCGAAGACCGTTTCATGTATATTAAAGACCGGCCTGAACGGGTTAAATTTGTGCTTGCCTCGTATAATGTGGGTTTTGGGCATGTTTTGGATGCGCAAAAACTGGCCGAGAAAGATGGCAAAGACCCCAATAAATGGGATGATTGCGTGGATTTGTACCTTTTGAAAAAATCAGACCCGGCTTTTTATAAAGACCCGGTAGTTAAACACGGTTATTGCAGGGGTGTGGAAACATACAATTATGTAAGTCAGATTCTCGACAGATACGAACATTATAAAAATATAATTAGCGATTAATTATTCTGAAGGAATCTTTGTAAAAAGCTTTTGTGACCCCTAATGTTGAGTCCACTCCGAAAATCAAATTTTCGGTATTTGTGCAATTTCAAACAGTTTTTAATATGCAGATTATCTTCCAATTAAAAAGATTAATATTCGTGCATTCGTGGCTAATAATACTTTTCGGAGTGTCTCAATGTTGGTTTCATAACAAGGAAATACTTTATTCTCTCATCATTTTTTTATGAATTCTTTGCAAATATCCCTGCCCTCACGAGTATCTCTCTAAATTCTGCAAGAATCATGGCCGTTGCCCCCCAGATATGGTTGCCCTGTATATCAAAATAAGGCACGTTAATCTCAAACTCTCTTATTTTCATTATTTTGGCTTTCATAAGAGCAGGGTCAATCAGGGACCTGATGTCTATTTCGATAAGGAATTCAACCTCTGATTTTTCGGGTTTAAATACCGGAGTGTGTTTGGTATACCCCACAACCGGAAAAACCTTGAAGCTACTTACCGGAATCTCAAGTGGCGTTAACTGACCCAAAATATCAACCGAACCCCTGTCAATACCTATTTCTTCTTCCGCCTCGCGCAAAGCAGTGGTTATAATACTGTTATCGCCAGGTTCAGACTTCCCTCCGGGAAAACTTATCTGCCCGCTGTGTGGCCCTTTGTATTCGGTGCGTTTAATGAAGATTGTTTTTAAATTTTCCTGAATCGGAAATAAAAGAATCAATACCCCGGCTTTTTGTAAATGTGAGTTGTTTTGAATAACGCCTCTGATATAAGGCGCCATACTGCCTTGAACCGCGCTTCCTGGCAAAGGAAGCGTAAGCTGATGCCTTATCTCCTGAATATCGCGTAGCATGTGTACCTAAAAATATTAATTATAGCGAATGGTCTTTACAGGGCTGATCTTTGATATGATCATAGCTGGCAACTGAAGCACTGTCATTGTAAGAATGAGGGTGCCGATATTTAGTAGAATTACATAAAGAATGTCGAAATTAATGGGGACATAATCTATGAAATAGGATGATTGCTCTAGTTTTATTATCCTGAATTTATCCTGTAAAAGGCATACCGTAATGCCAATCAGATTGCCCCAGAATAAACCCTGTATCATAAGGTAGGCTGCCTGGAAAAGGAAGATTCGCTGTATACCCCGGTTTTGAGTGCCTATAGCTTTGAGCACACCTATCATGTTGGTCCTGTCAAGGATCATAATTAGTAAACCCGAAATCATATTGAACGAGGCGACAATCAGCATCAGGCCGAGAATTATCCACACATTTTTATCAATAAGCCCCAGCCAGTCGAAAATCTGGGGGTGTTTTTCCTTAATATTGGTAACCCTCAGCCCTGAGCCGTCTTCGAATATCCTTGTTCCCACAATGCCGGCAACCATATAGGTCATGTAATCTATGTCGCCGAAGTTTTTTATCATAATTTCAAAACCACTCACCTGGTCGTTGCGCCAGTTGTTAAGTTTTTGAATGTGCCCTATATCTACCAGTATAAATTGCTTGTCAAGCTCTTCAAGACTGGTTTCATAAATGCCCGACACGGTAAATGGCCTTCCACGCGGCTGTTCGTCAATAAAATACATGGCAAAACGGTCGCCCGTTTTAAGTCTGAGAAGAGAAGCCAGGTATTTGGAAATTAAAACCTTGTCGGTTTTAACAGTGTCGTTTATCAGAAATATCTCCCCCTCTTTCAGGTTCTCTTCGAAAAATGACCAGTCGAAATCACTGCCTACACCTTTGGCCACAGCCCCCTGAATATCATTTTCAGTTTTGATAATTCCCGGTTTAGTGGCGAAGACCTGTATGTGTTCAATACCATATACCGAGTCGAGCGAGGGATAAAAATCCTGGTTTTTAGAAACCGGGTTTGTTTCGAACGAATTGTTCGAATCGTAGTTTATAATTTGTATATGTGATGAAAAACCTGATATTTTTTTTCGTATTTCGTTTTTAAACCCTGTAACAATAGCAATAGATATAATCATTACTGCTAAACCCAGCGCTATTCCAAGAACCGATATTTTTATAATGGGCCTTGAGATGCTTAAGCTGCTTTCTTTATCAAAGGTTATTCTTTTGGCTATGAAGAATTCGGTATTCAATTGCTGTAATTAGTTTTTTTAAAATGCTAATTTAGCTTCTTCATCTGAATACACTTAGAATTGATGCGAAAATTTACACTCTTTTTTTTATTGGTATTTGCAATTGTAATGGCCGAATGCAGTGAAAAAAATTCAGGTGAACCTGTAATTCAAACAGGTGCTGAGAGAATTAACAACTATTTACACCTGCTGAAGGGCAAAAATACTGGTATGGTGGTTAATCAATCTTCGGTGATTGGCAAAACCCATCTGCTTGATACTTTGCTTAAACTTGGTGTAAATGTACACACTGTTTTTTCTCCCGAACATGGCTTCACAGGTATTGGAGATCCGGGCGAAATGATCTGTGATGAAAATGATAAAACCAGCGGGGTTAATATTGTTTCGCTCTATAGCACCAAAAAGAAACCTTCTGTAAGTGATTTGTCCGGAATTGAAGTAATGTTGTTTGATATTCAGGATGTGGGGGTGAGGTTTTACACCTATATATCCACACTTCATTTTGTTATGGAGGCATGTGCCGAAAATAATATCCCGGTAATTGTGCTCGACCGGCCAAACCCGCTTGGTTTTTACATCGACGGTCCTGTTCTCGAGAAAAAATACAGGTCATTTTTAGGCATGCACCCGATTCCACTTGTACATGGGTTAACAATTGGTGAACTTGCTGCCATGATAAATGGCGAAAGATGGTTAAAAGACAGTGTAAGGTGTGATCTTAAGGTTATACCCTGTGATAACTATACGCACAGCAGTTTTTATGAGTTACCTGTGAATCCCTCGCCGAACCTTAGAAACATGAGCTCTGTATACCTTTATCCTACAATGGGACTTTTTATAGGCACTGAAATGAGCCTTGGCCACGGCACAGATATTCCTTATCTTGTGGTTGGCCACCCCGATTATCCTGATAAAGCCTACAGTTTTGTGCCCCAGCCTAACCTGGGAGCCAAAGACCCGAAATTCAGGGGCGATACATGTTATGGCATCAACCTGGCCAATCTCTCTGTTGATAGTTTAAGAATACAGAAAAAGATAGACATCAGTTTTGTAAAGAAGATTTATGAAAAGATGGGAAACAGCAGTGAATTCTTCAATACCTCGTTTCATTACCATGCAGGGAATGATTTACTGATGAAGCAGATTGAACGTTGTTTGACAGAACCAGAGGTGAGGAGATCGTGGCAGAAAGACATTGACAAATACAAAAAAATCAGGAAAAAGTACTTGCTTTATCCTGATTTTGAATGATTTGAAAATAATCTTACTTACTTCTCCGAAGCAATAATTTCTTTTTTTGGCATAGAGGTTTACACTCTTCCCGGATATGCTTCAAGCCCTCTTCTTAGACATTCCATGGCAATGTGCAGGTCGTTAAGGTTCAGCACATATGCAATTCTCACCTCCTGCCGTCCCAAATCGGTATTGTAGTAAAATCCTGCGCCAGGGGCAAGCATCACGGTTTGCTTTTTGTATTCAAACTCTTCAAGCATCCACATGGCAAATTTTTCTGCATCGTCAACCGGTAGTTTGGCCATACAGTAAAAAGCCCCCTTGGGCATTGGGCAATAAACCCCGGGTATACTGTTGAGTTCGTTGATGATATAATTTCTTCGTTCAAGAAAGTCGTTATACAGGTTCGATAGATATTCTTTGGTAGAATCAATGGCTGCTTCAGCGGCCAGCTGTCCAAGGTAAGGCGGAGACAGCCTTGCCTGACAGAATTTAAGTGCTGCTGCAAGCAACTCTTTGTTTTTGGAGACCATTGCCCCAACACGCAGACCCGTGGCGCAGTATCTTTTTGAAACTGAATCTATAAGAACAACATTGTTTTCAATGCCTTCCATTTTCAACATCGAGGTAAACTCTTGTCCGTCATAGCACAACTCCCTGTAAACTTCGTCAGAGAAAAGAAACAGGTTGTACTTCTTCACCAGGTCGCGCAATTGCTCAAGCTCATTTCTTGAGTAAATATACCCGGTAGGATTGTTCGGATTGCAAATAATGATAGCTTTGGTCCGTTTTGTGATTTTTTTTTCAAACTCAGCAATGGGCGGCAGTGCAAAACCATTTTCGATATGTGATGTTACAGGTACCACGATAACGTCTGTGGCGGTGGCAAAGCTGAAATAATTGGCATAGAACGGTTCGGGCACAATAATCTCATCGCCCGCATTCAGACATGTAAGCAGTGTGATGGTTATAGCCTCTGAAGCCCCGGTTGTGACAAGAATGTCGTTGTAATCAACATTAATGCCGATGCTTTTGTAGTATATTGCAAATTTGCGCCTCAGCGATTCATTACCTGCACTGTGACCGTAGTCTATTACTTTTACATCAAGATTTTTTATCGCTTCAAGGGCTTTGTCCGATGTTGAAATATCAGGCTGGCCAATATTCAGCCTGTACACGGTATTGCCTCTTTCAGCAGATTTCTCTGCCAATGGCACGAGTTTTCTAATGGGAGAATTGGGCATTAAGCTGCCTCGTTTCGAAATGTCCGGCATTATATATTTTATCTTTGAGAAATAATCCTTTAATAAAGAAGAACCAGAGAAATATGAAAGTGTTTAGTTGGCCTTAGCTTCCTCCTTAGCTTCCGGTTTTGGTACTACGTTTCCCTTAATTTTCAATACAATGGCATTGCTGGTAGCATTGGATGAAACCATGATTGATTTGTTGATTGGGCCGGGCCTGCTGGTATTGTAAACCACAACAATTTTTGACTTCTCTCCGGCCTTTACAGGCTCCTTGGGCCATGAGGGCACAGTACAGCCACATGTTGATTGTACATTGCTTAAAACAAGCGCTTCATTGCCTTTGTTGGTAAATTCAAATTCGCATTTTCCATCACTGCCTTGTGTAATGGTGCCATAATCGAATTCGATAATAGCAAATTCAATTTTCGGCCCGTTTTCGTCATTTTTGGCCTGACCGGTTGTGTGCGAACAACTTATTGAAGCTGCAAATAAGGTAACTGCAAATATTATATAAAACTTTTTCATGATACTAAACTTTTAAAGTGCAAAAATAAATGAATTCAACAAAATTATAAACTTTATTATACAAATACTTTCTACTGATATGTTTCTTACGAACAAATGCAGCTACATGTTTCTAAAAACAGGCATTAGTTTCATGTTCATTTTTGGCAGTATTTTATTCTCTATCGGGTTTCAGTTCAGTCGAATATAACACACGCCCCTGGTATGGCAGTGCCGGGTAGCTTTTATCCACAACAACTTTTAAATAAAATGGACATGTGTATTAGATTTTTCCAATATCATTCCCATTGTAGCAGGTAATATAAAATTGCTATTTTTGCCATATTTAGAAAGAACCAATAGCAGATTATACAATGAATATTCCAAGCAAATACAATCCGGCTGAGACAGAGGACAAATGGTACAAATTCTGGATGGAGAACAGGTTGTTCCACTCGGAACCCGATCTGCGAAAGCCATATACTATAGTTATACCGCCCCCGAATGTCACCGGTGTGCTGCACATGGGACATATGCTGAACAATACTATTCAGGATATCCTGATCCGCCGTGCCCGCATGCTTGGGATGAATGCCCTGTGGGTGCCGGGTACCGATCACGCCTCTATTGCAACCGAGGCCCGGGTGGTGGCAAAATTAAAAAGTGAAGGAATTGAAAAGAAGAACCTGTCGCGTGAAGAATTCCTGAAACATGCCTGGGAATGGACACACAAACACGGCGGCATTATTCTTGAACAGTTGAAAAAACTTGGGGCATCATGTGACTGGGAGAGAACCAAATTTACCATGGATGATGATATGTCTGAGAGTGTTATCAAAGTGTTCGTTGACCTTTACAGGAAAGGTCTTATTTACCGCGGCGTGCGCATGGTAAACTGGGATCCGCAGGCCCAAACTGCCGTTTCTGACGAGGAAGTTATTTACAGGGAGGTTAAATCGAAACTCTATTACGTAAAGTATAAAATAGAAGGTGAAGATGGTTATGTAACCATAGCTACAACGCGGCCGGAAACCATACTGGGCGATACTGCTGTTTGTGTGAACCCTGACGATGAGAGATACAGGGGTTTAAAAGGCAAAAAAGTATATGTGCCGTTGGTAAACAGACTGGTGCCGATAATCGAAGATGAATATGTTGACAAGGAGTTTGGAACAGGCTGCCTGAAGATTACGCCTGCACATGATGTTAACGACTACGAGATAGGCATCAGGCATAACCTCGAAAGCATTGATATTTTTAACGACAACGGCACCATGAGCGAAAAAGCCCGATTGTTTGTTGGCGTTGACCGGTTCAAGGCACGGGAATTGGCAGTTAAAAAACTTGAAGAAGAGGGACTGTTGGACAAAATTGAAGATTATGTTAATAAAGTCGGTTATTCAGAAAGGACCGATGCGGTTATTGAACCAAAACTCTCAATGCAATGGTTTCTGAAGATGAAGGAGATTTCGAAACCTGCGCTCGACAATGTAATGAATGACAATATTTCGCTTATCCCCGCAAAGTTCAAAAACACTTACAAACACTGGATGGAGAATGTAAAAGACTGGTGTTTGTCGAGACAGCTCTGGTGGGGACATCGCATACCGGCTTATTACATCGGCGATTCAAACGATTTTGTGGTTGCCGGAAACTTTGAAGAAGCGTTGAAACTTGCACAGGAGAAAACCGGTAAAAACCTGAAAGAAAATGACCTCAGGCAAGATGAAGATGTGCTCGACACATGGTTTTCATCTTGGCTTTGGCCGGTTTCTGTGTTCGATGGTATCAGAAACCCAAAAAACAAGGATATTCTGTACTATTATCCTACCAGCGACCTGATCACCGCTCCTGAAATTCTCTTTTTCTGGGTTGCCAGAATGATTATTGCCGGATACGAATACATGGGCGATAAACCGTTTAAAAATGTTTACCTCACCGGTTTGGTGCGCGACAGCAAGCGCAGGAAGATGTCGAAATCGCTCGGCAATTCTCCCGACCCTATTGAGTTGATAAAGAAATACAGCGCCGACGGCGTTCGTATAGGTATGCTTCTATGTTCCCCGGCAGGCAACGACCTGCTTTTTGAAGAAAGTCTGCCTGAGCAGGGCCGTAATTTCGCCAACAAAATCTGGAATGCATTCAGGCTTGTGAAGTCATGGAATACTGATGCTGCTGCCGCCCAACCCGATCATTCCTTGCAGGCGGTGACTTGGTTTTATGAAAAACTAAAACAGGGTATTTCAGAGATTGATAACTGTTTTACTCAGTACCGCCTATCCGACGCCCTTATGGTTGTGTATAAATTGTTCTGGGATGATTTTTCTTCAGTTTACCTCGAAATTGTGAAACCCGAACAGGGCAAACCGATTGATAAAGCTACCTACAGAGCCTCTATTGATATTTTTGAAAACCTGCTTAAATTATTGCATCCCTTTATGCCTTTCATTACCGAAGAGATATGGCACCTGCTCAAAGAAAGGCCGGAAAAGGAAAGTATTATGATGACCAGGATGCCCGCTGAAAAACTTTATGATAAAGAGATCATAAACCTGTTCGACAATGCCAGGGAGATCATCGGTTTTATCAGAAACATACGTGCAGAAAATAAAATTCCCAATAAAGAAATGCTTGAACTCAGCATTAATGCAAGCGGCTACCGTAGCAATTTCGATGCTGTTGTTTCGCGGCTTGGCCACCTGTCTTCTATAACCATGATTGACCATAAACCAGAGGGAGTGGTCACCTTTATCAACAAAACTGGTGAGTTTTACCTGTCATTGGGCGAGTTGGTAAACCAGGAGGAGGAGATCAGGAAACTTGAAGCCGAACTGGTCTATACAAGCGGTTTTCTCGAATCAGTAATGAAAAAGCTTGGAAACGAAAGTTTCGTGTCAAATGCCCCTGCTAAGGTTGTTGAGATTGAACAGACCAAAAAGACAGATGCCGAGAATAAAATCAAGGCAATTGAAGAGCGCCTGAAGATGTTGAAAAAATAAATCCGGCTGCTTACCCTTCGAAGCGTCCCGGGTAAACGATTTTGTAAAGAAAAGAATATATTTTGCAGGCAACACATTCGCAAACCTAATAAGTATTAGTAAAAATGCTGAACAATTAATCATTCTTTTTCTCCTGGTCATCCATAAACGACTTGGCAATGGAATGGGCTGCCAGCGGGGCTGTAAGGTATATAAATATGACAATTAAAAAAGCCTTTACGAATACAATGGTTTGAAGAAAAAAGAGGGCTACTCCTGCCAGAAGTAGTAAAAGTCCGAAAGAAGTGGCTTTGGTGGTGGCATGCATCCTGCTGAAAAGGTCGTCAAACCTTACGATACCTATTGCTGCTATGAGGATAAACAATGCCCCGGCAATTATCAATACTGAAATGATGATCGTGTTCATTTTTCATGTTTTATATAAGTGGCAATAGCTATGGTGCCAATAAACGAAACCAGTGAAATAATAATAGCAATGTCAAGATATAGCCCCTGGTTGATTGGTATGCTGTAAACCAGAATTAAACCCATTGTTCCTGATTTCGTCTGCATGTAATATCCAGTCGCTAATAGAATAGCTGCCGGTAACCGTACCCAGCAATATGATGCCGGTTAACAGGCATAAGCCCCCGAAACCTGTGACGAAGAGCGATTGAAAAGCAGCTTTCCTCGATTCATCCTTTTCATGGAAAAAGCCGATAAGAAAAAAAGAAAACACCGTTGTAAGTTCCCAAAAGATAAACATCTGAATGAGGTTGCCCGATAAAACCAATCCGAGCATTGAGGCGCTGAAAAGGTTCAGGTGCAGGTAAAATCCACCTGTGTTTTCATAATTTTTCATGTACAAATGGGCAAACAGGAAAACAAGGAAGCCTATTCCGGTAATGAGCAAGGCAAATGCACCGCTCAGGCCGTCGGCGATAAAGCTTAGGTTCAGGCCAAGACCGGGTATCCATCGGAATATTTCTGTTACACTGCCCTCTGTAGATGCAAAAAGCGCCAGCGAGATGAAATAGATAAAAACTGCCGCCTGTAAAAACATCAGCACGATGGCTTTATATCCGGCAAGCCTTTTGGGCAAAAGAAGATCAAAACCGAGAATAAGAGGTATATAAGAAAAATCTCGCTCATCTATTAAACATTGTTCATTCTTTGAACTTATTGTTCTTAAACATAACACCCAACGGGTCAACCATACCTTTAATCAAGCCTGAATAATCGGTATTTGTTGCCGAAGCCGTGAGGCTTAAAACAGGCACTTTCGATTCATTGATTATATGGTGTGCAAATGCGCCAATATAATTGTCAAATGTAAACCCTTCCTGGTGTGTCATAACAAGTATAAGGCCTGCCTGCGTTTCTTCTGCATATTCCATTACTTTTTTATAAGGAGGTATATCTGATCTTCTGAAGAGCTTAATAATACATACGATGCCATTCTCTTCAAGAGTTTTCTTGGCCCGTTTGAGTTTTCTGTATATCCTGCTGTCACGCATTTTGATTCCACCTATCATTACAGAAACCAGATGTATTTCTGTATTATAATTCAAACCATAGGTAATAGCGCTGAAAAGTTGTTTGCGTGTTTCTTTGGTAAGGTCAAGTGGAACCACTATTTTTTTCGGCATTTCTTCGGTGTTGCCCTTGAATGTTAACACAGGCACCTCTGATTTTAGTGTGACATGATAAATGGTTGTGCCAAGTTCATGGTCTTGTTCAGTTACCTGGTGGTTTTCTCCGAGAACAATCATGCGGGTATTGATAGCACTGGCTGTATCAAGAATTTTACGATAGGGTTTGCCACGTTCGACCTTTAAGGTTATTTCAACTTTTGAACCTTTGTCTTTTAGAGATTCTGCAACAGCGGCCAGTTTTTTTTCCGCTTCTGATCTGACCTTTGATATTGTATCTTCCTGTGCGAACAGTTCAGAGAAAAATCCCGATGTTTCAATTACATAAAGAAGCACGAGTTCGCCTTCAAATTTTCGTGCCAGATTATAAGCGTATTTTGCAGCATGAATGGACGGCTCCTTAAAATCAACCGGCATTAAAACATTTTTTAGCTCTTTCTTCATAAAATTAACTTTTTATGTTAAACACAAATTATTCCGAATGGTTTATCATCATATCATCGGGTGATTAAGTTATTAAATTTTGTTTAACTTTTCAACATATAAACAGAAACATTAAGGCAATATACATATAACTTATGATAAGAATTATTATAAACAATATCTGAGTTTTTATTTGGCCCTTTTGCCGCCAACGAGATATAAAGGGCTAAAAATAAGTAAGGTAAAGCTGATGAATACAAAACTGGTTTCGACACCAAAATGGTCGGCAAGCAAACCGAAAAGCACTGCAATAACAGCAGCAAAAATAGTATTGGCCTGCGATTCGGCCGATAGCACCGAAGCAAGTATATTCTGGTTGAGTTGCTCTGTAACAAACGAAATTGCCATTGGTCTTCTGAGATTTTCAAGAACATAAATAAAAATAAACAGTATTAAAGAGAGCCAGGTGAGGTTGATTTTATAAAATATCCCGATAAGAATTCCGACAGAAAAGCCAATAATAAGTGTAAGATTTAAAGGTTTTGCAAGTGTATTGAATTTGTCAGATACCCTGCCGGAGTAACGTGCGGCAAATGAGGTGGCAAAGTAAAGCAAAAAATAGATGATACCTGCTAACACTGCCTCCTTTTTATGGTTGTCGAGTGCCAGCAATACCGGCATGCTTAGGACAATTGTACGGATAACAGGCTGCAGGTAGTCTTTCACTGCCTGGTAGTAACCGCTGAAGGCCGACATGTTGACAATAGCTTTAAGTACCCTGATATTTTTAAAAGAATAAACAAATTCGAGAAATACGCTTTTAAAAACTGTCACGATTTTTTCTTTTGATTGTTTTACAGCTTCACCTTCAAGTGCTTTTGGGTAAGTAGCCATGAGCAAAAGGTCAAGCACATAGGGAACCAGGCTGAACAAAAACACCGATGCATAGTTGCCCGATCTAAACACAATGGCTGCTGCCACCAGCGACGACATTGCCGAGCCCATTTGCGACCACGAGCGGGTATGCCCGTAATAGTGTACTTTCTGCTTTTCCCATCCCTGGAGTTTCAGATACTGAAAAATCATGGCTTTGTGTGTACCGGTCCTGAAAGCATCGGCAGCCCCGAAAACAAAGCAGGCAAAGGCCAGAGGCCAATAGCTGTCTGCAAAATAATAAAGAATGAAAGAAAAGATATAGAAACTGAAAGAAACCATCATGGTTCCCCTGCGGCCAAAAGCATCAGCAAGCATGCCACTTGGAATCTCGAAAATATTGCGCACAACTTCGCGAATGGCATACAGTGTGCCTACCTGTGTATAGCTCATGCCCAGTTCAAGAAAATAGAGCATAAAAAACGGTTCAAAAAACCGCTGGTTCTTCAAAAACCCATACAGGCAAAA
>JAWOHT010000069.1:0-14091 GCA_046485045.1 Bacteroidales bacterium
GCAGCGACCAGAACCTTATTTTGATAGACGAAGCCCCTATTTACAACCCTTCGCACCTATTTGGATTAATCTCTGTTTTTAACCCCGATGCCCTTAACCATGTTGATTTATACAAAAGCAACATGCCAGCCCAATATGGCGGAAGGGTTTCATCGGTAATTGACTGTAAAATGAAGGAAGGGAATATGTACAGTTATGATTTTTCGGCAGGTATCAGCCCTTTTTCGACTATCCTCAGTGCAAACGGCCCTATAATCAAAGAAAAATCAAGCTTTTTTATTTCAGGCAGGAAAAGTCTCATCGATTTATTTTTTAATCCCGGTCCCAACTTGGCATTAGTCCCTGCGTTTTACGATATAAACCTGAAATTAAATACAAAAATCGGAAAAAACGACCGCTTGTTTGTCTCTTTTTATAACGGCAAAGACCTGTTGGAATCGGTTGACGGATTTTACAACAAATGGGGCAACACATCGGGTACGCTAAGGTGGAACAGGAATTTAGGGAGCAAGTTATTTCTAAATACCTCTTTTATCATTAGCGATTACCAAAACTATCTGGAATTTAAAGACGAAGGACGAAATTATAAATGGCTTACCGGGTTAAACGATATGAACCTGAAATTCGATTTATCGTACTATCTCCGTCCGGGCAATGTTTTGAAGATGGGCGCAGGTAGCATTTATCATCAATTCATCCCCGGCGAAACGGCAGACACCTTACAAAGCATACCAAGGATACAGGCATTTGAACATGCTTTTTACATATTGAATGATATTGAATTACTAGACTGGATTGGTTTAAACTATGGATTGCGTTTATCGGCTTTTCAAAATTATGGAAAAGCTACCTGGTTTGATTATAACGAACAATATCTGCCAATAAAAACAAATGCCAATCAAGAAAGGGTTTATCAAACATATATTTATGCAGAGCCGCGGATTAGTACAAATATAAAGTTCAGCCCTGATTATTCCCTAAAATTGGCTTATGCACGGAATGTACAATATATGCAAATACTGCAAAACAATTCACTTTCATATTCTTCGCTTGAAACATGGTTTCCTGCAAACCCAAACATAAAACCAATTGTTGTTGATGCTGTTTCGGCAGGATGGTTTCAAAATTTAAGCAAACGGTATTTTTTATCCCTTGAGTTATATTATAAATCGTATCAAAACCAAATTGATTATATTGACCATGCACGTTTAGTGAATAATTCTTACATAGAAGGCGAGATAAGAGAAGGGACAGCAACAGCATACGGGGCAGAATTCAATTTAAAAAGAGAAATTGGCCGCCTGACAGGGACTATTAGTTACACTTATTCAAGAGCATTAAGGAAAATAAACGACATCAATGGAAATAAAGAATATAATTCTCCTTATGATATACCACATGATTTCAGGATTACCACAAATTTTAAAATTAACGAAAAATGGAATTTCAATACTGCATGGATGTATATGAGTGGAAGGCCTGTTACTCTACCTATAGGTTTTTATTCGTATCAACGAAATACCGTACCGATTTATACCGATAGAAATTCAAGCAGGTTCCCAGATTATCATCGATTGGATATATCAATTAATTACATGCCGGAAAAAAGGACAGGAAAGATTGATTGGACAATTAATTTTGGGATATTTAACGTATATGCCCGTAAAAACCCTTTGGGCTATGAATTTGATTCGGATTATTCGACTGGAAAAATTAAAGTGTATCAATACACCTTGTTCGCAATTTTACCGAATTTCTCAATAAAAGCAGAATTTTAAAAGCCATGGGTAATAGCTACTAAAGCCAATCGAGACTGCCCCGCCAGATAATCTGACGGGGAGAGCCTCTTACATTTATGCGCCGAAACTTAAGCGAAGGTGCACCACCGTATCCCGCAAAATAGGCAGTATTTTTATGCTAACTGCCACATTTAGTTTATTGTTCTTTCATGCATGTTCAAAAGATGAATTAAAAGACATCAGCAGAATTGAGACAAATTCAGAAATTCTTAGTTTCAAAAACCATAATGAGTATTCTGAAACACTGAAAAAAGTTCTTGCCTTGAACAGTGAGGAACTTAAGGAATATGAAGAGTCAAGAGGATATAAATCAATTGGAAGAATGGAAGATGAGTTTTATAATACAATTGATCCAGAATCTTTCAAATCCATTGAGGAATTAAAAGAATTTGTAGCCAATAATTCGGAGTATATAAAAATTGTTGAAGATGAATATGGGGAACAAGAATTACTAACTATAAACGCTAATAATTCTGATCGTTACTTTATGAATAAAAATGGAATGTATCAGGTTGGAGATTTAGTATATAAAGTACTAAATGATGAAGTTAAAATATCATCCCAAGTAGAGAATATTCATAAATTAATGCAACTTGACTTAAACAACTATAAAACAAATATTTCATCTGAATTCAAAATTCATTCTTCAAAATTGGTGTCTTTAGACATGAATGATGGCCAAAGTACCTTAAAATCAACATACCCCGGTTGCGGAGAAGAGGGGCGAAAGTTACAACGTAATGGTAATGACAGAACAGAAGTTAAAGCATATTATAGTTATCACATTCCAGGTGGTGGTGATCCCAGATACGAGCTTAGGGCTAGGCTGCGTATTAAGAATCAGAAGCAAACATTAGGTGTGTGGTTTCTCGCAAAAAGAACAACCAGTTATGATTTACGTGTAAAATATCATTTTATGAATGATGGTGTTGGATGGGAATACTTTTCATATGATAAGTCTGCAAATAGTAATGAATTCTCAGAAAGAGAGTGGGAGACAACTGTTGCACTTACTTTTAGTGATGAAAATCACATTGAAGCGTATGATATGTGGTGCGATACACCAAGTATACCTGACATTGATATTGAATGCAATACGGCAGGATTATAGTTTTAGTTATCCGTTACTTTACAGTTAAACTGTATGAAAATGAAATTTATATTAGTGAAAACTGCAAAATACGAATAACAAACCTGTAGTGTATTTACCAGAATGTAAATTGTAATTCATATATACAAGAACACCAAACCTTTAATTATTTAATCAATACATCAAAGGTTTGGTGTTTACGTTAAAAGAAATTAAAAATATCCTTTTTTTGATATAAAAATCTTTTATTTATCCGATACTAATTATATTTATCATAATATCGGCATAAAACAAATATCATGAATTTAAAAATACCAATTTCTTTGTTACTTATTTTTATTGTGACATGGTCTAGTGCACAGGATAAATCAAAAAACATTGATCTGAAAATAGGTGTTGCAAGGTATAATTCTATACCAGCAGTGAGTAGTAAGAAGACAACACCTAATTTAAATGTAGATGTTGATGTTTCCATTTCTGAATTTCTTAAAACCGGGGTTTATTTTGGGGCTTCTGTTCTTAAAAATATAGACACCTCCAGCCTGGTAGTAAAAAGTCTTGCAATTTATTATGGAGTAAATTTTTCAGTTGATTTATTGAAGTTAGTTGTCAAAGATAGAAACTTACGACCGGACATATATGCGATCACAAAAATAGGAGGCAGGTCTGTTCCGGCTCCGGAAGACTATTTATTTAAGGGCAATGATTTTATTTGGGCATGCGGGCTTGGAGTGTCCTATCGTTTCAATAAACGCATTGGTGCTTTTGTTGAAGGCACTTATGGAAACAATATATTTAAAATAGTTGATAAATGGTCTATATATGGACTTGACCCTAAATATGCAATTGACTTTAGATATGGAATTGTTTTAAAATTTTAACGCAAATAATCATATTTAAGCATAAGAATCATAATATATTTTTTTTAAAAGGTATTGTTATGAAGATTAATATCAATATAAAAAAAACTTTAGCTCTACTTGTAATCAGCTACATTTTTCTGCTAAATTCTTTCAGTCAGGATACATATATTAAAAACAGGTTGAATCTTAAACTCGGATATGCCCGATATACAACCGGAATAACTGAATATAGTAATAATAACATAAAAGAATTAACTGTCGGAAATTACAGAATTGAAGCAAACTATGGCATATTAAATTATCTTGAAATAGGGGCATATTTTGGGTACTCCAGATTCGATTTTTTTTTAATAAATTGGGCTGATACAACTGCCATTAAAAAAAGGTATAATACTCCCTTCTATGGGGTTAATTGCAATTTCCACATCCTGCCATTTCTTATTAAGAAAGACGATTTCAGGTTTGATTTATATATTACTGGCAAATATGGAGGATTATATTTTACCACTCCCGGTAATCACAATTTACACGGCCATCAAAATGAATATGGTATAGGGGCAGGCTTTTCGTTATATATTTGGAAGCATTTAGGCCTTTATACCGAGTATAGTTATGGTAAATATTATTTTGATGATAAGAATAAACTCAGATATGGTCTCTCCTTAAAATTTTAGATGCATAAGGAGTAATTTAAGACAGCAATGAATATACTTTTTAACAGACAATTATCAGTTTTAGTTTTAAACCTTTTGCTTTTTACAGGCTGCCGTGAACTTGTAAAGTCAGAGTTTCCCGACTTTGAGCAATCGCCCGTGGTCAACAGTATAATGGTTGCAGGCAGGCCGTTACAGGTGCATGTTTCCCTGGCAGGTAAAATGGATACCTTTGAATTGCAGGGCATAGACAATGCCGAAGTTTTGCTGTATGCCGACGGGCTATTTTTGGGCAGCCTCAACTATGATGGAGATGGATTCTATTCTTCAGATTATATTTTAAGGCCTTCTGAAAATTACGAGTGTCGGGTTACTGTACCTGGTTACAACGAAATTGTTTGCCGTAACCTTATTCCCCAGCCAGCCGGGATAACCTACATTGAACATATTGAAAAGGCCGGCAAAGATGAAGAGGGCATGACCTATCCGGCGCTTAAATTTACATTCATGAATAATCCACTTGAGAAACAATATTTCCAGGCAGCTATCAGGTTGATATATGGAGATTATGAAAGCTCCGGGCAGATTCTGAATATTACCGATACAGTATTGCTCAACGAGGGTTTGCCTATTACCCTGTTCAGCAACCAGCTGATAAAACAGGATGCTTACACCATGACCATCAATTATACTACCGGCAGCGCCAGCGGCAGATACGGTGTATTGCAGACCCACCTTTACCCTCTGATCCTGGAACTGCGCTCGGTAAGCTACGATTATTATCAGTATGTAAAACAGCTATACCTGTACGAAAAAGGCAGGTATCCCGACGGCCTGGCATTTGGCGCTTTTACCTCCTTTCCGCTCTATTCAAATATAGAAGGGGGCTATGGAATTTTTGCAGGCTATTCATCTATATTGTCCGATACCATCTATCCTTCGCAATATGTTAAATATTAATTATTCGGGACATATTTTTTCTGCCGTTATTTTATCGGTGTTATTATCAATCAATACACAGATTATTTCCGGTCAGGACCGTATTTCAGGTTTTGTAAGAGACAAAATCACCGGCGAACTGCTTCTGGGCGCCCACATTATTGAAACAGGTACTTATAATGCCGTAATTTCAAACAATAACGGTTTTTTTACACTGGTCACGCAGAACGGCAATCCCCTTACAGTCTCGTTTGTCGGGTATCAACCTTACATTTTAAACTACCCTCCGGGTAAAGACACGTTGGCGCATCTCTTTCTTGAACCCGGCAGCAGGCTTGACGAGGTCGTCGTGAAGTCTTTGGCGACACCCCGTTTTAATGTAACAAGGTTATCCGAAATTGAAATGCAGAGTATCCCCTCTATCGGGGGTAAGCCTGATGTTATGAAAGCCCTTCAGCTCCTGCCCGGCATACAGCCTCAGAATGAAGGTTCGAGTGTTATGCTGGTGCGCGGCGGAGGTCCCGGGGAGAACCTATATCTCTTCGACAATGTACCGGTGATTTACGTGAACCATCTTGGAGGTTTTACCTCAGTTTTCAATCCTGATATGATAAACAGGGTTGATGTTTACAAAGGAGGGTTTCCGGCACGTTACGGCGGTAAAATATCTTCGGTGGTTGATATAACCCAGAGAGAGGGCGCTGCTTCGGGTTTTAAAGGTGCCTTTAGTATAGGTATTACCGATGCCTCGTTTACACTCGAAGGGCCATTGAAACTGAAAAACTCAACATTTCTGGTCACCGGACGCAAAACGTTGGTTGATCCGTTGCTGGCCGGCGCAAGTAAGTTGTCTGATGGAAATACATTTATTGTTTCTTACGGTTATCACGATATTAATGGTAAATTCTCCTGGAAACCGGATGAAAAGAACACGCTGCACTTAAACTTTTACCAGGGAGATGATTATCTCAATTATTGGTCAGACAAAAAGGATATGCCACAGGGCGAGAAACACCGCATGACAAATACCTGGGGAAACTGGCTGGTCTCTGCAAGATGGAACCGCGTGGTGTCTCCAAAGCTGTTTACTGTAAATACCATTTCTTATGTAAGGTACAGGTTGACAGACAAGGTGAAATATTCTATTTCCGGGGGTAGTGAAATGTTCAATTATGAGAGACGGTATTTATCTTCGGTACAGGATATTTCGTATCGTTCGGGGTGGAAATACACTCCCTCGCGCTTTTGGTCTGTGGATTTTGGTTTGCAGTCCTCTTTGCTGCTCCATCAGCCAAACAGCACCTTTCAGTCAGGTCAACCGGTAAGGCAATCCGGTGAACCGATAAGAACATTTGAGTCAGTAGTATATTTTGAAAACAGAATGGTTTTTTCAAAACATTCTGAAGTAAACCTGGGCGCCAGGCTGGGCAATTATTCCGCAAAAGGATATCATGCGCTTCAATTTGAACCGCGTCTGAACCTGAATATTGGTTTGTCCGAAAACCATACGCTTAACGCGGGTTACATGAAAGTCAGCCAATATTCGCATCTTATGTTTGCCCCGGGCGCTATCATGAGCAGCGAGGTTTGGATACCTGCCGGTAAAGATATTTTGCCTGCACACGCTCACCAGGTTTCTGTCGGATGGTGTGGAATGTTTTTAAATAAAATGCTCCAGGTAGAAACAGACCTGTATTATAAAAAAATGGTTCATCTCTCAACCTACAAAGAAGGATATACAAGCATGGCAGGCGATGTGAACTGGCGTTCGAAGGTTGAAACGGGTGGAGAAGGAATTGCAAAAGGTGTTGAGTTCAGCATCAGAAAACAGGAAGGAAAATGGACAGGTTTTGCGGGATATACCTGGTCGAATGCTAACCGCCGCTTCGACAACATCAACAACGGAAATGAGTACCTCTATGATTTTGACAGGCCGCATACAGCATCTGTGAACATAAGCCGCCAGTTGAATGAAAGGTTATTGCTGAATGCAGTGTGGGTTTACCAGACAGGGTTGCCATATACGCCTGCTATCGGTAGGCATTTAACTCCGGGTATTGAGTATGGCGGGGAAGATGAGTTGTTTTATTACGAAGTGTTGGTTTACGGCGACCGAAACAGTGAACGCATGCGTGATTATCACCGTCTGGACGTTGCACTGAACTATACAAGGTTTACAAAAAAAAGAAATAATAAGGCAACATGGACCTTTGGTATTTACAATGTTTACAACCGGCACAATCCATATTTCTATTACTACAACAATAACAATTCGGGTGAAATACATTTTCCGCAAATGGGCAATAGTTTTAAGCCTTTGTCGCTTTACCAGATGAGTTTTTTCCCGATCATACCATATATTTCATATAAAGTACATTTCGATAAAAATTCTAATACACAGAAGGAAGACAGACCTTCTTTCGGTGAGAGGTTTAAAAACTGGTTGTACCATGAAAATTAGATTAATGTTATAAAAAAAATCCTAAATTTGCGGCTTCTATCATTAGTAATTTATTAAACAAAATAGAAATGAGAAAAAAGATAGTTGCAGGAAACTGGAAGATGAACAACACCCTTCAGGAGGGCATTCAACTGGCAAAAGACGTATGTAAAAACACCATCCCCGCCGGTGTTAAGGTGATTTTGGGCACTCCCTTCATTCACCTTACCGATGTGGTTAAAGTGGTGGGTGGTACACCTGTGTCGGTTGCTGCTCAAAACTGTGCCGATAAGTCAGGCGGCGCCTACACAGGAGAAGTGTCGGCTGCCATGATTAAATCGGTTGGCGCTGAATACGTTATTCTTGGTCATTCAGAGCGCAGGGCTTACTATGGTGAAACAAATGCTATTCTTGCAGAAAAAGTGAAACTGGTACTCGAAAATGAGCTGCTGCCCATATTCTGTATTGGCGAAGTGCTCGAAGAAAGAGAATCGGGCGTATTATTTGATGTTATAAAAAAACAACTCGAAGAAGGATTGTTTTTTCTTTCTGCCGAGCAGTTTAAAAAGGTAGTGATTGCCTACGAACCTGTTTGGGCCATAGGTACAGGAAAGGTTGCTACTTCGCAGCAGGCGCAGGAGATGCATGCTTATATCCGCAAACAGGTTGCCGCAAAATATGGCAACGCTGTAGCCGATGACACAACAATTCTGTATGGCGGCAGTTGCAAAGCATCTAATGCCGGGGAACTGTTTGCCAATGCCGATGTTGATGGAGGCCTTATTGGCGGCGCCTCTCTCAATGCTGATGAATTCCTCGGTATCGTGAAAGCATTCTGACAAGTAGATAATTTACCTGAGTAACGGCAATAAGTCAACGGCTTGTTGCCGTTTTTGATTTCAAAATTCACCCGACGATGTCTGAACGTATCAAAGTAAAACTAAATAAAGAAATTTAAAAAAATGAAATACACGGCAGTGAATTTTAAACTCAGTAAACCCACAGATGAGCTGAGGGAAATTATAACGGCAGAATTAAACAACCTCGGGTATGAAGGGTTCATTGAAACAGAAACCGGCATTGTTGGGTATATTGAAACTGAAATGTTTGAAAAGTCAGTTTTACAAAACCTTAGCTTCATGAATAATAAAGCTTTTGGTGAAATAGTCACCGAAACCGAATTCATCCTCGAAAAAAACTGGAATGAGCTTTGGGAGAGCAATTATGAACCTGCTGTTATTTCAGAAGAGGTGGTTATAAAAGCCTCATTTCACAACCTTGAAAAGAAATACCGGTACGAGGTTACCATCGAACCAAAGATGTCTTTCGGCACCGGTCACCACGAAACCACTTCGTTAATGATTAAGCAATTATCTTCATTTAATCTACATGGAAAAAGCGTGCTTGATGTGGGTTGCGGAACCGGTGTGCTTGCCATTCTTGCTTCGCTCATGGGTGCAATATCTGTCACTGCAATAGATATTAATGAATGGGCCATTGAAAACACGATAGAAAATGCTGTTAAAAATAATATAAATAACATTCGTGTGCTGTCCGGAGGAATTAATGTTCATGGCCTTGAACTGTTTGATGTGTTACTTGCAAACATTACCCGCAATGTTCTGCTCGAAGAGATATCTTTGTACTGCAAAAAGCTGAAAGAGGGCGGAACACTTCTTTTAAGCGGATTTCTGAAACCCGACCTGGACGACATCACCCTTGCGGCAGAAAAGGCCGGACTGAAATATGATACATATGTTCAAAAGAAGGACTGGGTGGCTGCTAAGTTTTTGAAGATTTAGATTAACTTTAACTTTTATAGTATTATTTTACCCGGTATAAGCTTTATATTCGGCCTTTCAGACAAAAACCTTTTGTTATGAAGAAATATTGTCTTGTTGTCATTGCATGGTTCTGTTTTACAGCAGCATTTAGCCAGACACTGAAGGAGTTCTCAACCGACCCTGCAAGATTTATTGATGATCTCGAATATTTCATGGGTATGAATATTCCCCTTAAGACAGAGTTAATATTAAAAGATTTTAAAACCATTTGGGGAAAGGATACAATCAGCGCACTTTCACCAGAAGAACAAGAGGCTATTATTGAACTTTCGAACCTGATGCTTAAGCAGAAGTTTAATTCAGAACCGCATTTTAAGGATTTTTTACAGACCATCATCTCAATCAATAATTCGGGCCGCAAAGATGCCCTGTTTTCTCCCTGGCACCAAAGGTTACTTGATTTGATTGATAAACGAAAAGTGTCAACTTCAAAAGCCTACGAGTTTATCAAATTTCCGGCAGAACTGCTCGATTCAGGGTATATTTTCTATTCCTCTTCAACTATCTGGAAATCAAAGGCCCGTGATTATATTTTTGTTAATGAGAAAAAAGAGTTTTATGTTCAGTTCGGGAAGACCGATCTCACCTGTTATGCCAAGCGCGACAGCATAAGTATTTTTAGTACCGGGGGTCGGTTTGAACCCATAGAAAAAATCTGGACAGGTTCATCAGGGCTTGTAACATGGGAAAGGGGAGGGTATAACCGCGATTCGGTGTTTGCAATTCTTGCCGGTTATACGATCAATATGTCGAAATCGGAATATGTTGCTGAAAATGTTGTGCTTACAAATAAGTATTTCTTTGATAAGTCGCTTACTGGTACCCTTACCGACAAGGTGAAATATATACAGTCAACCGGCGATGCCACCTATCCGCAATTCGATTCGTACCAGAAAGATTTTTTTATAAAAGACCTTTATGAAAATGTTAATTATGAAGGAGGACTCTCAATGCAGGGTTCGAAACTGGTGGGCACAGGTACACGCGACAGAAATGCATTCATTAATATTTTCAGGAACGATACCCTGCTGGTTCAGGCACAGAGTGGCTATTTTGCATTCAGGGCAGACAGGGTGATCGGCATCAATACCAGTGTAACGATTGATTTGAAGCGTGATTCAATTTTTCATCCCGGACTCGATTTCAGGTTTATGGTTAAGGAGAAGGAGCTTACCCTGTCACGTTCAGATAAATTCACCTCCCAGAGCCCTTTTTTTAATTCTTATCATAACATCGACATGAGCGCTGAACAACTCTCATGGAAAATCAACGAACCCTTGATGCATTTCAAGGCCACGATAGGTGCGGCAACGGGAATAGCAAACTTTGAGTCGGTAAACTTTTTTAATTATGGACGATTTACACAGATGCAGGGAATGGACGATGTACACCCGTTAATCCTTATCAGAAGTTTTGCACGAAAGGAGAAGTCGGATGAGTTTCATGCCGAAGATTTCGCAAACTATCTTCGATTGCCTGTGCACCTTGTCAAGCAAATGCTTATGCGTATGTCGGTTGCCGGATTTGTTTTTTATGACTCAAACACCGAAATGGTTGTGGTGAAGCCAAAACTACATACATATATTGCCGCGAGCGTGGCAAAGATTGATTACGATGTAATTAGTATCCCGTCGCGTACCAATGCACCGGTTGAAAATGCCGTCTTCGACCTGCGTACATTTGACCTTACCATTAACGGAATTCCGCGAATCTTTGTGAGTGATTCGCAGAACGTGGCTATCTTTCCCCATAAAGAGCGCATTGTAATGAAAAAGAACCGGGATTTTCAGTTTGACGGCACAGTAGTGGCAGGCTTGTTTACATTCGAAGGAAATAATTTCTTTTTCAGTTATGACTCTTTTAAGATTAATCTTCAGAATGTAGATGTTCTCAGAATAAAGTATCTCACAGGTGCAGTTGACAGCTACGGAAGAGCCGAGGTTGGCGACATAAATAATGTAATTCAGCATGTAACCGGAGAACTACTTATTGATAAGCCTAATAACAAGTCAGGCCGCGAAAATTTTCCTGAATACCCGATTTTTATCAGCAAGGAAAGTTCTTATGTTTTTTATGAAAGGCCTGATATACAAAGCGGTGTATACGATCAGAACGAGTTCTATTATGAGATCTACCCTTATACCATGGATAGTCTTAATAATTTCAACAGAAATTCAATAAGCTATCAGGGGGAATTTATATCTGCAGGAATACTACCCCCGATTGCACAAACTTTGTCATTGCAAAAAGATAAGTCGCTTGGTTTTAAGTACAATACACCTGCCGAAGGATTACCCTTGTATGGAGGTAAAGGCAAATATATAAGTGAGATTGCGATGACCAACAGCGGGCTAAGGGGAAAAGGCACCATCAATTACCTTACCTCAGTCACACATTCAGATGATATCCTCTTTTTCCCCGATTCGCTAAACGCCAATGCCACCGATTTTACCATTGCAAAAAAAACCACCGAAGCGCAATACCCCCAAGTTTCCGGAAAAAACGATTTCATTCACTGGCTTCCTTATGCCGATGAGATGTATGCATATAAAAAGGATATTGACTTTAAGATGTTCAATGATTCTACCCGTTTGTTGGGGAACCTTAAACTCGAACCCAAAGGATTGTCGGGAAGGGGTAGAATGGACCTGAAAAACTCCGATATTGTTTCTGACAGGTTTACCTATAAAGCAGACGAAATTTTTGCTGACACATCCGATTTTTACCTTAAATCTTTACATTCTACAGGTTTTACAATACTTACAGACAATGTTAAGTCACATATTAATTACACCTCAAGAAAAGGATATTTTAACTCGAATGAAGATTATACCCTGGTAAATTTCACAGAGAACAGGTATGTCAGTTACCTCGATTATTTTATATGGGATATGGACAGGAAAGAACTTGAAATGGGCGCCAGAAAAACTACCGGCTCAGCACCTGCTGATACTTCTGAAGATACCCCGTCGGTCGGCCCCACGTACATCTCGGTGCACCCCAGGCAGGATTCATTGAATTTTGTTTCGCCACTGGCTTATTACGATTATAGCAAAAACCTTCTGAAAGCTACTGAGGTAAAGTATATTGATGTAGCCGATGCTCGCATTTATCCCGACAAAGGCAATGTAACCGTGGAATCTGATGCAAGGATGCAATCACTTGAAAATTCAAGGGTGAAGGCCAATATGGTTTCAAAGTTTCATAAGTTTCACTCATCTACCATTAATATATACGGCAGAAAGAAATACGACGGCTTTGCCAATTACGATTATGTAGATGAGAATAACGAAGTACAAAACATTCATTTCAAAAACATTGGGGTTGACGAAAACCTTCAGACCATTGCCAGCGGTGAAATTTTTGAACCAGACAATTTCAGTCTCAGCCCGAATTATCTGTATATGGGCAAAGTCTTTCTTGAAGCTCAAAAGCAATACCTTACCTTTAAAGGAGGTGTTAAAATAGAACATAATTGTGATAAAATTGAACCAAAATGGCTTGATTTTACCTGTGAAATAAATCCTGGCAAGATATATATACCCCTGCCGGAACAGCCTCTGGACATTAACAGGCAGAGGATTTATGCAGGTCTTTTTATGTATTATGATTCTGTGCATATTTATCCCGCTTTTCTTACCCCCCGGAAAAATTACAGCGACAGGGCTATGTTGCCTGTCAGCGGTTTTCTGTATTACGATAAACCATCTCAGTTGTATAAAATCGCTTCTATGGAGAAACTCTACGACAGGGAGGTAAATGGCAATTACCTGAGCCTGCACCGCGAAGAATGTGAAATGTACGGGGAAGGAATACTCGATCCGGGTTTCGAACTCGGGCTTGTAAAGACAAACACTGCAGGTAATTTCAGGCACAATATCATTAACAATACTACATTTCTTGATGTCGCAATGGGCTTCGATTTCTTTATTCACGATGATATTATCAACATTATGGCCAACGACCTTGACAGTATACCCAATGCCATTGCCACCGATCTTAACCGCATTACATACAACAGGGCGATTTCAGAGCTTGCAGGTAAAGCCAAAGCGCAGGCATTTAAAGACGAACTGAATCTTTTCGGTACTGTGAAATCAATTCCCGAAGGTTTGAAACATACCATTCTATTTAACGACCTGAAACTGGAATGGAACAGCGACACCCGCTCATACATGTCGATAGGGAAGATTGGCATAGGAAGTATCAGCAATACCCAGATTAACAAACTGGTTGACGGTTTTATTGAGATTCAGGTAAAACGCAGCGGTGACATTTGTGATATCTACCTTGAAATTGAAAATAAGTGGTACTACTTTGGCTATACACGCGGTGTAATGCAGGTGTTGTCATCAAACAAGGCATTTCTCGACCCCATTATCGCGCTGAAACCAAAAGACAGAAAGCAAAAGATATCGGGAAAATCACAGGGAATGTCATACATCTATATGGTATCAACCGAC
>JAWOHT010000070.1:0-8527 GCA_046485045.1 Bacteroidales bacterium
ATAAACACCTCAATTTCAAAGATTAAAAAGGTGTCGCGAATCGAATACAGAGAAGCAGTTCCTGAGATACCCGACAGGTCAGATTTATTTGATAATATTTCAATGAATGAATCTTTGCAAATACTAATAGATGCTATCTATCATCTTGAAGAAGTTGACAAATCAATTATGCTGCTTTATTTGGAAGAAAAAAGTTATGATGAAATTGCTGAGATTATTGGTATATCAAAGTCGAATGTGGGGGTGAGGATTAATCGGGCAAAGGAAACCTTAAAACAAAATTTAAAAAAACAAGGCCATGGAGAATAATGAATTACAAAGAATATGGAGAACTGTAAACTATGATATTAATCAGAAATCCAAGAATGAGTTGAATTTATTGTTGACATCAAAAGCCAGGCAAGTATTTTCCGAATTTCTGATCTTAAATATTATTGCCATTCCGGTATGTGTCGGGGTAATGGTTTGGATAATTATTTCTACGGCAAACAGATCAGATGACAGACTTTATGTTGCAAACAATATGCTGCTGGGGTCAATTGTATTGTTTGCTTTATATTATGCAATCAGGGAATGGCGCCGATCTAAACGGAATAAAATGGATAAGCCGGTTAAAGAGTGGTTAGGAATAGAAATCAACCTATTGTCTAAATGGCTAATTGGAAAGTACAGGAGAATAGATTTTTTTCTGATTCCTATATTATATATCCTATCTGTACTATCAATTCACGTATACTATTCAGAGCTATATTTTATTGAAGTGTTTCGTTCGGCTAAATTCATAAATGAAGATATGTGGGGGTTAATTATTTTCACACCTATACTTTTTGCCGGTCTTTTTTATAGTTTGATAAAACTTCGCAAGCATCAGATGAAAAAATTGCAATTTCTTAAAGATTTGCACGGTCGTCTTTGCAATGTGCGCTAAAACGTTGGCGTTATGGCCTGAAAGGGAATGCGGAGAACGTCACTATCAAGATACACTGAAATTGATACAGGTGATTGAACTATGCGTACCACTGAAGCCCTTTTTGGCTATATTGCGTGTTACCGCCTGGTGTTTTTTGTCTATCGTCAGTTTTTCTTTTTATTACCTTTCAATAGTTTTTTCTCCTCTCCATCAAGTTTACGTTGAAGTTTCTTTACATCTTCAGCAGGTAGAAGGCTTTCTGGTACTATTCCTCTTTGTGTGAGCATATTCCTAACAGCAAGGTTATTCTCAATATGTCCTTTTCAATTTTTGTTTGTCCTTTTAAATCTTTGCTTTGTACAGTACATTCAATCCAGTCATTTCGGCTGCCAAATCTTTAGCCTTTATACTGATTGTAGGAAGAAAATCAGCAACTGGTCGGCTATCTGGCACCCCCATTTTACGTTTGAGCATTTGCGTATTTAACCTAAATAAAGCTTGGTCACCTTTACTCCTAATTATAGCAAATCCTTGGTTGTCAACACCACGTTCATAAAGAATACCTGAAAGTTGCTTTTCTGTTTGGCTTAATTTCTCACGAGCTTTTACACGTTCAAATTCCAAAATCCGCTGTTCAACTAATTCTGCTCTACGAGTTTGTACTGCAAAATAGTTTTGAGCAAAAGCAATTTCCTCTTTTCGGCTATCACCATTTTGTGCAATCAGATAGCATATCTTGTTAGAAGAATATCATCTATTTCTTTTTCAGCACCTTTTGGCATAGGTATCGTTTTCCTGATGTCAGGAAAATGATAATTCTGTTCTTCACCTGCATTATCACATGCGTCTTTAGCTTTTTGGATTACTTTTTCAAAATTTTCCCATTTACTATATCCTAACAATTCTTGTAATTCTCGTGCACTCCAACATTCAACACCCTCAAAATCTGAGGCAGCAGCTTCAAATTGAGAAAACAAATTTTTAATTTCGTCAGATTTCATTTAGCTTAATTTAAAGTCTAAATTTATCATTTTTTGGTTGAATGTCAGAAATTAATCATATCAATTTCTATTATTTAGCTCCGTATTATAAGCTGCGTCTGTCTTTTTACACTTGGCGGTAAACGGCAGTCTGTCTAAAAACTTTTCTAAAGGTGCTTAGATTTAAATAATCCCAAACTTTTACAATCATATGTACGAATATTTCAACCATTAACAAAGGTTATTAGACAGTCTGACGGATGGCGGTATGCAAAGTTGGGGAAAACGTGGAAGCGAAACTATCCGCCGATAAGAAACTTGCCAGCGAGAACCGCGCTTGCCTAACCACCTAAACCCCAATTTTGTATGACCGCGTGTTAGGCATAGTTAATTCATAATGTTAGTAGATTTAGTCGCACCTTGAATCTTTTTACTTGTCCAATAAAGTTCAATTGCTTTTTTGGCTTCAGAAATCGTATTATACGGATATTTCTCAGCGATCTTTTTGACCTTTTCTGGTTTCCTCCAATTAATATCATTTTGATAATTCTGTGCTAAATAATCAGATACTTCTTGTTCTCCAATTTCCATTTGAAATGATTTTTTATTTTTAGCAACAAAATCGAACAAACTCTTATCAAGACCTAAATCGTGCATATTAATATATCGCTTAAATAAAAACCAATTTTCAGCTTTAAAACGATCTTGATTATTAAGTCCATTTATATATTTTGAAACCTGCCTATTAATATGAATATCTCCAAAAGAACTATAATTTAAATCACGCATAACAATATATTGCTTCAATTGGTCTAATGACAACAGTTCCTTTTTCGATATTTTTTTAAGTTTTAACCATTTTTCTTCAATTGTTAAATAGTCTTGTAGTATTTTAAGAAACTGTTCATTCGATGTGTATTTTGGATATGAAAAGTCAGCAATCAATTTTTCATTTGAATCCAAAACATAAAATTGAGGCCAACCGGGCCAACTTTTATTATATTTTTTCATCTTCTTTTTAGCTTCTTTATCGGCTTTGTCGGCTCTGAAAATCAAGGTGATAAATTCCGAATTCATGTAAGAAATAATAGTGGAATCAGAAAGCACGTTTTCAACGAAATTCAAGTAGTATCCACAATAGTTGTTTCCAGTAATCAATAAAATTTTCTTATCAATTTTTAATGCAGAATCTAAGGCGTTAGAAAAATCACCTGCATTTACATTTATTTCAATTTGACTGTATCCTGTCAATGTTGAAATCAGAAATAAAATAATCAATAATCTTTTCATAAGTTTTTTTATTATCAATAACGCGGATTTTCATTTTAATTATGCCTAACACCCAAATATATGTACTTTTTATTCAAAAGGTACATATATTTCGCATATAGCATTGGTTGAGAAACCCCACTCGCGAGCTTTTGCAAAGCGTGCGACAAATGGTAAGTAGCCATTTACTATATTGTTTTTTTTATAAAGCCAGACCAATGTCAGAAAAATATAAAGTGCGGAATCCTGAAGGGTATTATTTTATAACCTGCACGTTTACTGTAAAATTGGATAGATTTGCCTGCATGCAATCGTAAGTTCAAAAGAAGGTTATACATTGGCTATTGACTATGGAGGTATTGGTGTGCCTACAATCGACAAGTTATAACAGCGCGCGCTTTGCAAAAGCGCGTGAGAGAGGAGAATCAGTTTGAGTTGGAGTTTGAGTATTGAGGGAAAAACAGGAGAGGAGAATCAGTTTGAGTTGGAGTTTGAGTATTGAGGGATAAAAACTACAAACTTTTCAAGATGAAGAAGCTATGCACGCGTTGCGCAAAAGCTAAACGCGCGCCATTGGGAATTTGCGATGAAAAATGCAGGCAAGAGGAAAACAATCAGTAATAAACGTTTTGATATAACAATTAAATCTGGCATATGAACTATTCATGTTATTTCAATCATAATAATTCAAGCTCAAGGCCAACAGGACAATGATCTGAACCCATCACCTGGTCGAGTATAAAGGCGTTTTTTACCTTGGTGATCAGGGGACTGCTAACCAGAAAATAGTCGATACGCCAGCCAAGGCCTTTTTCGCGTGCCCTGAAACGGGTGTTCCAGAAGGTATATTGCACTTTTTCGGGGTGATAATAGCGATAGGTGTCAACCAAGCCGGCGCTGAGGAAGTTTTTTATGCCATCAATTTCAACCTGCATATAACCGGCTGTTTTGTTATAATTTTGTTTAGGGTGTGCCAGGTCAATATCCTGGTGGGCAACATTCATATCGCCGGTTAACACAACGGGTTTGGTTAGTTCTAGTTTTTTAATATAAGCCAAAAAATCGTTGTCCCATGTGGCTCGATAGTCAAGCCTTTTTAGCTCAGACCCCGAATTAGGCACATACACGTTAACCAAAAAAAAACCTTCATACTCCACGGTAATCACCCTGCCCTCGGTATCGTGCTTTTGAATGCCAATATCAAGATTATAGGCAAGCGGTTTGATTTTAGAAAAAACGGCCGTTCCGGAGTAACCTTTTTTTTCGGCTGAATTTACCATCAAGATATAGTCTGTTAACCCTGTAGCTACTTTTTTAACATCTTCGTCTTGTGCCTTGGTTTCCTGGATACATAAAATATCGGGGGAGATATCTTTTACTGTTTCATAAAAGGCTTTATTTACCTGTGCCCTGATGCCGTTGACATTCCAGGTGATGATTTTGATTTTTTGTGGCATGGCTGTTTTTTCTGCTAATATACTATATCTTTCTTTCTTCGGGAAAAACACCCTTTAATTACATAAATTCAGGGTTATATAAATATACCTATCCCAAATCACACGGCTTTGGATGGCGTTTCACGTTTGTGGTATCAAACGTTTGGCACTTCGAAGAACTTTCCTGTCAAGTTACAACCACTTTTGATACGGGCTGTGCCGCTCGAATACGCACTACACCGGCAATTAACTATACCGCGTGTTGGCAACTGGTGTTCATTCATATCTGTTTGTTATTCATTTATTTAGCCTTCTCTTTCTTGTTATTGTCAAGCTACACTAACCTATCCACGAAGCAGAAATTTATTTTGTTTTTTTGAGCGTGGGCAATCCTAAAACCGGCCTGAAAGGCGGTTACTCGGGCTGGAGAGGCGGAAGCTCTTTTGCAAGCCTTTGGTTTGAGCGTTGGCTTGTGCGGGCTTGCAAATGTGCTTACGATTGCGCTTTGGCTTACATAAAATATTAGTGAAAACCATAATGATCCTTACAGGCTAAATATGTTACAATATTATTTTCTATTGTATAACTAAGCCTGTCACCATCCGGATAACTGTTATTTATTCTTTTTGAGGCTTCTTTTCCTCTATTTTTAAGGTTCTCTGTTTGACCCCTTCCACCAGTGAACGGGTGCAATTCAACATCCTTCATTAATAGAAGAATGTACTTAAAAGAATCAATATCATTGTCTTTCCATTCAAAAAGTTGTTTTAAAAAATCATTTGAAAACACGGAGCTATATTTACTATAACTAAGGTATTTTTTAAGTAGTTCAGGCGAATTAATAAATTCAGGGAGACTGTTCTCAGCCCACTCATTTATTTCCTGTGTTTCCAAATCTGTTGAAAGGCAAATATTATAAACATTGAAAATAGCATTTTCATTAGTACTCCCATTTGTTTTGTTTACCTGTATTTTTCTGTTTTTCCAGAAATCATGTGAACTAAAGCTTATACATGGCACCGCTTTTATATGTGCAACAGGCAGCCCAACAGGTGAATCTTTTATCGGGGCTTCATCGCTTGATATGGTATAATTACTTTCAAAAAACCTGTCCATTTCAATTTCTTCCAAGTCATCGGTATAAGGAGGCCTGAATAAAGTCAAAATTAATGTCTTTAATGTGGGATTTGTATGAGTTGAAATCCATTCATAAAGAGTTTGGGTTGAAGTAATTTGCTGCGATGAATAACTTTTGGGGAAACGAATATGTGTAAAATCATACTTTTCTTTTGCGCTTCCAAAAGTCTGTAAAATCGTCCTGAACTTCTCCTCAGCAATATGGCCGTTATTTGCCAGTGGATAAAATGATAATTCATTACAAACCAACTCCATAATTATAATAATTTTAAAAGTTGGTTACCCCACTCATCTAAAAAGTTCTTTGGATACTCACTCAACTCGCCGTTTTTATCAATATTAATCTGCTTAATACTGGAGTATTGTTCCTTTTCTGTAGTTATCTTGTCGAAATACATGATATTGACATTGTTCTTATCAATACTCTTGCCCTTAATTGAAACACGTATTCCATTTAAAATATGGTCGCTATGGGTTTCAATAAACAATTGTGCCCCGTTTTGTGCAGCTAATGAAATTAATTTTCCCAGTTCCACCTGTCCTCGAGGGTGTATGTGTGATTCCGGGTTTTCGATAATTATTATCTTGCCCTTTTCAGAAGTGAGTAATGCAAGAATAATCGGCAAAACATACGATATCCCAAAACCAACATTTTTAGGACGGAATGAGTTTGTTTTATCATTAATAAGGTCAAACTGATAATCCAAAATCACTTTGTTTACTTCTGGAACATATTTTGTATTGAGAGAAATTCCTGGCGATATTTCATTCAACCAAGCGTTCACTTGTGCAAGGAGATTGATAGAGTTTGCTTTAGGGTGTCTTAACTTCTCAATCACTTCATGTTCCTGACCAAAAACATTGATATAATAAGCAGCATATTCACCTAACAAACCTATTTGTTTTTTGTCTGCAACTACTACGCTTGATGCATCATAAATATCCCTCGGCCCTATGCGTTCTGCACAAATGTATTGAAATCGCTTTGTGTTTTTTCTGAAAAAACTCATTTGGTCTTTGGTGAAACCAGTTTCTGCAGTTAGTTTTTCTTTATCTTTTTGATAAGCAAATTTCCATGTAAATTTCGGATACCCTTCAAAAGTTAATTCAAAAACGATTTTCTCTTCTTCGGCATATTGGTATAAAGCATCTTTGCCTTGTCCAATCTGTGCTAAAATTCCGTTTAAATCTATTACCCTTTCTTCAAGCTTGTCGCTCTGCATGAGTAGCAAAAGCATTTGAATAAATGAGCTTTTACCCATGCCATTAAGCCCCATAAGCAAATTCAGGGTTTGAATTGATACCGAAGCCTTTTTCAGCGATTTAAAATTTTTTATTTCTATATGTGAAATCATAGTTTCAATGTTTCTTGTATTATTGATTCAATCTTGGTAAACCTGTAATTTACGCTCGATTTGTTACCAGTAGAAGCAGTTATGCATGCATAAAAGTTTGAATCGTTTTTTATAAGATTTATTGATTCTTTAAAAACTACTTCTTTTTTTTCAATCAACTTAGACCTTTCAATATCACTTAATTTTGCTAGTGATACACTCCATACTTCATACAATGCTTTATTTATAGGTTTTCTTTTGTCGGGAAATTTGTCTGATTTTCGAAAAGCCCAATTATTAAAAATTGTTTTTGCCAATTTCATTGATTTAATAAAATTCGATTTTATTTCATCACGCTGAACCTGACTTAGTTTTTTAATATCGCTCATAGCCCTGTTCATGTATGTGTCCAAATCTGGAACATACTCGGTATGCGGATACAGGTAAAATGCCATAAAACGGGTAACAAATTCTCTGTCTATCATCCGGTTTGGGTTCAAAGCATTTTCAGTAGCTTCTTTGAACTCCTTTAAATCAGCCAGGTCGGCAATAAATGTAGCCGAAATCCCCTGATTTAGCGCATGTCTAATCTCTTGTGAATTAAGAATCAAACCACCGGTATTGATACGTTTGAAAATATTGAACTTTACTTCGTCGGGAGTGCCGGGATTAATAATATAAGCAGTTATTTGGGCTTCTTCAATTTGTCTTTGAAGGTTTCTAGGCAATTCGTCAAATCCCATTCCTTCCAGTTTATTTAAAAACTCAAGACCTTTTAATTTAAGTTTTTTAAGTATTACAAAATTCCTTAGCGAGCTTAAACGCTGCAACCCGTCAACAACCAGCCATTTATTATTATCAGAGCCATCAAAATAAAAAGCAGGTAAAGGGAATTTTATTAATAATGATTCAATTAGCTGGCTTTGCTTTTGTTCATCCCATAAATCGCTTTTTCGCTGAAATGCTGGTGCTAAGTCAATCTCGATTGGGTTGGCTTTTAAACGCTTAATTAACAAGTCGATGGTAAGGTGCTTAGTGGTAATATCAATCTTAGCAGGGTTAAAGGGTTTTTCCATTAAAACACCACTGCTAAGGTCTTCGTATTCAACCTCAGGCTCGTTCAATAATATATTATCTAAGTTATTGGTTTCCATATTGCAAAAGTACAATTTATTTTCTTTTTTCAATTACCATTATTAAAGGCTAAAAATCCCAATTTTAATACAAGTGCGTCAGTAAAATTTCACTCTTTGGCAAAGCTTTGGTTTGAGAATTGGTTTGTGCGGCTTTGCCAATGTGTGCAATGTGGGTGGGGTTTCTTTTTTGAGATGGGAAGAAAAAAACAAAATAAATTTCTATCAAATTTGCACTGTCCTGTCAAAAAGCTAAATCCTTTCTTATTTCAATTGATCACTATCGTATCTATCTGCTCGTCTGTCTTTTTACACTTGTTGCCAAACG
>JAWOHT010000104.1:0-36223 GCA_046485045.1 Bacteroidales bacterium
GGGTTTTGCTATAGATATTATGTCCCTACGGGACAGGTTGAAACTTTCCAAAGAATATTAGCTTTAGTTTTATATTGCGCCTTCGGGTGCGTATTCCAAAATTGACTTTTATGCCCACCGCTGGGTCGTAAGCAATTGAATTGAGCCAGCATGGAACTTAGCTTGACGGCTATGCCCGCCAGCGGGGGACAGCGATTCTTTTGAAGCTTATATACTATAATTATGCAAAATATATATTTTTTAACTCTTAATTCGCATTACTATATATAAGAGGATTTAATCATTTGGGAATAGATTATAGAACTGCATACTTTAGCTAACAAATATAAAATCAATTTAAACAATTTGGCGATTTAAATGTTTTTTGTTCAGTACAATCAATATATCTCAAATAAAATGACGGATTATGGAAAAAAACAAACAAAAATTTGGCGCAGGTATATGGCACTTTGCAACTTATGTAGATCGCTATGCTACAGATGGGTATGGACCAAACAGAAGTTTGCCCGAAATGATTGATTTGGCCGGTAAGGTTGATGACTTGTCTTTTGTTGACATTAATTACCCTTTCGCTGATCCGGAGCTCACTATTAAAGAAGTGGAAGAGGCACTCAATCGCAATAATCTATCGGTTATTGGCATAACTCCTGAAATATATACCAGAATATTTTCAAAAGGGGCATTTACCAACCCTGACCCTGGAGTCCGCAGGCTTGCCAATGAAATGATTAATGATGCTGCAAATGTTGTAAGACATTTTAAGGCAAAATATGTTAAACTTTGGCCCGGACAAGACGGTTGGGATTATCCTTTTCAGGTTGATCATAAGAAACTGTGGAAACTTAGTATTGATGGTGTGGCGGAGTTGGCAAACCAAAACAAAGACCTGAATTTCGTTATTGAATACAAACCCCGCGAACCTCGGGTGCATATGAGTTACGACAGTGTTGCGCGTACACTGCTTGCTATTGAAAAGATGGGTGTTCCGAATGTTGGAATATTGCTCGATTTCGGACATTCTTTATACGGGGGTGAATCGCCTGCCGATGCTGCACAACTTGCCATTGATTACGGACGGCTTTTTGGTATGGATGTAAATGATAATTTCAGGGGCTGGGATGATGACCTTATTGCCGGATCAGTGCATCCTATTGAACTTTTTGAGTTCTTCTATACATTGAGAAAGAATAAATGGGAAGGGGTATGGCAACTCGATCAGTTTCCTTTCAGAGAAGACCCTGTTGCAGCAGCCAACAGCGCCATCGGTTTCCTGAAAGCAGTTGAACGCGCTTTAGATAAACTCGATTTTGATGCCTTACAGGCAGCCCAAGACCGCCATGATGCGGTAACTGCCATGAACCTGATACGAAAAGCGCTTTTCACCTCGTATTAAAGAGTTTCAGCAAGAAAACTTTTGTTTTATCAGTCATTGATAAGAAAAAGTCAAAGACAAGGCTTGTGATGTTTTTGAAAACAAGGAGTCCCGCCTGGCGCGACTCCTTGTTTTAAAGAATATTCTATCTCCCGGGCAAAATACCGGCCCTTTCAATTTTTGCAGTGTCGCTGTCTCAGTATTTTGCCCTTTGGCTAAAATACTCTTGTATTATCGGATGCGATCACTCATATCGTTTCTTTTTTTTACAGCTGAGCCCTTTGCCGCCAAGAATACCCCAGCCGCCGCTGCCGAGGATAAATCCGAGGGCATACCATGTGCCGTTGTTATTCTGGGCATATACGGTTACATCATCGCGCCACAACGATACCACAAGGTCAATAGGGGCAATAATGCCATGCCACAACCCGCCGAGAAAACGGTACTTATAACCTTCGAGGCACGCTTCCACGTTTTCGTGGTTCGCGCATCCGGTAAGAAGTAGAACCAGTACAACCAGCAAAATAACTGCCGTGAGCGTTTTTCGATTTGATTTCATAATCGTTCGATTTAGGTATTTAAAAACTATTTATATTTACTTCGTGACATCTTTGTGTTTATAAATCAGTTAACCAATAATATACAGTTTAATATAACAACATTAATTTTCATAAAAACATATCAATTGTTGCAACTCTTAATGCTTATAAATCATAATCCATGTTCTGCAAGGTACCTTTCGGCATCAATGGCAGCCATACACCCCGAACCTGCAGCAGTAACGGCCTGACGGTATACGGGGTCCTGCACATCACCGCAGGCAAAAATACCAGGAAGGTTGGTTTTTGAAGTTCCCGGTTTCGTCTTAATATAGCCGGTTTCGTTTGTTTCAAGATAGTCGCTAAAGATTTGAGAGTTTGGTGTATGCCCTATGGCAAGGAAGAACCCGTCAATTTTGATTATTTCTTCTGTTTCTCCGGCGGTTCCCGATTTTTTTATAAGAACGGCTTCCTGTACAACGTTTTCACCCCTGAGCTCTTTGGTGGTACACTCGAACAAAACTTCTATTTTCGGATGGTTGAAAACCCTTTCCTGCATAATTTTTGAAGCACGCAGGTAATCTTTTCTTACAATCAGGTAAACTTTCTTGCACAGGCCGGCAAGGTAAAGCGCTTCTTCGCATGCAGAATCGCCGCCTCCTACCACAGCTACATCTTTGCCCTTGTAAAAGAACCCGTCGCATGTGGCGCAGGCCGAAACGCCCGATCCCATATATTTTTGTTCCGATTCAAGTCCGAGGTATTTTGCAGTAGCGCCTGTGGCAACGATCACAACATCAGCAATTATCTCCTTTTCTTCGTCAATGGTGACTTTGTATGGATGAGACGAAAAATCAACAGCAGTGGCAATGCCCCAGCGTGTATCTGTTCCAAACCTTTCGGCCTGCTGTTTTAACTCCTGCATCATTTCAGGGCCTGTGATACCCTTAGGATAACCCGGAAAATTCTCTACCTCGGTGGTTGTGGTAAGCTGTCCTCCCGGCTGAAGTCCTTCGTAAAGCACAGGGCTGAGGTTTGCCCTGGCGGCATAGATGGCAGCGGTATACCCGGCAGGACCCGACCCGATGATCAGGCATCTGGTTTTCTCAGCCGGTTTTGCATTAACACTAATGTTTTTAATTTCTTCTTTCGTTTCCAGTGGTTTAAAAAGACTCATATGTTGATATATTTTTAGTTACAATTACACCTTAAAAATTATATGATCAGGATGACAAATTTACCAATTTTCCGATTGGATGAGATATTCTCATTTAAATTCATTACAAATTAAATACTTGTCCCTGGCTGAAAGGAACAACGCCAAACAAATAGCTTGTTTTTTTGGCCATAGATAATAAGCAGGTAAACAAATTGTTTTATATTTGAGAAATTCAATCTTTTTCTAATATGAATTTCGAAGAATTAGTTCATTCAATAAGAAGTTATCGCCGTTTTGATGAGGATTTTAAATCAGTACCGACTACCTGAGAAAACTAGTGGGCTACGCTCAGTTTTCGGCTTCAAGCGGGAATATTCAGTGCCTTAAATTTGCACTTTCTGCAGATGAAACCAGATGAAATAATAAAACCATAAAAGCTATAACATCAGATACTTTTCAGCAAAGGCAGTTGCAATTTTATTCAATGCCTGCTTTCCAGCTTTTTTGGAGATGTTTTTAGGAGGACCCTGTGGTGTATTGTTCACATCCACTACATAGATATGTTTGTTTTTATTGTCCCTCAATACGTCCAGCTCTCCGTATTCAAGGTTAATAAGTTTGCAAAAGTTATTGAGGTTACCAATTTCCTTATCAGACAAGACCTCTTTTATATCAACAACTTCAACATACTCGGTTGTATTTTTAAACCTTTCGGTTATTTTTCTATACTTAAGATAAACAAAGTCAAGAACACTGTCAACGACAGGCACACGAATATCCCTTACAAGATCATGATTGTAAGAATTGTCAATTAAAACCTGATAAATATACCCTTTTTCTGTTTTATCAATGGGGCAATTAATTATCACACCATCGTGCCGCGCATTAATATCATTTTTTTTTACACATGTTCCCATGTATTCCAATGGGTTAATAATGCTTGAGTAGAGAAAGGCCTCGTGAAATTTTTTATCAACAAATACTTTGCTGATATCCCTGCTATGAAGATTGATGATTCTGATTTTGTGTGCAAGACTTTCAAGATATTGATATTCTAGACGATTGGTAAGATATTCCCAGTATACTGCAAGATCAAATTTTCTGTCTTTTTTATTGGTAATATTATACCGAAGTATTTTTGCCACCTTGTACATGGTTGAACCACTGCTCGGCAAGTGGGGATAAATAAGAATTGTTCTGTCCCTAAAATGATTTATGAAATAGTTCACCAATTCCCTTATTATGTAGCCTAAATCTTTAATAATCATTTCAGTTAAGGGCATCCCTTTTCTATAACGGTTTTTTATTCCACGACGGTATTTTTTTAAGAAGTATATCATGCAGTATCTGGTTATATAAACAAAAAAATTCTAAAAAGGATCACAAGCACTACGACCATGTGATAGGTAACAAATATATAAAACTTATGCTACCTTTAGGCAAAATATCTTCTTATGCTGTGTAAGATGTGCGTGTAGTTATCATTTTCTGAGTCATAAATTCCTGTCTGGTCAAGTTTGTTAATCTTAACGTGTCCCGATGCATGAATTATCCGGTTATTTTCAATCATTATCCCTACATGCGAAATCTTATCTTTTTTATCTTTGAAAAATGCGAGATCGCCCGGCATGGCACTTTCGACGGTTTCAACAGGAGTGCCCTCAGACACCTGCTGGCCGGCATCCCGTGGTATAGATATGTGGTTAATTTTGTATACCACCTGTGTAAAGCCCGAACAGTCTATCCCAAACAAAGATCGGCCGCCCCAGAGGTAAGGGGAATTTAAGAAACAAAGAGCAGTTTTTATTACTGTTTCATGTGTAGCTTTTAAAGCACCGGTTTCAGGCATTTGGTTCAAAACAAAATTTCTGTCTTCTATTGTCAACATGCGTTGTGCAGGATCAAAAAATGGAAGCGTACTGCCCGGAAGCACATGCATTGAGTTGCCATCTGCAAGGGCAACGCTCACCGGCTTAATGTCAAGAGTACACAGCGGAAAAGCTGTAATTTTGTTAAAAGTGCGCTCCGATAGTTTGGTAGCTGCGATTTTTTCAATCCACCCGAAATAATTATCCAGTGTACCTTCAATTCTCACCCAGCCCTTATCTTCTTCAACAACCCTGAATGTCTCTCCAAACAGCAGCTGGCTTGTCATCTCACTGCGGTGTGAACCGGCATGCCTGACAGCTGTGGAAGTCTGAAGGCAAATACCGTATTTCATATTACTGTATTTAAGGTTTGAACCATAACTTTCTATAATTGTTTAATTGAAATGCTTACTGTATTATTCAGGCAAAGGGTGACAATGAAATTTTAATTTTGCCGATTAAAGTATTACATTTGAATATAAAATTAAGAATTATCTGCATTCGGCAATGAATAAAATAATCGGATTTATAAGGACACACTTCAAGCTGATAGCTGTTATCTTTTATTTTGCCGTTTCTGCACTTATTATTGCCTATCTTTTTCCACGAGAGGGCAAATTCAGGTACGAGTTTCAGAAAAGCCGTCCGTGGATGCATCAAGACCTTCAGGCGCCCTTTGATTTCCCGATTTATAAATCGGCGCATGAACTTGCAAGGGAGAGAGATTCTGTACTTAAAGATTTTAAACCTTATTTCGATTACGACACAGGCGTTCATGTTGTACAGGTATCCAGATTCAGGGAAACTTTCAGGTCTGAATGGAAAAAGTATTGTATAAAAGAGTTTAAGATACTCTATGAAAAATCTTACGAAACGCAGGAGCGGTATGCTTCCTTGCGACAATTTGGGTTAATTTATGAAGATTATATAGCATCGCTTCTTTCACGGGTATACCAAAAAGGGATCATCAACCTTTCAGGAAACACAAATTTTCAGGCCTCAAAGTTTAGCGCGGTAATGGTTGTTAAAAACAACATTGCCGAGCGTACTGATAAAGAGGCCATGTATACACCAAAGGAAGCTTATGAATTTATAAGACAAAGCATTGACGAAAAGCTCAAAACTGAAAGAAATGCTTACAACAGCAGGTATAAGCGATTTTTTGAAACATTGGATATCAATGATTTTTTGAAATTAAATGTCAGCTATAATGCAGAAAAATCTTATACCGTGCAACAAAGTCTGCTTGAAGGGATTTCGTTGTACAGGGATAAAATACAACGTGGCCAGCGGATTATTTCAAGGGGCGACCTTGTAACTGTTGAAAAATTTCAGATACTTGAGTCGTTAAAATCCGAATACGAGAGCCAGCTTGGATCTATTGCTTCTCATTTGGTTAAAGTGGGCAAGTTCATCATCGTGTTTGCTGCGCTGTTTGTCATATTTCTTTTCCTTTACAATTTAAGAAAAGAAATTCTGAATGACAGCCTCAAAACATCTTTTATCCTGATGCTCGAAATTGTGATTGTTTTTGTGGCAAGTACGGTTATAAAATCAGGTATTGCCAGTTTTTATATTATCCCTTTCGCGATTTTGCCGATTATTATTAGAACATTCTATGACGAACGTCTTGCGCTGTTTATCCACTTTATTACCACTTTGTTGATAGGGTTTTTTGCCCCCAATAGTTTTGAATTTGTTTTTATTACAATCATTGCAGGAATAATAGCTGTATTTACACTTACCAATTTCAGCCGCCGCTCGCGAATCGTATATTCTGCCATCATGGTATTTATCAGCTATTCATTTGTATACTTTGGTATCTCGATTGTTCAGGAGGGAAATTTTCAAGAAATTGATTACCAAAACTTTGCCTGGTTTGGTGTTAACAGCTTACTCATTTTGCTAAGCTTTCCGCTCATTTTCGTCTTTGAAAAACTCTTTGGCTTTCTGTCAGACGCAACGTTAATGGAGCTTGCCGATACCAATCAGCCGCTCTTAAGAGAGCTGGCAGAAAAAGCGCCAGGCACTTTTCAGCATTCGCTGCAGGTGGCCAACCTTGCCGAAGACGCAATTTTTCATATCGGTGGAAATGCACTTCTCATTCGTACCGGGGCGCTCTATCATGATATTGGAAAAATGGTCAACCCTATTTATTTTATCGAAAACCAGACATCAGGGATCAACCCGCACGAAAAGCTTTCATTTGAAGAAAGCGCTAAGATTATCATCAGCCATGTTGAAAAAGGAGTGGAAATTGGGAGAAAACACAACCTGCCACAGCCAATCATTGATTTTATTAAGACACATCATGGAACCTCTACCGTACAGTATTTTTACCGGTCGTACCTGAATAAATATCCCGAGGAGGAGGTGGATATGAAAAAATTCTCGTATACAGGGCCTAAACCCTATTCAAAAGAAACAGCGGTGTTGATGATGGCAGACTCGGTTGAAGCAGCTTCAAGAAGCTTGAAAGAGACCAACGATCAAACACTCGAAACACTGGTTGACAATATAATTGATTCTCAGTTGCTCGAAGGGCAGTTTAATAATGCTGACATTACCTTCAAAGATATCACCCTTATTAAAGAAGTATTTAAGAAAAGGCTGAAAAATATTTATCATATCAGGATATCCTATCCTGCCTGAGCAAGTCAGGCTTTTCTAAAAGCGCATATCAATCAGTTCAAACTTCTTGTATTTCTCGGAATTGAAAATAAACATATCATCCCCGATCTCTTTGTTTATGATGTAGTCAGTAAGCTTTACCGAATAATCTATGCCTTCTTTGCCAACCGATTTAACAGAATGAAGCAGCAGTTCTTTTTCACTAATCATTACCTTAATGCGGCTGTAAGGCTGGTTGAGGTTGTTTGGAAAAAGGTCAATTTCGTGCATAGAAATGCCTTCTTTTGCGACCTGTTGCACATACCGGTACTTAAAATCACGGTTATACCAGGTAAGTATTTTCGCAGGGTTGCTGATAAAATCATCATCTTCCATATCGGGTTCGGTAATGGTTGCCTCTTTGATATCGAGGGCAATGCTCCACATGGTTTTACCATCGTAAATTATTAGGTTTTGTCCGGTTTCAAGCCTGTATTTATCGCCCTTTATCATAATTAAACCTTCACTATCCGAGCTGGTTTTTTCTTTCCTGTCATCCACTGTCAGTTTGAACTTTACCTGAATGGTGCTGTATGCTTTGGTTTTATCAGATACTTTATCAAGAATCTTTTTAGCTTCCTGGTCCTGCTGCAGGTATGCATTCAGAAAGGCGAAACAGAAAACAACCGATAAAAATATTTTTTTCATCTTAACCTTTTTAGTTATTTAACGACTGCAAATAGTGTTCCAAAGATGTTATTTCGGGATATAATACCTGTCTTGGTTTGCTGCCATCGGGCGGGCCGACAATTCCGGCGGCTTCAAGCTGGTCCATAATTTTGCCGGCACGGTTATAACCGACAGAGAATTTTCGCTGCAGAAGCGAAGTGGAGCCGCTTTGGTGTATAACAACAAGCCTCGCGGCATCATCGAACATGGGGTCTCTCTTCGAAAGATCCACATCAAGCATATCCGAATCACCGTCGGCTGTAAACTCAGGCAAATAAAATGGTGTAACAAACCCCTTTTGTACATTAATGTATTCAGTTACCTTTTCAATTTCAGGAATATCAATAAATGCACACTGCAATCGTATCATATCGCTTCCGGGGGCAAGCAACATATCGCCCCTGCCGACTAACTGATTGGCCCCGGGGCTGTCAAGAATAGTCCTTGAGTCTATCATAGAGGTAACCCTAAAGGCGATGCGTGCCGGGAAATTGGCCTTGATAGACCCTGTTATAATGTTGGTGGTAGGCCGCTGGGTTGCAATTATTAAGTGTATCCCGATAGCCCTTGCAACCTGTGCCAGACGTGCCAGCGGGGTCTCAACTTCCCTGCCTGCCGTCATGATTAAGTCGGCAAACTCATCTATTATCACCACGATATAAGGCAGGTACCGGTGTCCTTTTTCCGGGTTCAACCTTCTTTTAATAAACTTGTGGTTATATTCTTTTATGTTACGAACCTGGGCCGATTTAAGCAGCATGTAGCGCTGGTCCATCTCTATGGTAAGCGAATTGAGCGTGTAGATTACTTTTTGCGTATCGGTGATAATGGGTTCTTCGGCATCGGGTATCTTGGCAAGAAAGTGTTTCTCGAGTTTCGAATAAAGTGTAAGCTCCACTTTTTTCGGGTCTACCAGTACAAACTTCAGTTCAGAAGGGTGTTTTTTGTATAACAGCGAGGTTATGATAGCATTTAACCCCACAGATTTTCCCTGTCCGGTGGCGCCTGCAATCAACAAATGGGGCATTTTCGCCAGGTCGAAAACATAGGTTTCGTTCGAGATTGTTTTGCCAATGGCGACAGCGAGTTCGTACTCCGACTCCTGAAATTTGCGTGAGCTGAGAATAGAACGCATAGATACAATCTCGGGCTTCTGGTTGGGGACTTCAATACCTATCGTACCCTTGCCGGGTATAGGGGCAATTATTCTTATGCCTAATGCAGCGAGGCTTAGTGCAATATCGTCTTCCAGGTTTTTTATCCGTGCAATCCTTACCCCCGGGGCAGGCACTATTTCATACAACGTTACTGTTGGGCCAATGGTTGCTTTGATTTTGTCGATCTGAATTTTATAGTGCGCCAGGGTTTCAACAATCTTGTTTTTATTGCTTATTAATTCCTCATTTGTAACCGAAGAGTTGCCTTCATCATGTTTTTCGAGAAGATCGAGAGTCGGCAGCTTGTAAGATGATAATTCAAGGGTAGGGTTGTAATCCTCAAGTTCGATTTTTTCGGCTACGATTTCGGGATCATTCTCACCAATGGTGTTTGTCTCCAGTTCAAATTCCTCTTCTTCATGCTCAATTACAGCTTCCTTTTCTTGGCCACTTAAAGGATTTTTAATATCCAGTTCGGGTTGCGGAAATTCGGTTTCAAATACGAGGTCGTCATCAGGTTCGCTTAATACTGCTTTTTTTTCCGGGTGAATATCGTGCCTGTTCGAAGGTGTACCAGGCTCATTAGCAATAGGAGTGTGATGTTTTAACTTTAATATTCCGGCAACCTGTTTTTTAAACCATTCAAGGGCCTGATTATTGGTAAATATAATAATTGCGAAAAGTGACACTAAAAGAAAGAAAGCATTTCCGGCCTTGCCCATGAATGCATTCAGCCATTGTGCGGCATATAGCCCGTGCCTTCCTCCCGGCCCGCTGCCTAAGATATTGTGAAAACCACCAAAAACATATCCAAGCAAAACAGAGAGGTAAATAGAAATTACAAGGGTGGCTAAGATCTTTCGATACAGGTATTCGATTTTTACATTAAGCAGCCTGAAACCTATAAACATAATGATAAAAGGAATAGTAAACGATGCCAGGCCAAAACCCCGGTTTATAAGTAAATCGGCAAGGTAGGCGCCTGCTTTGCCCGACCAGTTTTCTACCCTGATTTCAGAAGATGAGAAAACATGGTCGTTGAGAAAACTCTGGTCTGTTTTCCATGTAAAGATATACGATACCATGCCAATGATAAGGTAAAGGGCGAACATCGAGATTAAAATACCAAGAAGTATTCGAAACCTCCTGTCTTTGCTTAGCGATTTAACTTTTTTCGATTTGTCTGGTTTCTTTTTTTCTGTGTCTTTTTTAGCCATTAATCATGAAAATTTGCCCAAAATTAAACAAGAGTTTTAGTAAAAACTTAAAAAAACCTGTTTTATTATGAACATTCATCTGGCATGGGCAGACCGGCAGATATTTACGATTTTTTGAACTGGGCAGAAAGAACAGAAAAATGGCAGGCACGGGAGAAAGGTTTTAGGGCTTTTGTTGCCTGATAAAATGCCGGATGTACTATTCCATTAACTTGTTAATGATATGGGCCATCTGATCGCGGCTAACCTCGTTGCTGTTCTTTGGTAAAACAGGTTTTTCAACGGTGTCTTCTACCGAATTATCAAAGTTTTCGGCTGTAAACCTCATCTTTAAGCCTGCAAGAGACAACTGAAATTCCATCAGCACACCGTCTATTTTTCTGTACGGATTAGTAATATTCGGATCGATAAGATTTATATCATTTGTATAATAAACATCGAATTTTTCATTGGTTTTGTTCAGTGTGACAATGGCTTTTTGGCAGTTTAAACCGGCAATTGTCTTTGTTTCACCGGTATATGTAATGTCCATGCCTTCCATACTTTCGAAACAGCACATTTCATCACCCCGTTTACCATAATAGATATAACTTTTATTGAGGATTTCAAGCAGGGTAGAGCATTTTTTATGCTTAAAATAGGTAATGTTATTTAACCTGAAGATGCCCATGAATCCTTCAATTACATTGGTAGAATAATCCTGGTTGAATTCCAGTTTCATTTTTTTCGGAAGCATATTGGGTGAAATAGATGCAAGGTTGTTTTCGAGATAAGTGATTTTATAATCAATCCTTCCACTATTAAAAACTCCCTCGTTTTTTTGTTTTGTACACCCTGTTATCAATAAAACCAAAGCAAAAAGAATACCGGTATTTCTCATTTATCTCCCCCAATAATTTTGTTGCAAGGTATGGCTAAATTTTCAAACCTATAAATATTCCAATGTCAATTTGACCAAGCGATCGTATTATCAATTTAATACTTTTATTCTTTACATCAATGTAAAGTATCTATATTTTGTGCCGTTTAGGATGTTTCATATTTATGCATTTCTAATGTGATAAAAATCATTGATATTGTCCCTGAGATATTATTAAATTTGAAAAACATAAAAGATTGCTATTATCAGGCTGTTGATAAATATTAGATATTAATAAATATATATACAAATGAATTTAAAAAATAGAAACTTCCTTAAGCTTCTGGATTTCAGTCCGGTAGAGATTAAGTATCTTCTTGACCTGTCTTTTGAGCTTAAAAAAGCAAAATATGCAGGCAATGAAAACCAATACCTGAAGGGAAAGAATATTGCACTTATCTTTGAAAAATCGTCTACCCGTACCAGGTGTTCATTCGAAGTAGCCGCATTTGATCAGGGGGCAAATATTACTTATCTTGGGCCGTCGGGTTCCCAAATCGGCGGAAAAGAATCAATGAAAGATACAGCAAGGGTGTTGGGCAGGCTCTATCATGCAATCGAATACAGGGGTTTTGGCCAGGAGATTGTTGAAGTGTTGGCAAAATATTCGGGTGTGCCTGTATGGAACGGGCTTACAGATGAGTTTCATCCCACCCAGGTACTTGCAGACCTTATGACCATGATGGAACACTCTGATAAACCGCTGAACAAAATAAAATTCTGCTATCTGGGCGATGCACGCAACAATATGGGGAATTCGCTTATGGCAGGTTGTGCCAAAATGGGCATAGATTTTCGCGCTGCAGCGCCGAAACAATGCCAGCCAAACCAGGAGCTTGTAAATGAGTGTATGCTTGTTGCAAATGAAACAGGGGCAAAGATAAAGTTAACTGAAGATATTGGTGAAGCTGTAAAAGATGTTGATTTTCTATATACCGATGTATGGGTTTCAATGGGTGAGCCTGATTCGGTTTGGGAAGAAAGGGTTAACCTGTTAAAACCTTACCAGGTAAACAGTAAAGTATTGCAGATGACCGGAAATGCCAATGTAAAATTTCTGCATTGCCTTCCGGCATTTCATAACCGCGAAACCAAGGTAGGCGAAGAGATATACCGTAAGTTCGGACTTGAATCAATGGAAGTTACAGATGAGGTTTTTGAATCACCGGCTTCCATTGTTTTTGATGAAGCAGAAAACAGGGTACATACTATTAAAGCCGTTATGGTTGCGACCTTAGGAAATAAAAACTGAATCTTGTACTTTAATTGTAATCTGGTATTTGGCTGCATTGGTCAGTTAAATACCAGATTTTGTATTCCTTAATACAACTGCAATGATGATGAACTGCGCGGTTAAGCAGGTGAATCTACTTTTCAGCAATTGACTGTTCTTTTGTTTTTGGAAATTAGTTATAATTTATTTTACTAAAATTGGTTTTCATTAAATAATTTATTAACTTGTATATCAGTTTCCTAAAATACAAAACATGACTATTTATGTAGGCAATATCAATTATTCGCTAGGCGAGGCTGATATTCAAAGAATTTTTGAGGTGATGGGCGTGGTGGAGACAGTAAAGCTTGTCATGGATAAAAAAACCGGAAAGTCAAAAGGTTACGGGTTTATCGAAATGCCCGACAAGAAAGAAGCCATGGAGGCCATAAAAATGCTTGATGGCAAAGAACTTGGAGGGAGGAACATGAGGGTGATGAAAGCCCATTCAACCAAAAGAGAGAAGGAGCCAGTTAGTTAAATATTTGCAGTTGGTTATTTATAGTGGTATGCAGGGCAAAGCCCGGACATAGTGAATGCGCTATTATTCCAAAACAGCAGTATTTATTCTTTCGTATTCCTGAAAATTTTGTGTTGCTTTGAAAACCGGCATCTCATTAAATCCCTTATCAAAGAATAAACAAGTCCCGCAACCAAGCTGCAGTGCATTTTGAGAGAGAATATTTTTCCTGTGGCCTTCTGAGTTCATCCATGATTTAACAAGCATATCGGCTACCATCAGGTAAGAGTTGGGCGGGATGAGTTCTCCGTCAGCGGTGTAGCTGAATTTACCCGGTCCCCTGGCACGGGCATTTTTATTGGGTTCATATTGCAGGCCAAAGGCAGTGGCTATATTTTCGGCAATATATGGATTGGATATGCCAGCCAGGGTTGCCCTGTCTGCAGGTGTTTTCTTTTTTTTGTTTTTTGGATTGATATGGTTGAAAAAATCTTTTTCACACATCTCTTTTGAATGCATTGATGCCATTTCTTCAAGCTTTTGGGAATAATCAAGCAGTTTAAGCTTTCGCTTTGCGCGTTGTTCATTGGTAGCAAAGAAAACAGCGGCATTCAGCCGGGAATAATCAGGGTTGTTGAAGTCTACTGCCTGATTGAAAAAACTATCTTGACGAAAATTTTTAACATTCAATTTGGAGTAATAATATACGGAGTCTGCTTTTTGGGCACAGAGGGTACCAAGTGATAAAAAGAAAGTAACCGTGAACAATATAGTTTTCATACAATATATTAAACACAATTATTTTGCCAAAGTTTAAAAATGTTCATGAAAAAAATTAAAAGATATTGCCCCATACCTCCTTAACGAAGTACACCGTAATAATTACCGCAGCCACAATTTTCATAAATGTCCCCGTTAGAAAACCTATAAAAGAGCCGAAAGCTGCCTTCAGGGCTTTGTTTGAATCTTGCCCGGCAAATTTCTCGCCGATATAGGCTCCCAAAAATGGCCCTCCGAGAATGGTAAATAACCCGAATGGCCCGAATGCCGGAAGAAAAAATAACCCTGCGACAAGGCCTATCATACTGCCCCATGTTCCGGCTTTTGTGCCACCGAACTTTTTGGTTCCCCATACAGGCACAATAAAATCAACTAACTGGACAATAATGGCGAGTGCGCCAAGAAAGATAAATTCGTTGGTGGTAAAGTCGGCAAATTTTGTAAAGTGCACAATGATGATAGCGACAAAACCCAGGGGCGGGCCAGGTAAAACCGGCAGAATACATCCGAGGAAGCCCAGGATGAGTATAAGGACAGCTAAAATCAGCAAAAGTATATCCATTGTATATGGTTAAAAGGCGTTAACATTAATGCATGCATTTCTTAAAGGCCCCCAAATACTCATCCCTAACCTAATCAGGGATCTTTTTATTTGAAATAATGATAAGCAGGAGATTTCTGTCTGCCCGACTGATTTACCCAGGCTGGCTGGCGCAGAAATTTAAGTTTAAAGGACTTTTAAGACACCCCTCATTGAATTATACTTTTAAAAAAGCTTAGATTGCATTGCTGATAAGGATAACAACCAGAAGACCGAGGATTGCATACAATTCAGGGAATACACCAAGGATCATTGTGTTGCCAAATACCTTATGTCCCGAACCAATGGCAGCGACACCATTTGCACAAACCTCTCCCTGTTTGATTCCCGAAAAAAGACCTGCAAGGCCCATGGCTATCCCGGCGCCGAACACTGCTGCTGCAATGGTCCAATCTATACCTGCAACAACCTTTGAACTCATCACGAAGAATCCAACAAATCCATACAAACCCTGGGTACTGGGCAGGGCAGACAACACCATATAATTACCAAAAGATTCCGGAGCTTTTTTCATTGCCCCTATTGAAGCATTGCCGCTAATGGATACTCCGTAGATACTTCCAATACCAGCCAATCCGACCATTAAACCTAAACCGATATACGCTAATACAATTGGTTCCATAATTTTTCTGTTTATTAATTATTTAAATTTATATTCTTTTATTTAAAAGGTTCGTATTTTTTTCCGCCACCAATAAATCCTGCATTTTTATAGAACTCAACAAAAGTAAGACGTAGCGGATGTACAAAAGACCCGAGTGCAGCCATAAAAAAGTTCAGGCTGTGGCCAAATGCCAGAATAAGGATCATGACAATCTGTTTTACAACAATAATATCAGGACTCAGATCCATTGCCAGGGTGTTGAAAACATTGCCAAGTATAGCGCTGGATATACCTAAAGCAAAAAGCCGGATATAAGACAGTATATCACCAAGTAAACCCGAGACAGTCTGATAGGTTTCCCACAATCCCACACCAAGGTTAAGCAGCGGATTTTTACCAGGAGAATTGTAAAAAATAGCAGGTATACCTCCTGTAATTAATGAAATGAGAGCTATGTTATTTGCCAGCCCGACATCTATTATTTTGAAATAACCTAACATAAACGCCGGTAAAGTAACCATTACGATTAAATTCCACCCAAGTTGTGAGATGGCATATTTAAAACCAAACATGCGTGCCCTGTTGGCTGCCTTTATATACATACCGAATAAAACCTGTACATAACCTAATACAAGTGCCAGCATCATCATTTTTTGATCGTCAAGTACAAGTGCCTTGTATGATGTAATCCATGGCCAGTTAACTTTGGCAATGATAATACCGAAAAACGTTCCACTCACAATACCCATAAAGGTTGTGGCAATTCCGAGATATAAACCTAGTTTTAGCAAAGGTTTAAGCGTGGGTTTTACCTTGAAAATTCCATATAGTGTACCAAGAATAATTAAGAGTCCATATCCTGCATCGCCCAGGCAAAAACCGAAAAAAAGCATGTAAAAGGGAGCAAAGAAGGGGGTAAGGTCAATTTCTTTATAATCAGGGAAGGTGTAGAGCTCTCCAATAGACTCGTACAATTTTGCAAATTTGTTGTTTTTCAATTTAACTGGAGGTGTCTCTTCGGGGGTTGGTGTTATGCTTTCAAAATATGCACCCGAGGTCTTCAGAAAATTATCAAGTGCATCCGATTTATCTGACGGGACCCATCCTTCAAGAATCATCAAACGATTTTCGGCCTCTTTTCTGGTATTTAATACTACTTTTTCAAAAGTCAACTGCTTGTGAATTAAATCGCGTGCTTTTTCAAGGGCAGATATATGCTGCGATGCAAGCTTATCTAACAACGAATTTATCTTGATGTGTGTTTGGTTGAGTTCATCAATCTGCAATTTGAGTTTTGATAAAGAAACCTCGGGAATACGAATTTCTTCTGCTTCAATTTCAGATTCTTCTCCACGTTTTTCTATCAGTACAAAATATGCTATGCTTCCTGAATCATTAATCAGCTTAACAGGATATTTATTCTCAATTTGTTCTTTGAATTTAGTTGTCTGACAGGTGAAAAACCTGACGGTAAGTCCGGCTTCCTCAATTTTTTTAATTGTCTCCCAGCTAAAATCTCCCCAGGGTTCAATCAGGGTCATGTCTTTCTGTAAAACAGAAATCTGATGTAACAGCTGCTCCTCTTCCACCTGCAAACGTCTTAGTTCAGCGAGTATTTTTAACCCATCTGCCGGTGAAGAATAAGACTCTTTTTCAACTCCTCTTTTTTCAAGAAATTTTAATGCATGGTTAAGCTGCTGTATCTGATTGTATTTTTCTCTAAGCTCTTCGTTTTCAAGATATCCCGATTCTTTTGCAATCACATGTACAACGCCCAGGTTACGGATATCTTCCAGAAACTGGTCATACTCCCTGTGATAGATCAGGAAAGCATATTTTTTCATCGGTACAATCATAATGCTACCTCCATTTGCTGTTGACGGCTTTTCACTATTTTCTGGGCTGATTTTGAAAGATTGTCCTCATCTTCCATAAACCGCTTTATTTTTCTTATCGCATCTTCGTATCCTGGTATCTGTACTTTTTCAAAAAGGTTCACTTTCTGGGTGGTCTTTTTTCTTGCCCTGTCCAGCAGTTCCATCTTACGGTGGAATACCTGCCTTTCTATACCAATACTTACAATTTTTTTAACAAGTTCCACACCATCAAGAAACCATTTGGGATTGTTGAATACGCTGAATTTTTCAAGATAAAAATCAATGTGGTCGAGTACAGGTGTCTTTACGCCTGCAATTTTTTTTATATTAAGGTGAACATTATCAATCCCGACCAACGAATGATCAAATTCTCCCCACAGGGCAACCATATGGTCATAGGTTTTAATCGTCTTTTTGTATTCGTTATCGAGCCTTACAACTTCGTCTTTTGCCTTTTTTACCTCAACCCGTAAAGCAGACTCTTTATTTTTAATGGTAGGCAAAGCCCGCACCCTCACCTTGAGTTGTTTTTCAAGCTGCTGAAGCGATGTTTTGTTATATTGAAATTTTATGGGCATTTATTCTGTGTCTGTTTAAATTTAGAATCTTACTCTAAGCTCGCAACTCGTAACCTTTAACCGGTTATCTACTTTTTTGGCCAGTATTTATCTACCAGTTCTTTCTTAATACCTACCTCTTCGGGTTTAAAGTGTTCATTAAAAAGATTCCATCCGGTATTGAGCATTTCATCAATGTCAATATTCACATCAATGGCCAGAAGTTTATTGGAATAACCTTTTGCAAAACTCAGGCTTCGTTCGTCATAGTCTGTAAGGTCAAAACCGTTTTCAAGTTTTGTTTTAGCATTGGCAGCATCTGCAAAAAGGCGTATCGCAGCATTCATCACCTGGGGATGGTCTTCGCGGGTTTTTTTACCGATAACCAGCTGTTTTAACCGTGACAGGCTCCTGAACGGGTCAACTATAACTTTCCCGATGTCGGTATCTTTTCTCAGGAACAACTGTCCCTCGGTTATATAACCTGTGTTATCGGGTATGGCATGGGTGATGTCACCTCCTGACAGTGTAGTAACGGCAATGATGGTAATTGATCCTCCAGCCGGAAATTGCACGGCTTTCTCATATATTTTGGCCAGATCGCTGTATAACGAGCCGGGCATACTGTCTTTCGAGGGTATCTGGTCCATACGGTTAGAGACGATACTCAGGGCATCGGCATAAAGCGTCATATCTGTAAGCAGCACCAGCACGCTCTGGTTTTTATCCACTGCAAAGTATTCCGCGGCAGTAAGGGCCATATCCGGAACCAGTAGCCTTTCAACAGGAGGATTTTCGGTGGTGTTCACAAAACTGATGATTCTGTCAAGGGCGCCGGCATTGTCAAATACATTTTTATAAAAGAGGTAATCGTCGTTTGTAAGCCCCATGCCCCCGAGAATAATCTTGTCGGCTTTGGCGCGCAGGGCTACCATGGCCATTACCTGATTATACGGCTGGTCGGGGTCGGCAAAGAAGGGGATTTTTTGTCCCGAAACAAGGGTGTTGTTCAGGTCAATGCCCGCGATGCCTGTTGCAATTAGTTCCGAAGGCTGTTTTCTCCGCACCGGGTTAACCGACGGGCCGCCGATTTCACGTTCTTCGCCCTCCACGGCAGGACCACCGTCAATTGGTTCGCCAAAGGCATTGAAAAACCTGCCGGCGAGGTGGTCACTTACCTTAAGGGTGGGAGCTTTACCCAGAAATGTGACTTCAGCATCGGTAGGTATACCTTCGGTACCTCCGAAAACCTGCAGTGTAACAGTGTTACCTATAATTTTTACAACCTGCGCCAAACGGCCGTTTATCATGGCTAATTCGTCATAACCCACACCGGTCGCATTCAGCGAGCATGTTGCCTTGGTTATCTGGGTTATTTTAGTGTATATTTTCTGAAATGCCCTTGTTTCCATTATGCTACTCTTCTTTCTTCAATTATACTTTGTAATTCTTTTTCAAAATTGTTGAACTTTTCTGACTTGAACTCAGAATAGTTCATCTGTTTGTATTGATTGATTATCCTTTTAAAGTAGATATCTACTTCGGTGAACGATTCGAATTTAAAAGTTGTATCGCAAAGTTCAAGGACACTCTCAAGCATATATTCCTGCCTTTCAATAGGGGTTGACTGGTCTATTTTGTCGAATGCATCCTGCTGGAGGATAATAAAATCAATAACTTCCGATTTCCAGAATGTAACGTGATAATCTACCGGTACACCATCGTCGCCAAGAATGTTGATTTGCTCATAAGTCTCTTTGCCTCTCTGAAGAATTGTCTTGGACTTGTTTACCTGGTCTATCCATTTATCTGAAATTGTCTTTTCTATGTATTCGGCAAATTCGGGATATTCAAGATATTTTGAATAGCTGTCGATCGGGTCAACCGCGGGGTAACGCTTGCTGTCTGCCCTGGTTTGGGCGAGGGCATAAAAACAGCGGGCAGCTTTTTTGGTGCTTTCTGTAACCGGTTCTTTCAGGTTTCCACCTGCAGGCGATACAGTACCAATAAATGTTATTGAACCTGACTCACCATTATTAAGAATTACATAACCGGCACGTGAGTAAAAGTTTGAGATAATGGCCGGCAGGTCCATCGGGAATGCATCGGGCCCGGGCAACTCCTCAAGCCTGTTAGACATTTCTCTTAGTGCCTGTGCCCAGCGCGAAGTTGAATCCGCAAGCATCAACACCTTGAGACCCATTGATCTGTAATATTCACCAATGGTCATTGCAGTGTATACCGATGCTTCACGGGCAGCAACGGGCATGTTGGATGTGTTGGCGATAATTGTTGTTCTTTCCATGAGTTTTTTTCCGGTACGAACATCTTCCAGTTCGGGAAATTCGGTAAAAATCTCAACAACCTCATTTGCGCGCTCACCGCAGGCTGCTACAATTACAATGTCGGCTTCGGCCTGTTTTGATATGGCATGCTGCAAAACGGTCTTGCCGCAACCAAAAGGACCGGGTATAAAACCTGTTCCGCCTTCTACAATGGGGTTGAGGGTGTCAATTGTCCTTACTCCTGTCTCAAGAAGTTTATATGGCCTTGGTTTTTCACGGAATGCCCTGATGGGAACTTTTACCGGCCACTTTTGTACCATCGAAACCTCAATATCCTTATTTTCTGAGTCTGTTAAAACAGCTATGGTGTTTTTTATTTTATATTTTCCTTCACCAACCACATTTTTTACCAGGTAGGAACCCTTGTAGCCAAATGGTACCATAATCTTATGGGGCATACCATTTTCGTCCACTTCACCAAGCCAGTCGCCTGCTGTAACTTTATCTCCGGGTTTTGCAAGGGGTTTGAAATCCCACATTTTATCATCGTCAAGAGGGTTGGTATATTCACCTCTTTTCAGAAATACACCCTGCATTTTGTCGAGATCGTTCTGCAAGCCATCGTAATTCTTTGACAAGATACCAGGCCCCAGTGAAACTTCAAGCATGTGGCCGGTGAATGTTGCCTCATCGTCTATCTTAAGGTTTCTCGTGCTTTCAAACACCTGTACGTAGGCATCATCACCAATCACTTTAATTACCTCTGCCATAAGGCCTGTTCCTCCTAACTGGATAAAACAAATCTCGTTCTGCGAAACAGGACCGTCAGCCTTTACGATAACAAGGTTTGCAATAATCCCTTTGACTTTTCCTTTTGTTGACATATCTATATGTAATTATTATTGACCAAATTCTTCTGATAAATTCCGTGATCCTTCCAAATCGCCAAGAAGCTTATTGAACAATTCTTCACCGGTTTTTTTATCAAGTTTTATCCATCTTTCTATCATGTCTGTTTTAAGGGCATAAGCAAAAACTTTTTCCACTGTGAAATAGTGAAAAAAAGTTCTTTCGTCAAGAAGTTCCCATTTAATAAGGTCTATTTTTTTCTCTTTCTCGAGCAAATCGGTCTCTTCTATTGCCCGTAATATATGATCTATTTTTGGAAACTCATTGCCTATGCCAAAATCACGTGCATTGCTTTTTATTAATTTTTCATTTATCTCTCCCGAACCAATGAGCTGGGGTTCTACCGGAATTTCAAATTTTTTGCAATATGCTGCGGTCATCAGGTTGTTGAGGTTGAGCTCAAATTCATACCATTCCCTGAAAAACCGGTTATCTGTCTGCAACAGGTAATCGTAGTATCTGTCGGTAAGCCGGTTTTCATTGCTTTTCTCATGGTTGACGGAAGAATCGGCCTTAAACATTTGAATAAACCATCCAAAGTAATCAGGGATATTTCGCTCATAATCGCGCAACGAATCGTCTTTCGCCAAGTCAAGTATCATTTCAAAATCTTCCCTGTTCAGGTTACCCGATTTAATAAACCCGTCTTCTTTATGGTTCAGCAAGTCCAGAAGGTTTTGGTTATCGTATCTCCAGAAATACGATTCTATTAACCTGTAGTCATCCTCTTCAAGCTCATCATGCAGATAATTTTTGAATTCTGATACAGAAAAATTCAGTTTCGAGGCATCGAAAAACAGATCGGGTAGTCCGGCAACAAGGTAATGGTATTCTTTCCTCATACTTTATTTTTCTTCGAATAACAACTCTGCCAATTTGGGTCTTACGTATTGTTTGAAAAAATTATTGAAGTCGTTTTCGGTAAAACTAATCTTGTAGCCACCGTCTTTAGGACTAATCTGAAAGCCCGATTTTATAGCGCCATCGCCTTTTATTTCAATACCTTTGTCAAGCAACTCCTTTGCAGACTTAACAAAATATTCTTTTAAAGATTTTTCTTCGCTTTCAGCCACCAGTAATGTAATATCCGTATTGCCTGATGAGGAAGCGTTCCAGTTCCTGATTGCCGTTTCTATAATCTTGCGGATAAAATCTTTGTCGTTAAAAGCACCTGAAACTGCCTGACCAACTATAGAGCCGTTGATAAGGTCTGTCAACTGCTGTTTCAATGCAGCCAGCGCTTGTCTCGAACTTAACCTGAGTTCGGACTCGCCATTGGATTTAATTTCATCAGATTTCTTCCGGGCTGCTTTTATCAGGCTATCTGACTCCTGCTTTGCCCCGGCAATTATGTTTTCTGCCTCTTTCTTTGCTTCGGCGATGATTTTTTCAGCTTCGGCATTGCCTTTAGAAATACCTTCCTGGTATATCTTTTCTGTTAATTCCTGTAATTTATTTTGCATATGCTAAAAAGTTTCTCTTAAGATTTCAAAAATATAAAACCATAGATTACAAAGGTAATCTATTGTATAATAATAGTTTAGGTAGGTTAGTTTGTAATTTGGCAGCCCAAAGATAACTAAAAGTTTTTTTCTGTAAAATTTTCTAAAGCGAAATCCGGCTTATTTAGATTAAATAAAAATAAGCTCTATTGTAGGATATAAATGATGTTAAATCGTCGAGCAGAATTATTTCTTTGCAGGCGATATCCTAACAGCAATGAGAATATAGCGACTTATGATTTTATGGTGAAATAAAGTCTGGCTGAAAGGATGAAAACAATCAACTCCGAAACTATGAATCAGCACTTTTAAGAAAAAAATATTAGATTTAAGCCCTCAATACAACTATGGACAAGCAGGACAGGCTTTATATTGACAAGATTCGAAAACGCGCGATCAGGACGATTATGAGATTCGGCCTGATTAGAGAAAACGACCATGTGCTGGCTGGTCTGTCCGGGGGAAAAGACTCACTTGTACTGCTTGATATTTTGTCACATTGCCTTAAACACGCTCCGTTTCATTTTGATATTACGGCTGCGCATATTTTAATCGCCGACGTGGGATATTTGGCAGATACTGTTTACCTAAAGGATGTATGTTCTAAAATGGGTGTTAATTTTATGGTGAGTGAAATCAACATAGATTTAAACCTTAACAGAAAAAAATCACCGTGCTTTGTCTGTTCATGGGCAAGAAGAAAAGAACTGTTTAAACTGGCCAAAAATCTTAACTGCAGCAGGCTGGCGCTCGGGCACCATATGGATGATGCTTTGGAAACACTGGTAATGAACATGATGTATCACGGCTCAATAAGTTCAATCCCTGAAAAACTTACCATGCTTAATGGCAGACTGGAAGTTATCAGGCCGTTGCTTCATATTTTTGATGATGAGCTTAAAGAGTTTGCCCGGATAAAAGATTTTAAAACAGAGCTAAACCTGTGCAAATACGCAACGACTACAAAACGAGGCGATGTAAAAAACCTGATAAAAGAGATGCATAAAATTCATGGTAATTCAAAGATTAACATCTTCAGGTCAATGTATAAATATCTTCCGGAATATCTTCCTTCAAATCCGGATAATTACCCCAACAGTTTTCAGTAACGAAATGGATACCTTACACATGTTATGCTGAAAACTTTTGGTATTCTTTTTGAAGAAAAATGAAAATATTTCTTAACTTTATATGAATAACCGTATATATTTATTAATGAATACATTGCTAATATGAAAAGAATTGTTGTCCTTACAGTACTGTTGTTGATTATGTTGGCATATATAAATGCTCAAACAAAAGATATGGATAAATTGCTTAAAAATTTTCAGTCAACCGAGTGGACTGATGTGCTCAAAGCAAAAGAAAATCTTGAAAATACCCAGGCTGAATGCATACCGGGACTCATCGTTCTGCTTGATAACAATTCATTCAAAAAGCTAATGAATACAGGCGATTTGATTTATCCGGGCGCCGATCGTTTTTTCGGCCACGGTCAGATAATTAATTATGATATTGATAAAATAGATGTCAGGGCCGGATGGCTTCTTGAAGAGTTAATATTTCAAAACTTTGGTTTCTCAGGCATACATGTAAGCCCGCAGGAACTGAATGATTATATAAAATTCAACTTTCCGAAATTTTACAACAATGCCAAAAACCGTCAGTTAATTGATAAAAGCACAGATAAGGAAAAGAGAGAATTAGTTAAGGAACTTAGCATTGAAGCAGCTAAACTGTGGTGGGCTTCTGAAGGTGATGATTGGAACAGACTCGACGCGATTGTTGAAGCGCTTGAGAGCGATGATGAAAAAAGACAGGCAAAAGCCTTGTTTTACCTGAGAAACGGCAAAACAGCCTGTACCGGCCTTACGATAGAAGTTTATAAAGACAGAATTCAAACTGTTGTAAATGAATTGTCAAAATCTCCTTTGAAGAGGATATCAGAACAGGCAAAGTTGATTATGCTCGATACCGATTATGATTGGATGAAATTGAAAGTTGTTTTATAAAAAATGTTTTATGAATGACAGATGTAGTATATTTTTGTGGGGTAAATAAAACTTTTTAACCATGCAGACAAATCTTAAAAGATTGATAGTATTACTGATAATTGTTTTTAATACAGGTATCCTTTTTGCACAAAAGGAGATTTTTTTGAGGCAGATGGAGTTTAAGCTTGAAAAAATCAGTGATATTGATTATGAGAACGAATATTTTATGACAATGAAATTTAACAAAGGCGAATCATACCTGTTTAAAATCACCAACCACCTTGATAATTATGCCGGTAAAGCTGTTATTGAAATACTTGATGCAGACAAGCTGGTGATGACCAATAGCCTCGGTGAAAAGTATTTTGAAAACATAAATCTTGTTTGCAACAAAACCGGATTTTATGATATACTGGTAAAATTCAAAGACAACAAAGTTGGAAATTGTGTAATTGATGTTAAATTACTACAGTGATTGAATACCCTAAAATTTAAGTCTTGCATCAATACGGTTATTTACAATTACATAACAATCCTCTTCGCATTCACCTGTTACACGTTTCCATTTAATTTTGGTGGCATCAATTACATAAATTGTATCTGAATTATATACATACTCCACTTTTATAGAGTACTTCTGATCTACCGCGCTATAAAGGTATACCGGACTCGAATAGGCTGTGTCCACCCAATCAATGAAATTTTTCTCAACCTCATCAATGTAAAGTTTCCAGGGTACTTTCGGGTACTTATCGTTAATTGTGATATCAATGATAAGATCAACAGAGTCGTCTTTGGCATCATAACATTCGTTACAATCAATATCGGACTTAATAATTTTCTCATCGCATGAAATAAGTATAAGAAGTATTAAAAACAGGGCAATGTATCTCATATTGAACGCAACAATTTTATAACCAATTGATATATTTGGGATAATAGACATTTTTTTTACGGTTGATGTTAAAGCACAAAGCAAAATTTAACCTTCCGTTACCGATTTTGTCAAGGCCGAGGTTTACATATTCATAAAAGAATTTGAAATACAGTGGGTTATACATCCAGTAAACCCCAATTCTGGGTACAGTGATAAACCTGGTGGAGGGTTTATTTGCTGAGCCCCGGTAGCTTCCGAATGTAAGGGTTTCTTTAACGCCTGCAAAAAATCCGTATTCGTTATTTGAAGAGGCGCGAAAAACAGGAAACCTTTTATCGAGTCCCAGCGAATAAGCTCCCCGGCGTTCTCTGTATTGAAAATAAACATGTTCGTTTTCTTTCTCAAGCACCGCTATAGCCGATGGTCTGAACCTGTAATCGCCGAAAATTTCAAAATTGTATTTTTTATCAGACATTCCGAATGAAAACCCCCACATAAAGTCCCTGTTGTTCCACTGAATATCGGTACCTGCAACAAACCTGTCAAAATCGGGCATGATAATCCTGCTGGTTTTATGAACACGCAGGTATTCAATAATGGTATCGTTTTTGTATTCCTGGGCTATGGTAAGTGCATTTCGCGATCCTGAAATTTTTATATCCGGGTTTGCCCCTTTTTCAACAAGTAACCTGATTGATTCCAGATCGTTATTCTCAACGGCTACGCATAAGGGGACATATCCGGCATCATCGGGTTTGTTCACACTTGCGCCGAGCGATATGAGGGTATCGGCAGCATTAATAAACCCGTTCTGAACTGCCATATGAAGCGGGGTCCTTAATTTCTTATCAACAGTGTTGACATCTGCACCGTAAGAGGCCAGCAACCCTATTATTTCGTGTAACCCCAGCAACGAAGCCAGCATCATTGCATCGGTTCCGTGTATGTCTTTTTTTGTTACATCTGCCCCGTAATAAAGCAACATATCTGTCATGAAATAATTCCCGTTCGCAACAGCCTGCATCAGAGGTGTAACTTTATTATAATCAGCCAGGTCTATGTCGGCACCATTGCGAATGAGATATTCGGCAATCTCAAGGGTGTCGTTTAATACAGCAGTAATCAGCGCTGAATTGCCGTTGTCGGGCACCTTGTTTATATTGGCACCGTTGAGTACAAATATTTTAACAACATCAAAATGATTTCCCTGTACAGCAAACATCAGGGCAGTAACCCCATTTTCGAGCGAGGCATCGGGATTAACTCCATTGTTCAGAAATCTCAGCACTTCATCTTTATAACCTTTATCCGCAGCGTATATCAGGTTGTACTCCAAATCGCCCTGAATATATCCCGAAGTATCAATTGAAGTATTTTGACCATTGCAAAAGCCAATGTAAAATATACCTAAGACTATAATGATTCTGAACTTCATAAAAATCACGTTGTGATAACCAAAGATAAAGAAAATCAATAATTATTGATACAACAGATTACGACAGCCGGGTTTTTTTACTGCTATTTTCTGATAATGCTGAGCGTGAATTAAATGATGGCAGGCCCAAAGCTTTTTTTATTTTACTGAAATGACTGTTTATATTCATTTTTGGGCAATTTGTCAAAAATGGGTGCAAGCTTAGAAGAACGTGGCGTTTTTTAGGTATTTTTATGGCAAATAAACTCGAAGAACCTTGAAAAACCCGCACAATTTTATCATTTTCATCATTGATGAAAACAGGGCTTACCGGCAATTGCTGCTTGAAAGCCTGCAAATAACAGAACACACCCGTGTGTTTTCGTTTCAAAACCCGGATGAGTGTTTTCAATTTAAACAGTTTAAACCCGATATAATCATTACCGAGTTCAGGTTTAGTAAAGCATGCAAACAGGGTTTGTACCTTTTGGATGCATTGAAGACAAAATATCCTCATTCACGGGTTATATTTTTTACATCATACAGCGATATTGAGTCAGCCATTCATGCCGTGAAGGCTGGAGCAACAGATTATATCCTCAAAAGCAAATATGCTTTTATAAAACTATTGAAAAGAATTAATTCGATGCTTTCTGCGAAAAAGTCAGAGAGGAAAAATATCGCCACCAGCAGGTTACTTGCTGCCTCTGCAGGTTTTTTGTTAATGCTGATGATAGGGCTTGTACTGATTTATACGTGTTACAACCAGGCATTCAGTTGATTATTGTTTAAATGATCGGGATCCGTTGTTGCTTTTGAATGAAATTTTTTCAACTGTGTAATCTTTATTAAACCTTAGGTAGATCATCCCTTTGTTTTCAAAACCTTCTGACGGACTTCTCCTTTTAAAAGTGTAACTGTTAAGGAGAGATTTGGTATTAATGCAGTGAATACAATTTTCGAATTTGTTTCCATAATTCATGTATGCCTGTATAAAATAAAAGGCGATATCGTACCCGAGAAAAGTAAGGTTATAACCTTTAGATTTAAGTTCTATGGGTTCGTAACCAAGTGTATTAATTGCATTTTTTAAGAATTTTTTAACGGATATATCTTTGTAGTCAATATAAAACGGGGTATAAAGGTGAAGGTTGAGGCTGTGAAAATATTCGAGGTCAATATTGTTAAAGGTCAGCCACGAAGGTTGTCCGATAATGGTTAGGTCATACATTCTTTTAACCCGGTCGAGGTAAGACAGCAATTCACTCAGGTATGCCTCATTGTTAGTGGTAATTACTATCAGATTTTTCTTACCGTGTACTAGTGCATGCCGTACATTGCGTATAAGCGAATCGGAGTCTCTTATCTCTCTTATTGAAAACAATGAAGAGTCGTTCTTGTTAAATAATGTTTCAGATAAGAAATTTTTCAGTTCATCACTTACCTTTTTGTTTGTAGTATCTGTATCATGTATGATTATGAGGTTACTACCCGGACTGGCCAAAGCAATATTTGTCATTGCTTCGCACTCTGTAACATGCGAAGGTACGAACTGAAAGGCATTAGGAAAGCCTGAGAGTTGTTCAGGTCTTGAATAAATAGGAGAGATGACAGGAATATTATGCGTATTGGAGAATTTTGCTGCCAGTTTGAATGTTTCGGGGAAAACAGGGCCTATCATCAGATCGGGTTTATTTCCTTCCAGACTTTTTAAAATCGCTTTTACCTTTGTCGTATCCTTTTCGGTATCAAAAACCTGAAGGTTGATGTTCAGTCCGGTTTTGCGCAGGGTATCAAGCGCAAGCAAAATGCCTTCGTAAAGTTCAAAATAATAATCGCCCTTAATGGTGCCTGATTTTCTCAAAGATGCTTTAACATTCGGGTCTTCTGAAACATAGCCTGTGTCTTGAATGGATTTTTTAAGTTCCAGTGTAAAGTTAGCATATAAAGGAAGCATTAAGGCCACATTTATAGAGCCATTCCTGCTAAATTGCTTAATCGAATCACACTGCCGCTGCTCCAGGAGCAAGACATCAGGCATGATGGGCAAAGTATCGGTTTCAATCCTGCTTGTATCTAAGGCATATTTCGAGTATTTGGGTATTTTGATCACTGTTCCGCTCTTCAAACCCCATCTTAGCTCCGGGTTATGGTCAATAATATCTGCAACCCCCACATTGTAATTTTTGGCCAGCGAATACAGGGTATCCTTGCGTTTTACTTCATAGTAGTTGTAATTCTCGTAGTCTCTTATGTTTTCAGCAACTTCTTTTGCCACTTTCTTTTTCGGGACTTTAATTATCTGATCTACCTGTATCCCTGACTCAGAGCCGGGGTTCAGCCTGTAAATAACTTCAAGAGGCACGTTGTATTTCTTCGAGAGTTGAAAGGCATTTTCACCCTGAGAAACCTTATGGTAAATCAGGTCATCTATCTTAAGCCCCAATTCAGCCAGAACAGTCTCTTCCGATTTTGTTTCTGCAGGTATTTTTATTACCTGGCCTGGCCTCAATTGCTCTGGAATGAGCCCGGGGTTTTCTTTTAAAAGGTCGTGGATACTAATCTCATATGCCTTGCAAATTGAGAAAGCGGTTTGCCCCTGTTGTACTGCATGCATATAAAAAACACGTCCGTTTACCAGGACTTTCTCGGTTGACTTTTTAATTTCGGCCATAGGCTCCTGCCCCGCAACATTGTTCAGTATAAACAGAGCAATTATGATATAAAGTAACTTTTTCAATAATAATCAATTGAGAGGTTAACTGGTTTTTTTGTCTGAATGGTAAAAGTAAGAAAGTAATGGAAATTATCAAAACAGATGAAAGGAGACTTAATTTTTTTAGTTTTAGAAGAAAAAAAATATTTTTTCAGTCGAGTTAGATCGAACAGATGTTGAACCAACTGGGTTGATCTATTTTTTGAAGGTTAAACAAAATAAAATTGACTTCCCCGGCCACGGGCTCGATTTTTCAGATAACCGGCAATGCAGACCTTATATACAGCCGAAGCTGTATATAAGGTAATAAAACTCTTATTTAAGTGAAGACAGAAAATTCCTGATATTCTTTTCGATTCTTTCTGTTATATCCGGGGCGTCTTCTCTTATAAAGGTATCTCCGGTTATGTTTTCATACAATTCAATATACCTTTCAGAAACCTGTTTTACAAATTCATCGGGCATCGCGGGTACCGTCTGTCCTTCTTTACCCTGAAAGTTTCTTTCGATCAGCCACTGGCGGACAAACTCTTTCGAGAGTTGTTTCTGTGGTTCTCCCTTTGCCAGTCTTTCTTCATATCCTTCTGCATAAAAATATCTTGAGGAGTCGGGTGTGTGTATTTCGTCAATCAGTAATATTTTTCCGTCTTTTTTACCAAACTCGTATTTTGTATCTACAAGAATTAATCCTTTTTCGGCAGCAATTCCTGTGCCTTTATCGAAAATCTTGCGGGTGTACTCTTCGAGCATATTGTATTCTTTTTCAGGTACAATGCCCTGTTCCAGAATTTCCTCTTTGGATATATCAAGGTCGTGTCCTTCGGAAGCTTTTGTAGTGGGTGTGATAATGGGTTTCGGAAATTTCTGGTTCTCTGCCATTCCTTCTGGCAAAGGTACACCGCAAAGCATTCTTTTGCCTGATTTATATTCCCTCCAGGCATGACCGGTAAGGTAACCACGGATAACCATTTCAACTTTATAAGGTTCGGCCCTGTGGCCTATGGTTACCATTGGGTCGGGTGAAGCAATCTTCCAATTTGGCACGATATCCGAAGTCATATCGAGAAATTTCGAGGCTATCTGGTTCAAAACCTGTCCTTTAAAGGGTATTCCCTTTGGCAAAACCACATCGAATGCAGAAATGCGGTCGGTTACCACCATCACCAAAAACTCATCATTAATACTATACACATCCCTTACTTTGCCTACGTAAAGGCTTTTTTGCCCGGGAAAGCTGAAGTTGGTTTTTGTTATTGCTTTTGTCATGCTATTTGTTGATTTATTGTTTACAGTTCTGTATTTTTTTCGTACGCGGCAACAATATATTTTACAAGACGGTGTCTTACAATATCCCTTTCGTCGAACTTTACGATACTAATACCGGTTATATCATTAAGTATTTGCAGGGCTTTAATCAATCCGCTGTTGTTTTTATTGGGAAGGTCTATTTGTGTGACATCGCCGGTGACTACAAATTTCGAATTTTTTCCCATGCGGGTAAGAAACATTTTAAGCTGGTTTATTGTTGTGTTCTGTCCTTCATCAAGTATTACCACGGCATTGCCAAGGGTGCGTCCGCGCATAAAGGCCAGCGGGGCAATTTCAATGGTTCCTTCCTCAATATATACTTCAAGTTTTTTTGGTGTTATCATATCTTCAAGTGCGTCATACAATGGTTGAAGATAGGGGTCGAGTTTTTCTTTAAGGTCGCCGGGAAGAAAACCCAGGTTTTCTCCTGCCTCTACTGCAGGCCTTGTTAATACAATTCTCTTTATTTCCTTATTGCGCAACGATTTTACGGCAAGGGCAATGGCTGTATACGTCTTGCCAGTACCGGCAGGACCAATGGCAAACAACAGGTCGTTTTCTGTAAAATCTTCTACCAGCTTACGCTGGTTTACTGTTTTTGCTTTTATTGCTTTACCGTGATTCCCATATATAAGCACATCTTCCTCAGATGGTTTACGTGCAACAATGGGGGGTAATAAAGAAGTAACTATATATTCAATCGTTTCAATATTCAGTGAATTATGCAGTTGTATGTATTCAACAATTGATTCGATTTTCTCTTCAAATATCCTTATTTCAACTGCTTCTCCTATGGCTTTGATTTCGTTTCCCCTGGCGATAATCTTTATTTTAGGAAATAATGATATGATCTTGTCGAAAAAAACATTATTGATGCCAAAAATTGAAATGGGTTCAATGCCTTCCAAATATATTGTTTTTTCTATCATATAATTTGGGAATATTACTTACTTTTGAAAACTACAAAATAAGCTTATTTTTTATATATTCCATATTAAAAAATGCTACAAAGTGTTTGTTAAATGTCGATTATTACCCTAACCAGCGACTGGAACAACAACGATTATTATGTTGCTGCCCTAAAAGGGCATTTATTGCGCAGGATGCCTTCTGCAACAATCGTTGACATAACACATAAGATCACTACATTCAGCAGTGCCCAGGCCGCATTTGTGGTGAGGCACAGCTTCAGTTATTTTGCTGACGGAACTATTCATATTATCGCCGTTAATACCGAACCTGCCCCTGACAGGCCTTTGGTTGCCGTGAAATCAATGGGCCACTATTTCATTGGCTGTGATAACGGCATATTTATGTTGCTGTTGCATGAAAACCCTTTTGAAGCTGTAGTTCTGCAATCTTCTGAAAAAAGTACCATGATGCCGGATAGTATCGGAACATTTGCAGATTGTGCATGTGCGCTTTCAGAGGGTAAACAACTAAATGATCTCGGAACGGCCTATACAAACCTTCGCAGACAGGTAACCATGTTGCCCACTATTGACGAATCGGTGATTATCGGAAGCATTGTGTATATTGATTCATACAAAAACGCCATCACAAATATTACCAGAGAACTGTTTGAACGAATTCGAAACAAGAGAAGGTTTGAGATTTTTGTGCAAAGCAACCATTATAAAATAAATAAAATAAATAAACGATACTCAGAAACATCGGCAGGCGAGCTGCTCGCCATCTTTAACTCTGTCGGGTGCCTTGAAATTGCCATAAACAATGGCAATGCCGCTGATTTGCTCAATTTGTCTGTTGGCTCGTCTGTAAGGGTTAAATTTTATGATTGAGGTTTATGATAATAATAACAAGCATGAATGAGAGACTTGATGCATTTGCGCGCTTACTCGGCATAATGGACGAATTGAGAGAAAAATGCCCATGGGACAGGAAACAGACATACGAATCGTTGCGGAACCTTACCATTGAGGAAACATATGAGCTTGCTGATGCAATAATTGAAAACGACATTGAGGGGATTAAAAAGGAACTTGGAGACCTGATGCTGCACATTGTTTTTTATGCAAAAATTGGCTCAGAGACCAATGATTTCGATATTAAATCTGTGCTTGACAGCATTTCTGAAAAACTGATTTTTCGTCATCCGCATGTATTTGGCGATACCGATGTAAAAGACAATCCTGAAATAGTTAAAAAGAACTGGGAAGAACTAAAAATTAGGGAGGGAAATGCTTCGGTGCTTGGCGGCGTGCCATCGTCACTTCCAGCCATGATCAAAGCCAACCGTATACAGGAAAAAGTAAGGGCGGTGGGGTTCGACTGGGACGAACCTTCGCAGATTTGGGAGAAAATCCAGGAGGAACTCAATGAGTTTAAAGAGGAGGTCTCAAAAATGGATACAGAGAAAATGGAAGAGGAATTTGGCGACCTGCTTTTTTCAATCATCAATGCTGCGCGGCTATATGATATTGATCCTGAAACTGCACTTGAAAAGACAAACAGGAAATTCATCAGGCGCTTTGCGTATCTCGAAGGAAAGACCCTAAAGCAAGGCCGGAAACTAAAGGAAATGACCCTTGATGAGATGAATATAATATGGGAAGAGGCAAAAAAATTTGATCATTAAAGCTGTATGCTGTTTTTTACAGGTTTTTAGCCGTTAGCTGTAATAATTATTGTATCCTGATAACCCAATGATGTTTCTTTTGGTTTGCCCGGCCACCAGCCATAATATATGTTTTCTGCTTTAAGGTTATGTGCAGCAAGTAATTCATTTACAAGATATTTCTCTTCGAATGCTACATTTGCCTCTTTAACATTTTTATCAAGTAAGCTGTAATTGCCAAACCTGTATGGAAAATTAAAATAACCTCTTCTGTCAATAATTTCCTTTATCTCATTGTTTAAAAGAAAAAATGTAGCGAAACATTTACCGTTATTTTTCATTACCCGTTTAATTTCCCCAAGATAATTGGCAACATCATCGGGTATCATATGAGTAAAAACCGAAGTGGAAATAACTACATCAAACTGGTTGTTTTCATATGGAAAAACAAAATTCCTGGCTTCACAGGAGGTTTTTAGATTGTACAGGTCGTTTTTAAGATTGATATGCATGAAGTTAAAATTCGGATAAGAAGGTTTAATATGCCGGTTGCACCAACTGATACCCTGTTTTACAATATCAAAACCTTCATAACGGCCCTCCCTGCTCAGTATTTTTGTTAATGGTACAGCCAATCGCCCTATGCCGCAGCCGATATCCAAAACTTCAGAGTTGTGTTTGAGCTTACAATGGGTTGTTACATGGTTAATTAAAGTTTCTCCGGTTTTTTTGAAATCACCGTAACCTACAAACACAAGGCCACGGGGAGGGGTCAGGTTATCGCGTTTACCTGTGACTTTTTCGTAAAGATCAATCGGGAAGTAATATATACGTCTGATTATTAATCTTATGGAAGGAGGGAAAAGATAATAAAGTTTTCTGAGGAACATTTTTTTTCTGCAAAGATAATTACCTGAGAAATAAAAAAAAGCAATTACAGGCAGTAAAAGTTTTTTTATGCTAATTGCCAGTCTATCAGCTATCTTTACAGATATATCATTTTGGCTAGTTTTTTCTTTCCGGGAAATTTTTCATTTTCGCCCTTTTTCAGGCTGGTGTTAATCCTCTCAAGAGGTATGGTAAATTTAAAGGTTGCACCCCCGAAATTATTATTGTTTTCAACCCATATTTTACCCCCCATAAGGCTTACAATACCTTTTGAGATGGAAAGGCCCAGCCCCAGCCCGCGGTTTTCTTTGCCATCACAATAATCGATTTTAATAAAACGCTCGAACAGCTTGTTGTCAAGGTCTTTATTAATGCCGGTTCCGGAATCTTTTACAAAGAGCATAATCTGAGAAGGGTTTAATACTTTGTATCCGAATTCAATTACTCCCCTTCTTGTAAACTTCAGCGCATTGCCGATAAGACTTGAAAAAACCTGGTAAAGTCTGCTGCTGTCGGCGATAATGCTCAGGTTAGGATAGAATTTATCCGAATTTTTCAAAAGCGCGATATTGTTTTTATTCAGGATATGTTTTTGAATGTTGAAATCGGCATGAAGTTCATCCATCAGCTGAGAAAGATGACATTCTGTTTTTTGCAGCCGTATGTTACCCGATTCGATCAGTGATGCCTCAAGTAGATGGTCGAGCAATTGCAGGAACTCTTCACTGCTTTTGGCAATCTTGTCCATGTACATATCACGCTTGTCGTCGGTAATGTAATTATCTTTAAGTAGTTGAGCAAAACCCACGATAGAATTCATCGGGGTTCTTATCTCATGATAAATATTGTTCAGAAAACAGATTTTTAACCGGTCGTTTTTTTGTGATTCCTCTTTCATTAAATTCTCAAGCTCATCTACCTTTGTAAGAAGTGCTTTATAAAACTCTTCTCCGTTTAAAGGTTTATTGTCTGTAAATGTTTCTTTTTTAAGCGATGAAAAGAAATTTACCCACCACCTGGAAAACTTTGATAATTGCATATTCTTCTTTTTTTGAAACATAATAAAACAATTAATATCAGTTTATCAATCACCTCTCTGTTTTTTCAGAGGGAGTGATCCGGGTTCACAACGGGGGTTTAGCCTGTTAAAAAAAATGCCATAGTTTGAATTGCTGGCAGCCTTTGGCAGTACTGCAATGGTTATTTTATCTTTCTTATGATTTTCCGGGCTTTATTATGGTTGTATTTCTTATTAGTTACAATTCCCTCAAGTAGTTCAAGCGCCTTTTCATCCTGTCCGGTAACAATATAACAGAGGCTCAGGTACCATTCTGCCTGTTCGATGTAAAGGTTGAAGTTGTTATTGACAACTTTGTTGAATGAAGTGCCGGCTTTTTCATATTCTTTCATTTCCATCCTTGAGATACCTGAATAGAAGTTAAGGCCAACCCGATCCGGATCGGACTGCAGTATTTGTTCAAACAATTTTAAAGCTTCGGTAAAATTCTTGTTTTCGTAATAATGCATGGCAGTCTTTAGGGTTGCGTTTATGTCTGTATCGGCAGACCTGAATGTCATGTTTACCTCATATGGTTCGTAATACTTATCAAATAAATGATCTTTGCTAATATTTTTTACCGAAGTGTTCAGTATGAGGAATACAGCCAAAAGGGCAAACGACACCACCCCGGCGGCCTGGTAAAATCTCTTCGGCCTTCGCGTAGTGACATCGGCATCTTTATTGTATAATGCATAAGCCTCATCAAGCTGTTTCCTTAAATCAACAATCCTGTGATCTGCGATGGCATTATTGACCTTTTTTCTTAACTGAAGTTCAGACTGCAACTGGTCGTTTGAATCAAGTTCTTTTTCGAACCAGATTAGTTCGTGCCCCGTCATCTCGCCAATGAGATAACGTTCAATAAATTCGGAGTAGTCCAATTGATTTTTCATAACAATTATTGAGTTGAGTAAATTTAAAAAAAAGGATTAATTGTGTTGGATGCATATATATAGAGAGTGTGTTGTCA
>JAWOHT010000249.1:0-20272 GCA_046485045.1 Bacteroidales bacterium
TGATTGAGTATTGTAACAGCGAACTATAAAAAAAACAATCCGGGCTTTAGGATATAAACCCTCCAAAGCCCGGATGAATTGTTCTTTAATGAATAAATCAATAAATACAAATCAGTTAAACTGATATAGCCTAAGGGACTGCCACCTTAAAAACTTCCATCTCAACTCCACGGTTGCGCAATACCAATGTATCGGTTGAGCTATAAGTAACCTGTTGAATATCGGGAGGCTTTGGCGGGTCCGCTTTTGGGTAACTGATTTCAACTTCATAACCAACATCGTATTTCAGGTACATAGCATCCCTGTCTTTATTGCCCCAGCTGTTTTTTTCACCTTCTTTAATGAATTTTCCGTTACCGGTTGCTGTGATATTGTAAACCCTAACTGTGTCGTTCACCTGGTAAGCTGAAGCTGGCGGTGAAACTGTAAATTCCAGATTTTCATCAAATCCCAGTTTTACACCAAATTTCAAATCATGACTGAGTCTGCTCTTATAATCCATCGGGTAGTGAAGATCGTTTAAAGAAAGCGTGTTTAATTTCCATACCTGATCGTCTTCTACATAATGACTGTGACGTATCACAGTATCAGCAATTCCATCCCTTGTTCTCAATTCAATGCCCCGACGCAGGTAAAAGCCATGCCAGGGGTTAACATATTTAACTGCATATAAAACAAAGTCTTTAGGCAGAATTTCCCAATCACCATCAACAAGCCGTCTGGGATTGGTAAATACCGGATTGGGTTTGCCTCTCAAAACAGAATCTGCATTTTCAACACTTACCATACGGATTGGCACCACGTAATTGGTGTTAACAGCCAGAGTATCCGCAAAAAAAGCATCGGTCAACTGAACTTCAACCCCTCCGGCAATTTTTCCGGCAGGAATGACAATCGAATTGGATGCCAATTGATAATAACTTTCAGGTAAAACCCGTATCGGGTCGCCATTCTCATAATGGTATCCTGAACAAAGTGAGGTATCAACAACAAAATTAACTGTTACATTATTTTTGTTTGAATATACCCCTCCCAGGGTTGCCATAATCTGGAATTTATGCTCATTGTCCATCGTTGTATTTACAAAATCTTCTCCCAGGGTAATCGTCCGTACCGGATATTGATATGCGAAATAGACCGTCTGGTAATCATAATCGGGGAACTCTATTTCCTGATTACTGCACGAATGAAAAATCACAGGCAGCATTATCATAAACAAAAACAATAACTTTTTCATATATCAAAATTATTTAATTTAAAGTAAGTTTTAGATATATAGCTTCCACCATTACCAACCCTGGTTCTGAACCAAAGCATCATATTTCAAAACTTCAGATTTAGGGATCGGGCCATAGTACATATAGTCCTGGTATTGCCTTGTATCCACATCAAATATTGTAAATTCGGTTCCCTGAATTCTTACCCCTTTTACAGTTTCGTTGAGCTCTTTTTTCCATCTTCTGAGATCCCAGAAACGGAAATCCTCGAAACACAATTCCAGCCGTCGTTCATTACGAATCAATTCACGCATGCCGTCTTTATCGGTTATTGAAGCCAGATAAGGATCATTATTGGTTTTTCCAACTGCTGCCCTGTTACGAATAGCGCTGATAACAGAACGCGCTGAATACGAGGCGCCCGGAGCCATTCCATCGGGCCCCCATGCTTCATTTGCAGCTTCGGCATAATTGAGGAAAATTTCGGTGAACCGTATATGAGGCCTGTAGTGTCTTTTATTGGTAGCCGGATTAAGGCTTATATCAGGCCTCATCAGCTTACGCAGATAATATCCGGTGCGGGTTGAGGTTTCAACACGGTTTAAGGCATTGTTGTTATTAGCATCATCCACAGCTGTCATAATCACGGTGTTGGTTGCGCCAAACCTTGACCCGTTCAAAACAACATAGGCTGCCAACCGGGCATCTCTGTTTAAATAAGGAGTTTGAGGGTTGTACCCGCTCGAAGCATGTGAGATAGGATATCCATTGGCCATTGGAAAAGCATCCACAAGGTTTTGGGTAGGGTTAATCCTGCCGTTACCAAAAAGAGATGGAGGATAATTTTCGCGCTCAAGAGTAACCGATTCTACAAATTCTGTACGCCAAAGTACCTCTGCTGAGTTTAATCCTGCCCCAAGCCTGTCAATGTCCCTGGCACTTCCAAACCACGCTGAAAGTCCATTGGCATCGAAGCCGCCAACCCCATTAATACGGTTCAAAACCTTGGCCGCTGCATTTGCAGCATCTTCCCAAGTTGTTGAACTGCCTTCGCTATATGCCTCACTGGCAGCAAACAACGCAGCCCTGGCCCTGATGGCTTCGGCAATGCGCCTGGTCATACGTCCGTGGCCGTGTGAACCAAATACACGTTCAAATGCAGATGCAGATACGCCCCTATCTTTATATTTATTGAGATAAAGCTCATCTGAACTGGCTGCAATGGCATAATCAAGAGGCAGGAGCGCCTCTGCACTATCCAGGTCGGCGTATATAAATTCCATGCACTTCTGGAAAGTACCCCTTGGCAGATTAAAATCTGAATTGACTTCCAAATAATCAGTTATGATGGGCACACCCAATAATTCGCCGTCTGGCGCTTTACCGGCATGGTGCTGCATAAGGTGCAGCATGAATATCGCCCGCAAACCATAGGCTTCACCTCTAAAGCGATCAGCATAAATCAGGCTGGCTATGCTATCCAGAGCCCAATTCACCCGATCAGCGCCATTTATAATAAGGTTCACGTATTGAAGGGCATAGTATGAATTCTGCCACACTTCAAAAGGATTATTGTCACTTGTCCACTGCCCGTCGGCTGTCCTGCGGAAATTATTTACCGGATCATTGCTTACTGCATTATCGGTAGCTACATCAGAATGTATCCATCCGTTAGTAGGCAACATCGAATATGCATTCAACAACAACCCGCCTGCAAATTGCGCGTCTTTATACATAAAATCCTTTTCAAGGATATTCTCAATGGCCGGCTCAAACATATCTTCACAGCCCATGAGCATAAAGACACTCAACATTAATGCAAATATTTTTTTCATATCGTATTTTTTATAAAAATATTTATTCATCATTAAAATAAGGCAGAAATACCCAGGTTATAAAACCTTGTTTGAGGGGCCCACCCAACATTTGTTTCCAGATACTTCTTTTCAGGCGATATAGTAAGCAAATTGGCGCCACTAACATAAACATCCACATTTTTTATAAATGTATTTCTGATGATGCTTTCGGGAAGACTATATGACAACTGAACTTTGGTAATATCAAAACGGTTGGTACTGTATAGCCAGAAGTCAGAATTCCTGAAATTGTTGTCGAATGTCTGGGTAGAAAGCCTGGGATAGGTAGCCGTTGACCGTGTGTCTACCAATTCGCCGGTAGTTGGATGAGTATAATTTGCCCAGCGGTTAACAACTACATCAGAATATTTACGTTGGCCATAAACCCAGTCCGTTAACCTGTTTTTAATACCATAAGCGCCCCATTGGCCTACGCCCTGTGCATAAAATGTCAGGTTCTTCCATTTGGCTGTGAGGCTGATACCCAAAGTAAATGGTGCGCCATACCAACCGCCTTTCGCCAGCAACACCTCATCCTGACTATTAATGACATCGTCGTCGTTTTGATTTATGTATTTGATATCCCCGGAGTTAACAGTTCCGAATTTGGGTACGGGCGAATTGTCAATATCAGTTTGGTCGGCATAAAAACCGTCTGCCTTAAGTCCCCAGATACCATCTACAGGCGTGCCCTTTTTTAACTGGTAAGCATCATCATACATAACGGGGTCCCTGAGAATTTCTGTATCATAATAGGTGCCTGCAATACCTAAGGTCCAGTTAATTTTACCAAGTTCCTTATTCAATCTCATGTTAAAATCGTATCCTGTCCGCTTTCGTTCGTCGTAATTAACATAAGGTAAAAATGACCGTTCGTATTGGCCATTGTAAGGCAAACTCATATAACTTGGAAACAAATCATTGGCCTGTACAATACCTTCTTTATATATAATTGAAAAATAATTTCCTTCTATTTCCAGCAGATTGTCAAACAATGCAACTTCAATACCAACGCTAACCTCATCTCTTCTGGGCGACTTAAGACCGGGATTGGCCCCTTGCGTAGATGCACTGACATCTCTTCCCATACCGGCAGACCAGTTATGGGTTCCTACTCCTCTATAAGCAAACTTAGATTCATACAGGTAATTTGATTCTACATCTATATCGGTATAAAGCCTGCCTATGGTAGAAGTCAGCTTTAAATTGTTAACGGCTGTCGCCCCATCCATGAAACCTTCTTCGCTTATCCGCCATCCGACAGACAATACAGGTGAAAATGTAAGACGGTTATCAGGAGGCAACTTGGTGGTATACAAAAACGACCCGTTAAACTCCAGGTAGTATTTGTTAATAAAATTATACCCAAAATGTGTTCCCAAGTTCGTACTGTTGACTTTATGGTAATCGCCCGAACGTGAATATTGATACCCTTTGGCTATAACCATTGCAAGAATGTTATGGCGGTTATCAAATATCCGCTTGTAATCAAGTTGTGCTGACATATATAACAACTGCTGGAACCAGCTGTTCGCAATATACTGGTCGGGTGATTTGGTATCAAGGGTATTAAAGGAAGGCAAACTGTCAACAATATCCACTCCCTCAATGGTAACCCAGGTTGGGTCATATATCCGGTATTCGTGGTTAAACCCCTGATTGTATGTGGTACTGTAATCAATAGCAACTTTGGTGCGAAGAGCAAGGCCTTCGGTTATTCCGCTTAAATCCATATCAAGGCCTGTGTTAAACAAAAAGGTGCGGTTGATGTATTTGTTAAATCCGCCGGAATATACCTCCGCAAATGGATTGGTTGGATTCAACTGTGTTCCGCCCAACAGATATTTGCCATCTATGATATTGGCGCTGTTTTCAACAAGAACCCTGTTGTCTTCATTGCTTAAATCAATCATGCTGATTGGAATAAGAGGATGATAGGGTTGAGATCCCATTGTAGGCCGCACATTTGCAGCTTGTTGCCAGTAGTTGGTTTGGGGGCCGCGGCCTGAAAAAAATATCGCCCCGGCATCTACATTGGCGCTGAGCCACCTGTTAATATTAACATCAACGTTTCCCCTAAGGTTGAACCGCTGATCAACACCATTTTTACCTTCGCCAAAATTCAACACGGAACCCTGCCTCAAAAAACCAACATTGGTATAATAACGTGCATTCTCATTGCCACCATATATTTCGGCATTTACATCAGAACGGTTATAGACACTTTTAATGTAATCGGATGAATAAAAATCAATATCGGGATAACGGTAGGGGAACATACCGGATGCCGTACTATCAATAGCGCCCTGGGTGAATGAAGTAGAAAGCCCGTCGTTTATCCTTGCTTCATTGTAATATGACATGTAGTCGGCAGCGCCAAGATAATCAGGATATCTTTTATGCACATGCATTCCGGTATTTACCCTAACATCTACCTGCTGCGCTGCAGTAACCCCTCTTTTGGTGGTAATATAAATAACCCCGTTTACTGCGTGGGTGCCGTATAGCGCCACGGCGCCGGCGCCTTTCAGTATGGTTATCTGGTCAATTTCGGAAGTGTTTACAAGGCCTGAGCCACCGGGAATACCGTCAATAACCACAAGCAGATCACCTCTTCCCCATATTGAATTGCCGTTATAGCCACCTGCAAGTGTGTTTAACCCATCAAGAGGATTGGTGGTATAGTTCTTCTTGAACCACTCGCTAACGTTTACCACAGAAACACCTCCTACAATATCATTTTTATTGGTTTTTCGGAATAACAACTGTACATCATCAACAGACGGTTCAAGCGCTATTGTAACCGAATCGCCATTGGCTGTGATTACCTTATCTTTATAGCCAACCGCCCTGACACTCAAAGGGCTGTTTTGAGACGCCTGCAGCTTAAATGCCCCGTTTGCATCGGTCACCACAACGATATTATCAGTCCTGCTTTTCACAACAGCGCCTTCTATCGGCTCATTGCCGGGACCAACAACAAAAGCATTAATATCAATTTTGGGGGAATCCTGCGCAACAGATACCATAGGCAGCAGGGCCAGTATCGCACAAAAAACCCCTAATATCTTTAAATATTTCATTCTATTTTGTTTTAAGATTATACAAATCCTTGAACTAACCATTTTTACCATCCCGGGTTCTGTGGAAAAGATTCATACATACTCACCAGGTCTATTCTGAATGGAATCCAGTAATGCTTATCAAACAACAAACGTTCAACAATTTCCACTTCACGGAGGTTTAAAACCCTGTTATTTCCAACATCCACATTGTCCATCACCCCGGGGGCCCTGTCAAATTCGATGGCTGTTTTAATATTATAAGGATATTTGGTTAGCAACAGCCAACGGCGCAAATCATTGAAACGATGGCCTTCAAAAGACAATTCTACAGCTCTTTCGCGCCTTAGCTCACTCATAAAAGTATTCATATCCAAATCGGCAGGAAGTAAGCCAACATTTGAACGATTCCGAATAACATTAACGGCACCTGTTGCAGTTAAATCGTAACCGGGATCTTTGCCCATTGATGATTCGTAACCCATTGCAGCAGCCTCTGCATACATCAGATACACATCAGCAAGACGGATATAGGTACCATGAAAAGTGAGTGCACCTGCCTGGTCCCATACAACGTCATATTTATTTGCAGTAATGGGTATCCACTTGTAACAGAGGTAACCTGTGCGGCTACCTGTTAGCTGGTCTCTGTAACTGCCACCTGTGTAAAGCGAGGCATACCGGTACTGCTCAGTGGTAGCGCCTAACGAGCCTTCCACACATTTCCGGCCATCACAAATTATATCTTTGTAAAAGCGGGGATCGCGGTTGCGCCAGGGATACTCAGGATCGTAACCAGAGCCGGGATCGTCAAGCGGTAAACCGTTGGCCATACCATAATAATTTACGTAATTTGCTGAAGGAACATAAACCGGTAATTCTCTTCCTAAAGGGGCCTGAGGGCCAAAAACCCTGCTATTACTCCAGTTTGTATTTTGTGCAAAATAATTGGGCGCCTGAAAAATGGCTTCATCACCTCCGGGTATCAACCAGTTACGGCCAAAGGTATAAAACAGGTCGGTAATACTGTCCCATGGCATGAGCCTGTGATGTGTCTGGCGGCTGTCAACGTATTTCAGCAACTCAGCCGCAGCGGTAGCCGCTTTTTTACAATATTCTGCATCATAAGATTCACTGCCTGTTGACTGTTTGTTCATCAACGGGCTTCCGGCATAGAGATAATTTTTTGCCATAAATGCCAGCGCCATGGCCTTATTGCAACGATACCTATTCAAACCTAAAGTCCCGTACTTCACGCCTGCTGTTGTATTGTCCCAATGAAAAGGCAACAAATCGGCTGCTTCGCGTAAATCTTTTGCAATTAAATCGGCAACTTCATGATAAGTAGGCCTGGGCAACCTTAAGGGTTCATCGGCAGGCAACACCTCGTTAATGTAAGGCACCGGCCCCCAGTATTGTATCAACTGAAAATGAAAGAAGGCCCTGAAAAACAGCAACTGGCCTTCGATCAAATCCTTCTCTTCTTCGGTGGCATCTGTTAACAGTTGAAGATTGGCAAGGCCAATATTGGCTTTACGTATGCCGTACCATGATGGTGTAAAGAGTGACCGGGTTCCATTGGCCCCTTGGTTCGCATCCTTTGGAGGCCATGACATCCATGAGGGAGGCATATGATTATTATCATAAGGTGGGTTTGGATCACCATCATAATTCCGATCAAGAAAACAGTCACTATTCCCCAAAAGCGCCCTGTAATCGCCCCTGTCAACCAAAGAACTGGGTTTGTTCTGGTTAGAAAGTGACAATACCATGTCTTCGCCCCAGTTATAATCGCTGATCCATGCATATTTCGTTAAATCGGGGATCAGGTTATAAAGCTCTTCAGTGTAGCCCTGGAAATTCACAAAATTCTTAAAGGCTACTGTTTCATTCAATATAGATTCGGGCTCGCGGTCTAAATATTCTGTACATGATACCATTCCCAGCATCACCGTCAAAATTCCACCCCACCATATGATTTTTATATGATTTTTCATAAGACATCACATTTTAGAAATTTAAATTAATACCCAGGTTAAAACGCTTAACTGTTGGATAAGCGCCTGCTCCCGGATTGGTTGTAGCAAAATTAGATTCCCTGTCATCAGGCATTTTGGTCCATATCCACAGGTTATTTCCATTCAAGTAAATTCTGAGGCTACTAAACCCTGTACTTTTTATCAGTCTTGATTTCTGATCAAAAGTATAGGCAATCTCAGCATTTTTAATACGTAAATATGAAGCATCATATTGAGTCCTCTGTCCATTTGCCGCCCCCGGGGGGGTACGTTTCCACGCAGGCATTGGGACATCAGGGTTCGGGTTGTCCTTTGACCACATAGAACCTTCATCAAAAACGGAGTTAACGTCATTGGCAAACGAATTATAATTTACCGGACGTGTAACATTTGAAGCGCCATAAAACTGGATAAATGTAGAAAACCCTTTCCATTCGAACCCTACAGTTGTTGTGTAGGTATTCTGGGGTACGGTCGGATAGGAATACGGCACCTCGTCATTATCGTCAATTACGCCATTGGCATCAAAATCCATGATATAATAGTTTCCCGGTAATTTTTGATGGTCATTTGATTCAAATTGAGTAGTGGCATAGAGTTCATCCCAACTGTTATAGTAGCCATTGTTTAAATAGCTCATGGTCTGGTTTACCATTTTACCTTCCTGTTTCATATAATATGGAAGCAACTCAGCTTCATCAGCCACTATAATCTTATTCTCTGCATGGGTCATGCTCAAATCGGCCCATAAGCGCATGTTCATAAACTTTTTATTAAACTTTAGTTCAAGCTCATATCCCTGTGCGCGTACTTTACCAATGTTTGCTACAGGGGGTTTGGCCCCAAAATACGAAGGGACAGCCCTGTCATCTCCACCAACAAGAATCTTATCACGGACATCAAAGAAAAAGTCGATGTTGCTGCGAATAAGCCCTCTGAAAATTCCAAGATCAACGCCGATATTGGTTTTTGTAACTACTTCCCATTGCAAATCGGGATTACCTAAATCTGTAATTTTGTACCATTCACCTATACCTCCGGCATTTATATAACGCTCGCTACTGTTATCACGATTATTTCCTGAGTCCCATCCTGTGTTCTGAAATGCCGACCTGCCATCTAAACTCCATTGGTCCATATATAACCACCTATTTTCACCAACTATGTAAGAATCGTCCCCAATTTTTCCATAAGAGGCCCTCAGTTTCAATATATCAAGAAAATCAAGCGAACTCATAAAGTTCTCTTCAGAAATCATCCAGCCAACGCCACCCGATGAAAAGAATGCAAACCGATAATCTGTGGCAAATTTTTCAGACCCATTGTATGCACCGTTATATTCAATTGTATATTTCTTATCAAAGGCATAAGTGGCACGAAAGACCCAGTTTTCACGAACTTGCAGAACTTCGTCTCCGGTGGCATATTGCTTACGCTCAAATACGCCCATTGCGGTTACATCGTGCCTGCCAAGAAAATTATTTGCATAGTTCAATTGTGTGGAATAGTCGGCGCGGCGATATGATCGCCAGTTTTGGATTGCGCCTCCGGGTGTGCTCCATTGGATACGGTCGGGATAATCAAAACCTTCCCATACGGTCTTGACAAACATAAAATGTTCTTCCCCGGTTATCGGATCAACCCACATCAGGTTGGGCTCTGTGTACCTGTCATCAACGCCGCGTCCGGCCTCTCTGAACCTGTTGTCAATAGAAACAGCTCCCCTCACACTCAATCCTTTAATAAACATACCCAGGTCCTGCTCAAGGATAAAGTCGGTTGTAAGGTTGGTGGTAGTCTGATACTCTATCCCGCTAATTGCGAGGTTCCTCACCGAGTTAGTCATTAAAGTCGACTGTGGCCCGTAAAAACCGAACATCCCATTAGAGTATTGCGGCTGGAACAAGTCAGGTGCGCCGTTATAAGCATTTGTCCATGCACCGTCCATATTGTCAAGATTATTCCAGGGCCCTTTTCTTTTTCCATAAGAACCGGCAATATTCACTTTAAAGAGTGTAGAAGATGTTATTTTAAAATCCATGTTACTACGCATGTTCACACGGTCATAGCCAAATCCGGCTTTATAAGCCCTGCTACTTTGATATTCTTTAAAAAGGTCGCCTTCACTAACATAATCTACATTAGCAAAATATTTTACGGATTCAGTTCCTCCCGAAACACTAACATTTCCGCTATAAGACATGGCATAATCTTCAAAAAGCGCCTCCTGCCAGTCAATGTTTGGATAACGGTCTTTTTCTGTTGCATCGGCAGGATAACGGTATTTCCTGATAATATCATAGGGCCGTATTGATGACCATGCATCCTCAGTAGATGCCAATTCATATTCAATAACCTGGTTCCTTATTAATAATGCATCATACGCATCATACTTATTGGGCAATTTTGAAGCTGTTTTTACGGTGGTGTTAAATCCGGCCGAAACAACTGCCTTTCCTTTGACACCACGCTTTGTGGTAATAAGGATAACACCATTGGCGCCCTGCACCCCGAAAACTGCTGTTGCTGAAGCGTCTTTTAACACTGAGATTGACTCCACCGAATTGATATCCAAACTATTCAGCTCACGTTCTACGCCATCTACCAATATCAAAGGTGCGCTGTTATTCCATGTACTTGCAGCCCTGATCAGGATTCTGGGATCTTCAGCTCCCGGCATACCGCTACTGGATGTGGTAATTACCCCCGGAAGGTTTCCGGTAAGGGCAGCGCCCACACTGGTTACACCACCAGCGCGTTCAAGCGTTTCTCCTGTAGTTTGCGTAATAGCGCCAACAACACTCTCTTTCTTTTGCCGGCCAAAACCAACAACCACAACTTCATCGAGTTGCTGGAAATCCTCAATAAGAATCATATCAATGTTTGATCTGTTTCCCACTGCAACCTCCTCGGTAATATAACCGATAAAAGAGAAAATAATCATTGATTGTTCACCAGCCACAGAAATTGTATATTTTCCGTCCATGTCGGTGATGGTTCCGTTAAGTGTTCCCTTTTCAACAATGTTTACTCCGGGCAATGGATTCTGGTCAGCATCCACTACTTTTCCCTGTACGGTATAACTACCCTGGGCATATAAGCCTGTCCCGTTCATTATAATCAGCAGAGAAACCAGCAGTTTTGCAATAATCCACTTTAAAAAATGATGGTTAATACATCTTTTAATAATCTTCATAGTATTTAATTTGATTTTTTGCCATTTGTGAATAAGGCATTGCCTTTTGATTAGGTTTATTTAAAAATATTGAACAACATAAACAACCTAATTGATTTTACACTCATCTCTGATTCTTTTCATGACAATTGTTTTTAGTTTTTTTTAGCAGGTTATTTCAAAGTTTAGTAGTATAAAAACAAATTTAGAATTGTATTTAAAATTTGCTCTTAAATATTAGATATATTTTTATTTAATTTCAGATATTTCAAATAATAACTTGTGAAATTAAAAAATTCCAACGCTACCGCAATAATACCCGACCATGTTTCCTGACATCAGGAAAATGGTTTTCTATTTCGTCAGACTTCCTAAAGTTTAATTTTAAGTTTAAATTTATCAAAATTCGGTCAAATGTAAGATATTATTCAATCTTTTTCTATGATTTTATGCTAAATGATTCTGTGCTTCTGTCTTTTACACTTGGCGGCAGACAAGCAAATAATATGATAATGATCGGAAATAAAATAATTATGTATGCCTTTTGCATTATTCTTCCAGGATTTCAGAAGGCGTTTTCTGATAATATTTTTTAAATACAGTGCTAAAATAACCAACACTGGAAAACCCGCATAATTCGCTTACCTCAGTTATGTTGTGTTTTCTGGATTTTAACAGTTCAACAGCTGCTTTTAACCTGATTGATTTAATAAAATCAGAAGGCGACTGATCTGTCAGGCTCTTGATCTTCTTATACAATAATGAAGAACTAACATTCATTTCACTGGCAAACAAATCCTTCCCAAATCTGGAATTTGAAATATTTAACTCAACAATTTCAAAAGCTTTTTTAACAAACTGGTCATTCAGCTCATTCTCAATAATAGGAACATTGGTCTCATGATTAATCAGCCTTAATGCATTTTCCCTAACCACTTTCCGATTTGTAATAATGGAGTTAATACGCTCAATCAGCAAAACTATATCAAAGGGCTTCGTCAAATAGGCATCGGCGCCCAGGCCAATACCATGCATCTGTTCTGCTTTTTCGGTAAGTGCTGTCAGCAATATTACAGGGATATGTGATGTTTCATAAGTGGACTTCATTAACCGGCACAGCTCAAATCCATCCATCTCAGGCATCATCACGTCTGAAATAACCAGATCAGGGAGGTGTGTTCTGACAATCTCCCAAGCCTCCTTACCATTGACCGCTGAAAGCACCCTGAATTTCTCACCTAATGCCACATACATAAACTCCCGCAAATTGTTATTGTTCTCAACAACCAAAATATATGAATCACTTTGATCTTCAGACCCTTCTATTAATGAGCTTTCCAATAAACTTCGATAATCTACCCGGGTATTTATACCATCATTTACATTTATCTTGCTTTTCGACAGCTCTTCTCCCATCTTCAAATAAGGAACCTCAATTTTAAATACCGAGCCGACATTTTCCTGACTGGTACATGAAACCCTGCCATTATGTTTTTCAACATATTTTTTTACCATTAAAAGCCCTATGCCTGATCCCTCTATCTCAGAATTAACGGCATTTTCACTACGATAGAACTCTTTAAAAAGCTGCTTCTGTCCCTTGGTGCTAATGCCAATTCCCTGATCCTTAACAATGAGCCTCCAATTTTTCTTATCATTATAAAAAGTCAGGCTTACTTCTCCTCCCTCATGAGAATATTTGATTGCATTAGATATAAGGTTATCAAATACTTTAGTCATTAGGTCAATATCAACAGCTGTAAGGCAGGAATCAACTTCAGACTGAAAAGCAAGTTTTATTTGATTATGGTCTGCCAAAGATTCGAACATCATTAATCGCAGCTTTATTAACTCAACAATATTAATCTCCATTAATTTAATCTGTCCTTTTCCTATAGTAAATTTCTGAAAATCTAATAATTGTGTTGCTATATTCAAAAGATTTTTAACCTGCTCTTTTGCAAGGGCAAGATAATATTTGCTGTGCTCCGACAGATTCGCCTCTTTTCTAATCTCTTCAACCGGTCCATTGATGAGGGTCAATGAATTGCGCAGCTCATGAGCCGTGTTGGCAAAAAATTTGATTTTTTCTTCTGAGTGCTGTTTCTGGATTAAACTGATATGATACCTGTATGAAAAATAAATAATCCCTAAAATAATCATAATTACCAGCGTATAAAACCACCATGTTCCCCAAAAAGGCGGGTGCACATTTATGATTAAATACCTTTCATCTATGAGCTGTGACAATGAGTTGTTATATAACCTGATTTTTAACCCGTATTGACCACCCGGTAAGTTGGCAAAAGTAATCAGACGATTCGGTGTCGGAGTGCTCCAAGCATTATCCAATCCTTCTAACTTCCATGATATTTTTGATTCAGGCGCAGAAATGCCTTTGGGCAGCATCTCAATAGTGATGTTACTTTGATTATACGAAAGTGAGAGCTCCGTAAGGCTATCTACCGGAGTTTTCAAATCGTAAACCTTACTGTCTCTAATTGTTCTTCCGGCAATTACAATATCCTGAATAAAAATTTGTCCTTGAGGCTTTCTTGGTTCAAGTGTATGAGGGTTGAAAAGGATGGCTCCCTGGTTGGTCCCATAAATTAAATGCTCATTACTAAGGTAATAACCGGCTCCGGGGTTAAAAGAGGCATTGGCAAGATGTATTATTGAAGAATAGTTTAAAACCTCCTCCTTCTCCGGGTTAAACCGGCAAAGTCCATTCTCGGTGCCCAACCACAAATAGCTATCTACATGAACAATGCTGTTTACAAAATTAGATGGCAATCCTGATTCAATTGTATATTTTTTGTATTCCCGGTTGCTAAGATTAAACTTTATTAATCCGCCGCCACTGGTACAGCACCAGATATCCTGTCTCAATATTATAAAATCTTTAATAATATATCCATCCAAAATAATATCCTGGTTGCCGGTATGTTTATTAAGCAATACCAGCCCATATGAACATCCTAAAAGCATCTCATTGGCGTTGAGCTCTTTTATTACATAAACCGGTTCGTACCCATAATTTTTTATTATTTTTTCCTTTCTGCTATATCGTACTACGTACTCCCTCACCCCCACAATCCATATATCACCGGCGCTATCTTCAACAATACTAAAAATAAAATCACCAATTTTCGGCTTAAGTTCCTGTTGATAAAGATTTACTTTATTACCGGTATTTCCATCGAGGACAAATATGCCTGCCGACCATGTGCCTGCCCAAATTTTTCCTTCACTATCTCCAAATACAGATAAAACTACCCTGGCCTGTCCGGTTTCATTATTTAAATAACTATCCCACTTATTATTTCTCACATTCCAACGGCTTATGCCATTGTTAGTAGCAAACCAGACATTCCCATCCGGATCTTCGAAAATATCATTCACAACGTTATTAACCAGCGAGTTAGAATTATTAATAACATGCTTAATTTGAGCAACATCAACCATAGATTGTTCAAAAAAAGAAACCCCGCCACTGTAAGTACAAACCCAGACTCTCTCATTACTATCCTTATATATGTCATACACACCATTGCCCCGCAAGGATGATAAATTATCAACATCTTCACGGTAAACATTCAGTAGCTTTGTTCCCGATCTGTTCATTTCCCATAGGCCCTGACCATCATACCCCAGCATAATGGTACTGTCGGTATTAGCTTCAATGGCAAGAATTGGCTGCCTGGGCAAATTTTTCAGTTCAACATTTCTTATCACCTTCCCGCCAACACTTAAATAAATCAAATTCCCTGAGTGAGTTCCAATCCATAACCTGTCTAAAGCCTTATCATAAAAAAGATTTGAAACTATATATGTGCCCGACGTACTATTAAACCGAAATAATTCTTTCTCCCTGGTGTTTTTATGCATGACCGTAATTCCTTCTTCAGTACTAACAAACAGATGATCAGGATCATACCAGGCCAGATTTCTTACCTCTTTGTTGTTCTCAGTCAGTAACACCAATTCTTTCTGTTTATTATAGCTGAATAATCCATGGGTGGTAGGAATAAAAAATGTGCCCTCAGTATCAATCAATACATTATAAAGGTGAAGGCGATGAGTTCCTAAAAGTTGTCTGAGATTAATTAATAGCTCAAACCTGTCGTACAAACTGCTATATTTAAAAAACTGACCGTTATTGGTATAAGCAAATAATCCTGAAATATTGTAAACCAAATTAACTGTAATAATATCAGGAGTTTCATAAGGCAGTAAATAGGTTCTGCAATCATCCCCGGTCAACCTTAAAACACCGGTTTTTGAAGAAATCCATATAAACCCATTACCATCTTCACACACAGAATTGGCTGCACTAAGAGATACCCCATGGATATCATTAACATTATAAAAAGTTCTGTTTATAATATTTGCGCCATTCAGGCAAGGAAGCAGTAATAAAGCAGCAAAAGCAGTAATAAAGCCTTTAAAATAAAAATTAATGTTAATAACCTTCATAATAATGCTCCATTAGTACTATACATTTGAAACAAATATAATAAAACAAAATGAAGGTTATCTCTAAAAACATCTACTAATTGATGCCTGATTTTTTACGTATGATTTTTCCGATCAACTCAGTCTAAATACAACCGGACGGACTAACGCACCATCACCACTCTTTTTACCGTAAACCAATCATCGGTTGAAATATGGAGCAGGTACAACCCGTGATCATTTCCGGCAAGATCGATTTCGTATTGAACCGACGGTTCATGGGTTTGTCTGAAAAGCATCTGTCCAATTTGGTTATAGACCGTAATTGATACATCGGAGTAAACCGCCTGTTCAAAATGCACAAAAACTTTCCCTGTGGAAAGTGGATTGGGATAAATGGATATCTGGCGATCAGGGAAGGGTATTTCGGGGCCGGTATTAACTGTTGAAACTGCCGGACAACATGGGTAGCCAATATTGGGGCGATCTGCCAGGTAAGATTTGAGCCATGTCAGAGCGGTACGTTCTGTCCCGTTGGACATAAGCAAAAAAGCATCTGGTTGCCACATAGTCCCCTGCACATAACCCCATAGGGAAATGCCGGCCACGGCCGGATGATTCCAATATACCGGGAAAGCTTTCTGGTAACTTGCCAGTTGGCTGGCCTCGGTTACCGGATTGGCAGTTCCTTTCAGGTCAAGTTCGGTAACGTAAATGGGGAGGCCGGAGGTTGCCATCAGGTTAAGGGCGGACTGAATGGTGTTTGCTGGTGTATTGTCCACATTGAAAGTATGGGCCTGGGTGCCAAAACCATCTATGAGGTTGCGGTCACGAAGCACCTTGATCATATTTAGCAATTCCTGTACCCCCGCCTGGTTGGTCTCCATCTCGAAATCATTCAGTACCAGCTTCGAATCGGGAAAATACTGCCTTGCCTTTTCGAACAACCAGATGGCCCAGTCGTAACCGGTAGCACCGGGGCCGCCCAGGCCAGCCCTGAACAGGGGGGTACCTGCCGCATGCTCCTTGCCGTTCCATGTATTTATGTACATCGCCTCGTTTAGAACCTCTACCTGATCTATAAGCGGGTACCTTTGGGACACCAGAGACATCAGCTGCTCCATCTCGGCCTGAAATTCAGCGGGCTGAAGCGATGAAATCCATGAAGGGTACTGACTTCCCCAGGCAATTACATGATAGCGGAACGGAATGTTGTTGTTCTTTGCGTGGTTGTATGCCAAATCAGCAGATGTCCAGTTCATCGTATTGCGGTACTGTTCCAGAACACCCCACTTCATGGCATTCTCAGAAGTAACCGCGTTCCAGTAGGTGGTAAAATCGCTGCGTACGCTGCCTGCAATGATATTGCCAACATATTTTCCTTTGCAGGCACTCATGCCGCGCTTGCTGACTTCGGCGCTTGCGGCTTTGACAATAACACCCGCCGATGTAGAAATGTTTCCGTTCGAATCGTATGCTCTCGCAGTTATCCGGTAGGTTCCTTCAGGTACACTATCCCATACAAAAGAATAGGAGTTGGAAGTTGCCATGGTTGTTTCCCCCAATAAAACAGTATCGCTTAAAAATTCTACCCTGTCAATGTCGCCCCCCTGGAAACTGCCCCCTGCTGTTGAAGCATAAACCCTGATCTCCACATCTGTACCTTGTTTATAGTATGCATTGCTGTGTGGTGCAGTAATCACGCACGAAGGCGGCGTTGTCTGACCGAAAGTATCACAAGCCGAAAGCAACATTACCAAAAAAACAATTATGCAATTGTATTGTAATTTCTTCATAGGTTTACCAATTATAACCTACCGGTTCTCTTAGACCACAGCAAGTTACATATTCCATATCATTGAGCAAATACAACTGTAGTAATACTTTTAGCCGGTATATTTATCAATATATTTTTATCTATTGGCGTAAGTATCTCTTTGTTCCGGTTAAGACTCAGTGACGTAGTATAAGAAACAGCTGAAGTCACAACAGAGGGTGCCATAAGGTTAACTTTATAGTCATTATAGCCCGTTGTATTTATAATAACAGCAACAATGCTTTCATCTCCTTTATAAGCTGTTACCTTAATTCCATCAATTGCAAAATCGAATTCAGCATCTATCCTTACATATCCCGGCCTGATGAATTTTGAATATTGGGACATTGCATAACCTCTTTTAAGAATCGTGCCACGGGATGTACCGCGTTCCCCGTCGCCCAGAAAGGAGTAATACCTTCTGATATACCACCATATGTATGCATTCCAGTTAAATGCCATGCCGTCATTTATATCGGTAAGCATAGTCATTGTTTCGTCCCATATAATTTCAGGATTAGTTTGGTCTGTCCAGTTTCCGGGAATATTGCCACTATTCAGGTTATACAGGTGCTCTGTCATCCAAACCTCTTTACCTTTCTGAACAGCCAATGGATATGATTGTTTTCCACTGCCATAAATGTGAAAACCAACAATATCTATATTGTTAACTGCAACAGGGTCGTTCAAAATGTCATCAGTATATGTATGTTTAAAATTCAACGATTCGGCAGCCAGCACTTTTGCAGCAGTAACAGAACCTGCATTGTTTTTTACAAAATTGTACATTTGCGGAATTGTGTATTCACACCCCTCATAGTTAACCTTCCAGTCTGGTTCGTTTTGAATAGAAACCACATCAACAACTGCCCCGTTTGTACTCATATATGTGATAAATTCATTTATATAACCAGCGAAATCGCCATACCGTTCAGGCAACAAATAGCCTCCCCCGTTTGTGGAATTGTTGCTTTTCCAGGCAGCAGGAGGCGACCAGGGTGAAGCCAAAACTTTTACACCCCGCGCATTGGCATTCTTAATAACACTCACTAATCCAGCCCAATCGCTTTTATTTGATGACAACCGAACCCTTAAGATTGAAAGGCCAAGGCCATCATCTGTGCCAAAAGCAAGTTCCATCTCAGCAGTTGAGAGGTAATCTGATCCCCAAATCATGTTAGCCCCCCCAAAACCGGTAATGGTCTGATATGTTTTAACAGGATCAATTATTAAATCAAATGGCTCAAATCCCAACGGTGATTGGGATAAAACAATTTCCTCCCTGAATTTTCCATCCAAGGAGGCAAGGATTAATTCCTGGCTATTTATTTCGTGGGTACTATTTGCTTTAAAATCAACGTTAACAGTTGTCTGTGAGAATTTCCCTTCTACTGATCCGGCAATACCGGGTGAAATATTTTCAATAAACTGCTGTCCCTTGATTACCGCACCGGATAGAACCCTCCACTGCGTATATGCCCATTCCACTTCAAAACTGAATGTACCCCCCTTTGCTGAAAGATCTTCAGCAGGCAAGGTATTGTCAACAAAATAAAGCTGCTTAAGAACCTCCTCTGAATCTTTGCATGAAAAAAATAAGGGGATAATGCATAGACTAATGTATTTCAATAGTTTTATAAAAGTATTCATAACCTTAATTTTTATTTACGACCATTTTTAATATAGTTATCAGGAGAAGAATGTCCGAAAAGTGAACTTACTCAAGAGCACCTCTAAAAACATCTTTTTATGTCACCTCACCCCTTCCCCTCTCCTAAAGCTACTGTTTATACACAACAATTTGAAAAGAATTGAATTAAAGACAATTGGATGTGTTCATAGAATATATTAGTTAATTTAATATAGTTTGATTAAATTTGGACAAAAATTCAATATGGAAATATGTCCAAAGTGTCGATCGATAGAAATAAGAAAAGATGGTATAGTAAATGAAAGACAAAGGTTTCGATGTAAAAATTGTGATTATAGATTTACCGTTCAACACATAGGTAAACCAATAAATAAGAAAAGAGAAGCCTTATTAATGTACCTATCGGGATTTGATTACCGAACAATAGGAGAAGTAATAAGTGTAAGCCATGTTTCAGTATTTAAATGGATAAAAGAATTTGGCAAACCGCTAACATCAATAAAGATGGATAAACAAAAACCGGTTACATTTTTTGATATTGAACAGTTTCAAAAAAACAATAAAAACATCAGGGCGATAATATTGATAGGATTTACAGATGAAATAACAGAGATTATGTTGGCAAAAAAATAATGGACGAAAGATAAGATTGTGATTGCTATACAAAATAAACAAATAAATAGCAAAAATGAAACAATCTTACATTAATTTTAATCAACAATTCTCAAGCAAGAGATTAGAGAACCGGGCAAACCGGTTTATTAAGGCTGTGATAAAACATCAAAGCGTATCAATAAATAAGGTATCTGGAAAATGGTCAGAGGCTATGGGCAATTATCGTATGTTAGAAAATAAAAAGGTAACTGTACCTGCAATAAAAGCAGCCATAACAGGATCATGTGGGCAGAATTGTGGCCATGTCTTATGCATACAGGACACTACACAACCTAATTACGAAAAACATAGGGGCAGGATAAAACCAAAAAGCGGGCTTGGTTTGATAGGCGATAATAAAAGCCTGG
>JAWOHT010000236.1:0-2518 GCA_046485045.1 Bacteroidales bacterium
TCCGCCCCTGAAATAGAGTTCCGCAAAATAAAATGGTGTCAGGATAATCAACCCGAGAAAGATAATAGACTGAAGAAAAACCAGTGGATGCAGTTCTTTTGGAAAACTTCTCAACATGACGGAGTAGGCGGCCCAGGAAAAGGCTGCTATAAGGACAAGCAGATCGCCTGTGTTGAAAGAAAGCTGAATCAGTCGGTTGATGTCCGCCTTTAAAATAATTGTTGCAATCCCGGTGATAGAGACCAGAATTCCAACCAGTTGAATCCGCGTTGGTTTTTCCCTGTATACCCCTGATGAAATAATAAGGATCAGAATTGGAATAAACGAGACGACAAGAACTGCATTAATGGCCGTGGTATAATGCATTGCCTGGTAAATGAGAGTGTTGAAGGCGGCTACCCCGAGAAAAGCCAGTGCCAGGAGATATCGGATATGTTTCAGGATCAGATGGCTATGTCGAAAAATCAACCTTAAAGTGAAAGGAAGTAGTATCAAAAAAGCCATAATCCATCGAAAGTATCCAAGGGCTACAGGAGGGATTATTTCTGCAATTCCTCTGCTGAGGACAAAGTTTCCCGACCAGAACAGGGTACTCATTATGAGAAATAAATAGGCCATGAACTTTCATTTAGTGGATTCTTTCATGGAAAGCAAATAGAGATATGGGAATTGTCAACTTATGGAAAAGAAGCAATAACTTTCCAATTAATTTTTCCATCCTCTGATATGTCATATTCCAACAACATTTCTCCGCCAATATGTCCGTCTTCAAAATGTGCATAAACCCACTTGTAGTTTAGTATATGGATGCTTTTATCATCATAGAACCCCATTGTGCCACCTAGAACTCCCTTGTATGGTATTAGATCTTTTCGTTCTTTCAAATCTGTTTTTAAATGGCTTATCAGATCGTCAATATTGTTTGTTTTTAAATCAGGGGAAGGTGGAACAGATTGTAATACCTGGTCAAATTTAGCAATTTTTCTGCTTAATTGGTTAATTGTTGTTTCGGAAATTCCGTTTTTCTTTTCAAGATCAGTAATTTTATTGATCAAGTTTTTTTCCTTATTTTTATATTTATATAAACTATTTACATTAAGAATAATAAATATAAATAATAAAGCAATCATTAGTGATACGAATATGATTACATATATTTTTATGGTAAATTCTTTATTGATTAAATTCAGATAATTTTTGCTCATAATAATGTTTACACCGCAGGGTCGTGGGTGATTTCCAATCGGGAATTTGATCTTCTCTCACATTGATTTTTCAAATGATTGTTATACGAGGATCATTGTTCTGGTATAGTTTGCTCAGCCATTCGATTGCGGCAATCTTACATGTATCGAATAAATTTTTCAAGGAAGATAGCTATCGGAAAATAAGGCGAGCAAAGGGAAGGCTATACCTGTTAAATCATGTAAAGCTCAAGAAAGGTTCCATTTCCAGAACCTTGTCTTTTTCCGCCGCTTGGATTTTGCGAACATCAGGTGCCCACCCGTAAGCGGTAATTTCTTCGTTTTCTACAAACGGAAGGGTCCGGCTCACTGATTTTGGAAATTCTCCGGCTGATGACTGCATGCGGAGAATCGTCGCGGTTTTCGGAACTTTTCGGATCTCGAAAATATCTTCGACATAAACCTCGGCAATATCCGCAAAGCTGCTGTTTTCCACTTTCATCTTTTTGATAAGGGACTGGAATAATTCAACGGCCAGATCCACGTTATCCGTGTCAACCATACAAGTAAAGTATCCATGGTGTCGTTCCGAATTTTCACTGATCTCGTCAAAAGAAAAATGTCCGATATACATCATTTTTTTACCTCCGTAATGGAATGGTTAGATTGGTTTGGATGCGAGGACAATCGGTTTCAGACATCAGGTTTCAACTGCTTCAAGGTTCGAAAATTATCCTCTTCCTCCTGGCATTTAATGGAAGAAATTAAGACTGCATCAAGAGCTCACCGCTTGGTATACGCTTTAGTAGTTCGCATACAGGTCATTAACCCTTTTTTTGGGGTGAGATTTGTTAATTTTTCGATAACCCATTAATTTACTAAATTTCTTATGGGATTAAAGATAAATCATAAGCCCGAAAATAAAATCAGGAATAGAGTGTATTTTATCCAAGTTTGCACTGTATTATTTTTGTGAATACCAGATTGAGTGATTCCATTTCGGCAAAGTTTTCTTGTCATTCTTACCTTCGCCGGTATGACGTAGAAAGGTTCCCGGTAAAGAATCACTCTACGTAGGTATCTGTTAAACAGTAAAAAGCGCCGGATATTCATGATGATATGAAAATCCGGCGCTTTGAGTGAGAATAAAATGAGTTTTTAAGGCTGGTATCAGATTTTACTTTCAGCGTCTTCCGTGACTTTGTGTACTGCCTTGGCAAGCTCTTTTGGAAGAGGTTCCGGTTTATGTTCCTGAAGGATGCGATCGACGTCTTCTACGGCTCTTTCCCCTAAAGATTTTCCCCCTTTGGCCTGCCATCCGTCATAGCTGGAGC
>JAWOHT010000290.1:0-9382 GCA_046485045.1 Bacteroidales bacterium
AACATATTCTTTCTGGTCTCTTTATTATCGGTTAGTTCATATAAATATAAAGAGTTGAATACAGATGCTTCAGATGTAACAGGAGTATATTTCACATTGCCATCAGGATAATAGAAAGTACCAAAGGGGGAATTATCGTAGGCATCAGACAAATCGGCCACAACTCCTGAAAGGTCCCTGTGGGTGAAAAAAGATGCGGTACCGAATGTTAACCAATCTGTAACTTTTGATTCAAGGTTCATTCTGAAAGAAACTTTGTTTTCTTTGTCGCCCTTTATTAGCCCGATGTCTTCATTCACAGATACCGAAAACAAATAGCTTGTATTTTCCGACCCTCCCGAAACACTTAAATCAAATGTTGACAGCTTTCCCTGTCTTCCGACTAAATCTTCAAAACTCATAAACTTCCCGACACTATCATTCTCATATTCTTCAGGTTTTAATAACTTGCTTACATCATTAATATCCACTCCATAATCATTGCCTGCCACTTCAAGCTGTTGCGTGTAAAAATCCCTTTTTCTTTGTATATACTCTTCTTTTGTTGGCATGTTCAGCCAGCGTTCAGCTTCGGATATGCCATATGTTGCATTGACCCTGATCATTGGTTTGAACGATCTTCCCTTATTGGAAGTAATCATCACTACCCCATTGGCGGCTTTTGCACCATATATGGCAGCAGAAGCTGCATCCTTAAGCACATCAATGGTTTTAATATCCTGCGGGTTGATATCGGAAAGACTGCCTTCAAAAATAATACCGTCAATAACGATCAATGGGTCTGTATTCGTAGCCAGTGAATTTTTTCCGCGCAAAAGCAGGGTACCACCCTGGCCAGGCCTGCCATTATTCAGGAATTGCATTCCGGCTACTTCTCCAAGCACTTGTGTTACATTGGTAATAGGGCTTATCGTTTTTATCTCTTCCATGTCAACCGAAGAAACAGACCCGGTAACAAACCGTTTTGTTTGTGTACCGTAGCCAATTACAACCAGCTCGTCAAGGGCCAAAATATCATCAATCAAAATCATATCAATTTCAGTCCTGTTCCCAACCTCTGCTTCTTCCATAAGCATGCCTGTAAAAGAAAATACGAGCGTTGCTTCGGAATTCACATCAGGCAAAATATACCTGCCATCCAGATCGGTAATGGCACCTTCGTTGGTACCTTTGATCAACACATTTACCCCTGGAATCGGTTCACCGGAATTGTTGGTAACCTTGCCTGTTACCCTTACCTGGGCAAGAAGCCCGCCGGTAATAAAAACACTCAAGATAAAAATGATCAGATTTTTTTTCATAGCTTAATTTTATTGGTTTTTTATTATGATAAAGGTTTTATTGAGTCGGTGTAGCTTATAGTATTGGATTGACGATGAAGACAATGCATCCATGTAATCGTTTTCATATTCTATATATCATGTTATTAGTATTTTATAATTACTTTGGCAGAATCAAAAATGTAAACGTTTTTATTGCAATAATATTTTTTTTATCATAGAAATGCAAATAAAAACCCTAAAATATCACGAAATAATGGTTTTTATCGTGAACCATCTGCATTATTTGAAGATTTTCAGAATTCAGGGCATGGCACTGACCCAAGTTTTGACCTTCGGGGAAGAAGAAACTTAAAGCTCATCGTGATCTCGTGCGAGCCAATGGCATGCGAGATAAGGTTCGAAATGGTAACATCGTAACTGTATCCGATATTAAAATAAGGAGTTTTGTAACCTACCAGAATGATAAATGCATCGCCGCGTTGCGAATTCATTGGCGGGATGCCCCTGTACCACAATCCCAGTACAAGCGGGTTGCGATGCCAGTATACCCCAAGGTCTAACTGGGTATTGGTGCCCTGTGAACGAAACATATATGCAATGGTCATGGTTTCGTCAATTGGGTTGAGTAACCGTCCTCTTCTTCTTATTTCAACCCCGCCAAAAACATTTACCCGCATTGGTATTTTGTGTTTATCGGCATACAATGAAATATTCGGACTGAGAAGATGGTCAAAATTGGCTCCCATCCAGAATTTCTTTGAATAGATCAGCAAAGAGGTCGCGAGGTCAACATCCCTCACCTTATCAATTACAGACGGATAACTCTCGTCAATAGGGGGAGCATTCATGGTCTGATCAATGAAGCCCAGCTTATTGTATGAAAGCCCGTGTTCAATATAATAAAAGTGAAGCCCCGGCCTTACCTGCCATGTATTAAATATTTTAAAATTATATGAGTATTGCAAACCTGCGTTCATGGTGCCGAGTTCTCCCGACCCGGCAGCATCTTTTAAAAGAAAAAGCCCAACACCGCTGTTATAGCCCGAAAAGTAATGGTCGTATGAGAAGCTGTAAGTTACGAAACTAACCGGTAGATGAAACCACTGGTTTCGGTAACTGAGAGCAACACGACTGCCTTCAGAGGAACCTGCAAAAGAAGGTGCAAGGTACAATGGGTTGGAATAAAACTGAGAAAACTGAGGATCCTGAGCAAATCCTGTTATGCTTACAACCACAAATAATATGAATATAATAATCCTTTTCACTTCAATGTTTCAGGTGTAAATCCTATGCTTTTTACGCTCTTTATCAATTTATGTTTTATTTTTTCGTCCAAACATATTAATAATTCTTTTTTTTAAGTAATTATTATATACCGAGTTATAAACAACCTGAAAATAACATCCATTGCCAATGTGGCTGACCGTTGGTTTGCAGGATATTTCAAGGTTTCTTGGTTAATGTCCCGAAGCGGGTTTTACCAGCAGCGTGATGTCCCCTGCTTTCATAAAGGGTTTTCCGTCGGTGAATGTTGCGGTCACCCTCCAGATATAAACATCCTGCTTCATCATTTTGCCGTCAACATATCCATTCCAGCCTTTGTTAACATCTTCTGAAACAAAAATCAGCTCACCCCACCTGTTGTATATCTCAAGACGATAGTTTTCAACACCTTTGGCCACAGGCCTGAAAACAGCCCGGTTTGGCTCTGACGGGTCGTAATTTTCATCGGCCGGCCCTGAAGGGTCAACAATAAATGCATTGGGAAATGCCATTTGCCTTGCCCCTTCAACAATTACCGGTATTTCACTCAGCATGGTGTCTGTACACCCCTCGATACTTGTGGCAACAAGGGTCACATAAAATTTTCCGGTATCCTCGTAAACGTGAGCAGGTTCCTTTTCAAAGGAGGTCTGCCCATCGCCAAATTCCCATGTATAATCATTCCCAAGCATAGTGCTGTTAAAGAACTTCACGGGGGTGTCGTCTTCGGTCTGACTGCGTAACATCACCAAACCCGGGGCAAATGTAAAATCTATTTCAGGTTTGCTGTGAACAACAACTTTTTTATAGTCCCAGTTCAAGCCACCGTCTCCTTCAACAACCAATTTTACAATGTACACTCCCGGTTCGGTATAAGTAAATTCGGGCGCTGAGCCGGTGCCGGTCTGGCCGTTAAAGCCAAAGTCCCAGCTATAGCTGTCTTCATAAATATATTTTGTTGTTGAGGTAAAATTCAGCGTTAACGGTTCACATCCTGCCACATCTTCGGCAATGTCTATCTGAGGCAACGGCGGATTGATGATAATATCGTGTTGCGCCGAATCGCGACATTCCGGATTATTTCTGTTCCAGGTAACCAGGCTCACAGGAATCTTATTTTTATTTTTTATGTCACCCCAAATGGTATACTCCTTAATAAAAGATTCTTCGGTATTGGAACCGGTTGTCCCATCGCCAAAATCCCATTGATATTCCCATGGGCCTATATCCTGGTGCTGTGTATAGTTTTTATATTGAACCGTGGTAATGTCTGTTTCGGTATTAAAATCCTGCAGCACAGGGTCGGGAATAAACTCCGTGGCGGGACTGGGATATATGGAAATCTGCTTAACAGTATCGGCCGTACAGTTATATAACGAAGTTGCTTTGAACCTGATATTATAAGTCTGGTTATCGGGGGTATTGTTCACAAACCTGTAAGTCGGGTTCTCCAGTGTACTGAATGCGTCATTGTTAAGATACCATATCACATAATTCTGGTTAACCGCAGAACCATCGAAAGTGATGACCATCGGACTGCAACCCTTCCATGCCGTAGCATCAAAGTCAACATCCACTTTCGGGTACACCAGTATGGGTTTGTAAACCGTATCGCTGCAACCGAACTGGGTTGTTGAAATTAACTCAATATTGTTTTCACTTATAACAAAGCCGTCGTTGCTGAAAATATGTGTCGGGTCTTTCTCTGTTGAAACACCGGTTGCATCGGCAAAATCCCAATGGTAGGTAAGATCTGTTCCTCTTGAAATATTGGTAAATGTTACAGGAAAGGGAGGACAATCAACGGTAACCGGGAAATTGAAATCGGCCTTGGGTTTAGGGTGTATGGTAATGGTATGGCTGACAGTGTCTGTGCATTTATAATCCGATTCAGCAATCAGTTTTATAGTGTACTCTTTGTCAGTGAAGTTATCGAAATTACGAAACAGGTAAGGAACAATATCATCGGTGCTGGTTGAAACCGATCCGTCCCCAAAATCCCACAAAAATTTAGTGGCCACAGTTCCTTTAAATAATGAGGTGTTTTGCAACAGCGTATTGTTCGGATAACAGGGCGCTATATCATCAATGTTGAATGATGCAGTAATTGCGGGATTTATTACAATTTGCTGTGTCCATGTTGTATCGCAACCCTGCAGGTTTGTTACCGTAAGCTTTATCGTATTATTCTGTGGAAATCGTGTGGAATTGTTAATAGCATGATTTAACACAGATAAAGCGCTGGTGTCATCGGTAAAACCATCGTTGTTATAATCCCACAGGTACTGGTTAATGCCGCCGAAAGATGCCGAGCGGTCTATTTCAAACTGCTCGTTGGAACATACAGATGCCTTGTCAACAGCAAATTTGGCAAAAATAAACGGGTATATAATGATATCGCGCGATGCGCTGTCAGAGCACCCATATCTGCTCATGGCATTGAGTTTGATGGTGCGGTTAATGCTTATATCCTGGTTGTTGCTGAATACGCGGGGCTGGGGGTTGGTGCGTGTAGAAAAGGTACCGTCACCAAAATTCCAGTAAAAATCTGTTCCCGTTATAATATTTGTGCTGTTACTTAAAAAGTTAACAGTTAATGGCTGGCATCCTTCGGTTTTATCTATGGTAAAACCTGCATCTAACTCTGGATAAACGGTGATGGGTTTAATCATGGTATCGTAACAGGCATGGTTGTTTTTAACGACCAGTCTCAGGTTGTCGGTCCTGCTTGAAAGAGAAGTGTTATGATAAGTATGGGCAGGTTCAAATGCTGTGCTCACGGGGGTACCATCGCCGAAATTCCACTGGTAAGATTTTGCCCCGTCCGGCGATCGGTTGGTTAACCTTATATTGAAAGGTGAACAGCTATCGCCTTTAGCAGCAATAAAGTCAGCATCAATATATGCATATACCTTCACAGGTTTTGAAACGCTGCTGTCGCAACCATAGCTGTTAAAAGCGGTAAGGGTCACATTAAAAGCTGAGTCATTAGGGCTGTAATGGTTAAAGGTACGCTGAAACAGTTTAGAACTCTCTGAACCGGACATACTTGAGCCGAACTGCCAGTTATACGAAAGATTTTTACCTGCTGAATTATTTTGAAATGCAATATTAAGCGGGTTGCAACCTTCACTCTTGTCAATGTCAAAGGCTGCGACAACCTGGGGGAAAATAAGTATCTGGCGCTGAGTGGAGTCAATACACCCTTCAGCGCTGGTAACTTTGAGTTTAAGCGTATACGTTGTATCTTTGTCAGGCAAAGGATTCCAGTACTGATGTGCCAGGTATGGCGCCCCGGAACTGCTTGATGGTTTGCCATCGCCCCAGTTCCAATGATAGGTGTCAACATTGGTACTCAGGTTTGTAACATTAATATCAATGGGGGCACAGTTATTAAGGTAATCAAGTGCAAAATTGGCTTTTACATAAGGATGGACAAGGATGGTGGTATCTTTGGTATCAATACATAATTTATCTGAAGTAACAGTTAATTTGGCGTTATATACCACATCTGATGTGGTGCGGTTAAAATAACGGTGCGTATAATTCCTTTTAATGGAATCAACAGCGGAAACCCCGTTACCATAATCAATAAGATAATGTAATTTGTATCCGGAAGAGAAATTGTTGAAATTCACCCTCACAGAATCGCATACTTCTGACTTGTCAATATCAAAATCTGCCTTAACCTCGGGCATCACGATCACCCGTCTTTCGGGAAAGGTATCTGCACACCCCATACGGTTCAGCACCACAAGGTCTATCTTAACCGTATCGGGGGCCGAGAGGCTGGTATCGGAGTGACTGATCAGTAATGGTGAATAATTCAGGGTTTTAAGGTTGGCTATTCTGTCTGAATAGTCAATATGCCACTTAAATGTATCAACCCCTATTGAGTTGTTAACCTTTAGCTGAAGTTGCATGGGAGAGCAGACCAATGCCGTGTCAAGGGCAAGCGATGCTTTTATATAAGGGTGGACAACAATATCCTTCGAAGCGGTATCATTACATCCGAATAACGATGTAACAATTAACCTGGAATTAAATATTGAGTCTTTAAATCCATAATTATGATAGGTTTTACTTGGAAGGCTGTCAAAAGACTGTGTCTGGTCGCCAAAGTCCCAGTAATAGCCTGTTGAATTAATATGCCCTGTAGACTGATTATTGAAATTTACTGTCAATGGCGAACAACCTATTGAATCGTCAACAGTAAACTGAGAACTGACTCCTGGTTTCACAGAAATTGTTTTTTCACGCGAACTGGGACAGGAGCCAAACGGGCCCCAGGTCGTAAGTTTAACACGATAGTATTGTATTGAATCTGTAAAATTCTCAGGAAAAGTATGATTGAAAGGATTTGGCAGGAATGCCTGACTGATGGTGTCGGTATAATTAACAGCATTAAAATTCCACAGCATCTTGTCTGCCAGTGCAATATCGGTTGTATTGTTAAATAAGGGGCTGAATGGCGAACAACCCACTGTGCCTGACACGGTAAAATCTGCCACCGGCCCGTTTATTACCCTTGCCTGAACATAAATGATAGTGTCATCATAGCATTCCCTGAAAATTGTTACACCGAATTTATAAACACCGGGATTTGGAGGAGTTAAATAGACCTCACTATCTGTCGTACTGTTTAAATATACAGTATCACCCAGGTTGGGTGCCAGACTGAACCATTTATAAGCAATACCTCCTTCAACAGCAAACATAATGGGATCGAGATTACAATAGGTATCTATGGGTGGCGCTTTTGGCCCCCCGATACCGGCGCTTCCCCTGTTGGATGCATAATCTGAGAAGTATCCGTATTTTCCCCCATTGCCGGGCCCGCCATTTTGGACACCCAGGTGAAACCGACTAATTGGATTTGAAATGGTAGCTGTAGTACCAGGTGTAATCCTGCCTGCCTGTGTGAAAAATATATTCACGGCTGGATTGTTATTATCGAGAACTGCCCATGAGCTGTCTGGCAGGAAGATGAAAAAAGTTTTAGGAATTGGAAAAATATTGTTTCCCACTTTAAGGGTAAAATATTCAACACTCTTATTCTTAAACGGATTTAAACTACTGGTTTCGTTGCGCACCATCAGGTTTAACCTTAGCGGATCGGTGGTATTCATCCCTCTTGTAAATGTAACACCATGCGATCCGGTGCAGCCATCTATGGTTGGTAAGGTTGAACCGGCCAGCTCACAACCTCCTCCTGTACCTGAAATGTGATTAATATATACCGGTTGGGTACACTCAATATATTCATATATATTATTAACCTGTTTATTCCATGTTTGTCCTGCATTAATGGTAGTTTGCACAACACCATCCACCTCAATGGTTGTTCCGTTATGAATGGCAGTTATAAAAATACGTTCACCGCCGTTGCTGGCCTGAACATCCCCTTTCATTACGATATAATTATTACCAATCAGGTTGGTCGGTATAAGCTGGTCGCCGGCAATATCCCTGCATGAACCCTTAGCCATCGAATCATCATACCAGGTAATGGCAATTTTCTTATCGGATGTTACATGCACCCCCATGATGTGTTGCGCTGCGTCCTGACTACTGGCCACAAAAGGGAAACTTTCTCCCCTGTTAAGAACAATTGTCTCAACAGCAGGTGCACCTGTGAAAAACTGCCAAGAACCGTTTCTTTGAATAGTAATTGTTGTCCCGTCTTCGGTGGCAACTATAATAAATCCGCTGTATGGTGTCGGGGAATAACTACCGTTATTGAAATAATTCTGTGTGGAAACATAAAAGTCGGTTCCCAACGCATTCTTGCCCTTAAATGCAAATATATCCCTGTTACAGTCATTGTCTAGTTCATAATATGCAGTAATATTTCCAGGACTGGAGGTAATATGAAAAGCTTTTTTATGAATGGTTTGACCAACTCCGGGAGGATAACTCATTGGGACATTCTCAAAAACATCAGGAGTATATGTCGGGGTAATCTGTACCTTCCTGTGTTCACCGGCGGATAAGGAAAATTCTTCAGGGGTATAAAACGGATTTCCCGGCATCTCAATTTTTACTGTTGTAGCCTGCTCTGCTGTTACATAAATACTTACCGGGCGTCCATGCCCTGGGGTTGGATTTGTACCGCAAGTATGCCCTCCTGTTACATCGGGCGCTCCAAACCAAAATTCATTGTCTATCTGGCCAAAAGCAGAAACCATCAGTGACAATGAAATAAATAATATGTGTATTTTTTTACTCATAACAGTCGGTTTAATCAGAAAATTGAACCAAAAAGTAATGTTATTCAATAATAGTTAATAGTTATTAATCTGTGTTTAAAACTTTTTAACAATTTATACGTAAATTCAGTATAATTGTTATTTATTAAGGAGATAAACATTGTCGGGCGTTATTTTTTATAATTGAGAAATGAAGAAAGTTATATTCATCTTTGCGGTCTTATTGATTTACATGTATGTGCATGCACAAACAGACACCACTATTTACTATCTGAACGAAAGTTTTGAGAATACACCTCGTAACTGGCTGAGTTTACCTGATGATTACATTAAATGGACCTATCAAAACGGCGGTAATGATCTGAATCCGGTTTCTGCGTTTCACGGAAATTTCAATGCTTTCTTTTATAGGCCTGCATTTGGATCCCAAATCAGGAACCTTGTGTCTGCTCCAATAGATTTAAGTTCAGCCGTAAAACCACGTCTGACTTTTTATCATACACAGGCGCAGTCTATCGAAGGAACCGACCATTTAAGATTGTTATTCAGAACTTCACCCACAGCGCCATGGGACACCATTGTTACCTATGTAACAGCCATTTCATCATGGACCAAGCGAAGTTTTAA
>JAWOHT010000035.1:0-4877 GCA_046485045.1 Bacteroidales bacterium
ACCAGAAAAGTTTAATGAGATAATATTAGGATTTATAAATGATAAATGAGATAAAAATACAGCCCATAACACACAATATAAAACAGTTGGGGTTCAGTGGTTTGCGGGGCTTTGGTTCCCGCTCCAAATTTCTACCACGGTGGATAGGAACGCAGTCCGAAAACCCAACCGTTTCATATTGTCAAACGTTATAGCCAATGCCAACGCAAAAACATACAATAGAATTTGCATATAGGTAAATTATTGTTTACCTTTGTAGTGAAATTGTGACCCACATTAGTGCATGAAATGTTCTGAACTATACAAGATCCTGACAAAAGATGGTTGGTATCCGGTTTCACAAAAAGGATCGCACGTAAAACTTAAGCATAACAAGAAACCGGGAATTATCATCTTCCCTAATCATGGAAGCCAGGAGGTTGGTAAAGGACTTGAGAGAAAAATTCGTAAAGATGCTGGGTTGAAGTAGGAAAATTGAAAAGGAGGCGGTGATGAAAGCAACAAAGAAGAAGATTAAAATGATAGTTGAAAAGACAGATACGGGCTTCTCAGCTTTTTCTGAAGACTATCCTATCTACACTTCGGGCAGGACAATTCCTGAATTGATAGATAATGCACTTGAAGCTGCAAATCTCTACTTTGAAGAAGAAAATATTCAGATTGCACAAGAGAACCTTAAGTTTGAGATTGACTTCAAGCAATTCTTTCTGTTCTACAAGGTTATTAATGCTAAGTTTCTTGCCAACAAGATTGGAATGAATCCAACCCTACTTTCACAGTATGTGCAAGGTCGCAAGAAACCATCTGATGCCCAAACTGAGAAGATTCTTCTTGGAATTCATCAAATTGGACAAGAACTTTCAGAGATAAACCTCATACATAGACCTTAATAATAAGCACTGGCTATAACAGGTCGGTATATGTCATTGGCTTTTCCGTACCGCGAGAACTTTCTGGCTAAAGAGGATAGTCTTGTGGCTGGCGGTACGGGCCGCCCCGGCACCGCCGGGGGCTCCCTCCTGGTGTCACGGTTTTTGCCATCGCGAGAATAAAGTACAAACCGCTTAATCCTGCACCGCACCACGAGTTGCAAAAACACCCCGACCTTCACTGCGTTCGGTACGGGGCACGGCGCGCCACCGCGACTCTGCGCCAACGCCACATACCGCCGAACGTTATGCGCAAAAACACAAAATAGAAGATAAATTCAAATCAATACACCAAATAATGAAAAAGAAAATCCACTCTGTCTTAATTCTTGTAGCCCTATTTTCATTGGTAGTTTTAACAAATAGTTGCCGTGTAGAGAGTGATGTCAATACCTACCTGAAAAAAGTATTAAACAGTCTCTCACAGATTGAATCTGCAACATATTCCTCAACTTTATCAGGGAGTATGCCCGGAGATACTTTAAAGTATGTTACATATTCAACACAAACTGAAGAATATTTTAATCCATCAGATACGACAATTGGTTCAATTTTAACGGTAGTGCAACAAGATGCTACACACAAAGCAAGTTGGGTTTATGACGGTAACGCCTTAGTATTCATGAATTGGAATGAAAAAACAATCTCTGTTGACAGTTTTAAAATCGCAAGGCACCCTTTCAGACCTGTGAGACCACCCTTCTACAATTATACAAAGAGCATAATACAATATGCTCTCAACACTAAAGACAGTATTGCAGTTGAACTGATTGACCTCGCTGACACTATGTTGTTCCGGTTGACAGTTTACGGCAAGTCTGTTGAATTCTTCGGGAAATCCTACTATAACGATCCACGGTACACTGAACCATTATCCAAATATGACATCTGGATAAACAAGGCTGACAATTTACCTTTCAAGTATAGAAGAAACCTAGTATCCACTTTAAGCTGGGAATCAGTAGAAAATGTCGTTTTTAATCATAACAAAATTGAAGAATTCAAGGTGGCAAACTATATACCTGACGGTTTCACACTACTGACCAGGAAAAACCAAAGTGAAGCAATCATGGACCTGACAAATAAGAAAGCCCCTGAATTGAATCTGATTGACTCGGATAATAATCCAATTAGTTTGAGGAACTTCAATAGCAAAGTTATATTAATTCAATTTACTGGAATCGGATGCGGTTTCTGTCATTTGTCAGTTCCCTTTTTAAAGAACCTCCCGAATGATTATACCCCAGATGACCTTGACCTTATTGCAGTCGAGACCTGGAGCAATGATCCTGAGGTAGTAAAAAGGTATATCTCCAACAACAAAATCAATTATCTGTACCTGCTTTCTACCGATGAGCATAAAAAGCTTTATCAAATCTCTGGGGTCCCAGTCTTTTTTATTCTGGATGAAAACAGAATTATTCGCAAAATAATTAGAGGATACAGTAAGGATTCAACAGATAAAGAAATTAGAGATGCTATTAATGCATTAATATGAAGTGTTTCTGCGCATAACAGGTCGGTATATGTCATTGGCTCTTCCGCACCGCGACTGGTTTTTGCGCGCCGATCCGCCAGACCGGCACTCCAAAACCAGTTGGTGCTTTATCAGCCCGGCTTTGCGGCTAAAGCCGCCGGGCAAAAACCATTGCGCGGTGCAGGCCGCCCCGGCACCGCCTGGGGACCCCCTCCTGGTGTCACGGTTTTTGCCAACGCGAGAATAAACTACAAACCGTATAACTTTGCACCGCACCACGAGTGCAAAAACACCCCGATCTTCACTGCGTTCGGTACGGGGCACGGCGCGCCACTGCGACTCTGAGGCAACTGCACATACCGCCGAACGTTACCTGCAAGGCTTTGACGAGTCAACATAAAGTAGAATTTTCTGTTGTATATTTGTAAAAACCTTTATCATGGACTTACAAACTAGAAAGCTCAATGCTATCGAATATATAGCCGGACTTGAAGATGAAAGCATATTCAATAAAATTGAGGTTACCATCTTAGAAAACAAAGTCCGGTCTGAAAGAAAGCTTAAGCCTTTCACTCAAAAACAATTGTTGGAAAGAGCTGAGAAATCTAACAATGAATATTCAACAGGTAGGTATAAGACTCAAGAAGCTTTAGAGAAAGAATCGGAATCTTGGTAGCCTTATGAAAGTTATCTGGACTGATTTTGCAGCTAATTCTCTATTTGATATTTACAAATATTATAGAGAGGTCGCCAGCCTAAGTGTTGCTCATAGAATCAGATTCAAAATATTCTCTGCTACCAGGCAGCTTATTAAACATCAGTTATCCGGACAAGTTGAGCCAACCCTTAAGAGACTTGGCGGAGATCATAGATACTTAGTCGAAGGCAACTATAAAATAATCTATAAAAGGGTCAAAGAAGGCATACTAGTCACCGATGTTTTTGATACGAGACAAGACCCTATTAAAATCAAATTAGGCACAAAAAAGCCCAGCAGGTAACAGGTCGGTATATGTCATTGGCGCTCCGCACCGCGAGAATCTTTTGGCTAAAGAGGACCGCTAAGTGGTCGGCGGTCAGGCTAAAGACAATAACAACGAAGAAATAATATAAAAAAGCGATATTGTGAAGTAATGTAATTAGATTAAAACTATTAAAACATTAAATATTAGCACTATGAAAAACAAAAACTGGTACTATACATTGATATTATTTATTTTGATTTTATCATCCTGCGGTAAAAGAGAAAATATTTATCAATTTGCGGCAACAGAAACTTATCCAGAAGACACGATACTGCAAAATATTTCCCCTAAAAGGGCAATGATTGTAATTGCACACGATGATGATATGTGTGCCATGTCTGGAACAATTTCTCAACTAAATAAGAAGGGTTGGGAGATAGCAGTAGTTAGTTTTTTAAGAACACCTGAACAAAACGCAGCACATCTTAAAGCCTGTAAAGCTATCCTTGACACTGTTATGTTTGTTGATTTAAAGCCATCGCAATATCGAAACGATCCAGACAAATGGGACCATTCCATATCAAAATCAGCGTTTGATACTATTTTCAATCAAACGATAATTATTGAAAAATTTCTTTATATAATTCAAGCATACAACCCCTCTGTAATTTTTACACTAGATAACGAAATAGGTGCTTACGGACACCCTGACCATGTATTTATAAGTCAAATGGTGATTGATTTAGCCGAAGCAAATTTAATTTCATCCAAATATATTTATCAAAGTGTATTAACAAATCATACTGTAAATGAAGTAATGAAGCGAAGAGCGAAATTATTGCAAAGTTGGGGATTTGCAGGAGATAATTGGGAAATTGCAAAAGAAACTTACGGTGTAAGTGGAATGCCTGAACCCAACGTACAGTTTAATATCCAAAGCGAAGCAAAGTTAAAAATGGATTACCTCCGTTCATATAATAAGAGAGAGAAAAAAACAATTGACTTTTTTATACCAGCTTTTGAAAAATACGATGCTGAGGAATACTTTGAAGTTTTTGACAGAGAATTTTTTAGAATTATAATCTTTTAACTTAGGGCTTTCGGAAATTTATCAAATGAAATACAGATATGAAATCACAAAAAACTAAAGAAACGTGAATCCCGAACCGCTAACAGCGTGTATTTGCAATAGCAGGTGCAGTGGTAAATCGAAGCTCTGTGCTTCAAAGGAACTTTGTGCTAAACGGAAAGGGAAGTGCCTCTAAGCCGCTACTGCACATACCGCCGAACGTTAGCGGTAATGCTAAAATAAACACCATGGAGATAGAATCAATAAGATTGAAATTATTAGAAATAACCTGGAATGATTTAATGGATATACATAGACTCCATTCATTTCCTGAGGTTGATGAGTTTAATACACTTGGAATACCCGAAAGTATTGAAGAAACTAAGGTAGTTATTCGTCCTTTGATAGAAGCTCAGAATGAAGAACCTCGGAAATCT
>JAWOHT010000187.1:0-18445 GCA_046485045.1 Bacteroidales bacterium
TTTATTACAGGTTGGTTGTTTAACAGCTATTGATAACTCTTTTTTGATTATTTGTTAATTAAGATTATCTTGCAAAAACAAACTTTAAACAAAACTTCTATGAAAAAGACACTTATGTTTACAGCAGCTCTGCTGCTAGCAACTGTTTTTATGTATGGTGGGGGTATTGTTACCAATACAAACCAGAGCGCTTCGTGGGTTAGGATGCCGGCGAGGGATGCTTCTTTAAATATTGATGCAGTTTATTTTAATCCTGCCGGATTAACAAAAATGGAAAATGGGTTTCATTTATCCTTAAATTCACAAACAATATTTCAGAATAAGGATGTGACAAGCACTTATTTATTTCTTAATCCTAATCCTAAAACATTTGAAGGGAATGTAACAGCCCCTGTATTTCCAGGTGTTTATGCTGCATGGAAAAAGGATAAGATTGCAGTTTCATTTGGATTTAATCCAATCGGTGGAGGAGGAGGGGCAGAGTATGAAAAGGGATTGCCGGTTTTTGAATCGCAATTTGCAAATATTATCCCCATGTTACAAATGTCTCTTACCCCATTAGATGCTGCATTGGCAGCAGGTTATACATTTGATCCGCAATTCAGAAATCTGACAGACTACAGTGCCGATATTTATTTTAAAGGAAGTTCTGTATTTTTTGGGTATCAATTGGGATTCACGTATCAGGTTAATGAACTGATTAGTGGATTTGTTGGCGGAAGATTGGTTACTGCAAAGAATACCTATACCGGACATATCAGAGATGTTGAAATTGTAGCCGCACCTAATGCACTTGGTTCCCCGGCGCTTTACAATTTGACTGCTGGAAATTATACTCCGGGAAATTATCTGAGAGGTGTTGCACAGGCTGCTGGAGTCCCTTTAGTAAATGCTGCTATTCTTAATGGTACGGCAGCTGTACTTGACGGTTTAACAGGAGATATGGAAGTTGATGCAGAAGAAAGCGGAATGGGTTTTACTCCAATCATTGGTCTGAACTTATTCCTTAATGAAAAACTTAATATAGGATTAAAATACGAGTTTAAGACAAAACTTGAATTGGAAACTACTGTTAACGATAATAAAGGTGCTGGAATGTTTTATCAGGATTCAATTGTACATAGTGATATGCCAGCAATGTTATCCGCAGGGGTTCAATACAAAATTATTTCTAATCTTACAGCTTCTGCGGGCGTTCACTACTATTTTGACAAGAATGCCAACTATGGTAAAACACTGGATGCAACTGGTGAACTTGTTGCAAATGATAAGGTAATCGATAATAATTACTTCGAAGTTGCACTTGGACTCGAATATGCCATTGGTGAAAAATTGGTAGTAAGTGGAGGTTTTCTCCATGCAAATACGGGGGTTAGCGATGATTATCAGTCTGACCTTAGCTATAGTCTTACATCTAATACTGTAGGTCTCGGTTTGGGATATAAAATAACAGATAAACTAATGATTAATCTTGGTGGTGCCTATACTGTTTATCAGGATGGTAATAAAACCCAGATTGATGCTACAACAGGTGAAAGTTATACAAATACTTATTTAAAAGATGCATTAATTATTGGGATTGGTATTGACTTCAGATTTTAGTAAATGTCAAATACAAACTAAACTGCTTCTCGTGAAAACGAGTATTCCCCTTAAAAAAAGAGCCTGTCCCGTCATTCCTAACGGGACAGGCTCTTTTTTAAGTGGGAGGTCTCATCAGCATGCTGTCCTCCAAAGATTTTGGGTTTCTAATTATTAGGAGCGATAAAAGCTGTTACCGGTAATGTACCTTTAAACGTTTAAAAAATTCCTAATTACCCTTATTATCATACTCTCCCTTATCTTGTTTTCTCATCAATTTTTGCAACCGGAATGGTATTTGCCATGGCTGTAACATCGGCTTCACTGTATCCTTCGCAATGCACGGTAAGCAGCGAACTGCCGAAAGGCACCTGAATATCATAACTTTTTTTGCCGTCCTCTCCTTCATTTAATTGAAGCAGCGCTTTGTAGGTACCTACTTTAATACGCTTTTGCCCCGAATCAGATGAGGTCATTATGGCAGGCAGAGACAGTATCGCGTTAATCCCTGCAAGAAGGGGCGAGTCGGTGATAACTTCGATACGGGCAGATTTGCCGGTCTCTGATTTTCCATAAGTACGGCCAATAAACAAACCCGAAAATCCTGTACCGGTTACATTTACATCGTCTTCGGTCTTGTTAAAGCCCATGTCTTTCATTGTTTCCGGCAGAAGCTTCAATACTTCCCGGCCTATCGCCAGATTCACCTCTTTAAGGGCTTCCTGCAAGGCAGTTCTGGCACCGTCGAGATCGCCGCTTTTATAAGACGAACCTGCCCCTGACAATTTCGAATCAAAGTCCTGTGCAGAAGCAGTATAAGTAAAGAATAGAAAGAATATTACTGTAATATTAAAAGCTTTCATTTTCATAGTCTGTTTTTTTTTATTGTTCGCCCAATTGTTTTTTAATACTTTCAATGTTGAATTTCGAAGCAGCGTTCATCATCTCTTGTTCGTTGCTGAAGTTTACCCCGTTCAGCACAAAAATTGATGACTGGCCAAAAGGCACGCTTAGCTTATAACCGGTGGATTCATCGAATTCTATTACAGCCTGGTAGCCCTGGAATGTTATTTTCTTGTAATTTGGCTGTTCTTCGGTGGTGGCATATCCGCCGCCGCTCAAATAGAGGTTTATTGCCGAAAGCCATGCCGAGCTGTTCCCGATGTCAACATTAAGTTCCTGGTCGCCTTTGGCGTAAGTGCGTTCAATCATCAATCCGGCGAAATTAATGCCAGAGCTGGTTACCTTGTCATCGCTGTCGCGCTTCGACAGGTCGTTAACAGACTGTGGCAGCGATTCAAGAACTTTTTTCCCTAATTCAAGTTCAATACCCTGTATGGCTTGCCTGATAGAATTTCTCGATGCAGTATAGTTACCGGCTTTATATGAGCCTGATGCAGCATCTATACTGGCAGGGACATCAATTGTGGCCGCTGACAGTCCTTCCCCGCGTGTATTGTTTGCCTGCTGTGTTTCAGACTGCGGCGCTGCGGGGGTTTCTTTTTCTTCTTTCTTAAATATTTCTTCAATTATCCTGTCTTCTGTCGTGTCTTTCAATTTGTTGAGAAATCTCTGGGCAAAAGACTGATTGACAGAAGAAAGACTGAAAACAAACAACAATAGTGTACAAATCTTTCTCATATGTATATTATTTAGGATTGTTTAAGACTGCGAAATTAAGAAATCAGATACGTTTTACATGGTTTTTAACCGTTGTTTTTTCAGGAAAATAGCTCTTATTTATAAATGGTCCGCCGACTCAGGATCAACATTCCTGCAAAAGTTAGCAATCCGTTAAGTATCAATATTTCGAATCCAAACACATAACCATTGAACCACGACTTTGAATTAACACTCATAATATAACAGATAACGGGTGACAATAAGGCTACAAGCGGCACCCATTTATCATATACTTTTTTGCGGGTATAAAGCCCGAAGGCAAAAAAACCCAGCAGCGGCCCATAAGTGTATCCTGCCAGTGTAAATACCGAATTGATCACACTGTCGTTGTTGATGGCTCTGAAGACAAGGATAACAAGAAAGAGAACCACCGAAAATCCAATGTGAACCATATAGCGTTGCCTTACGCGGGTGTCGTTCTCTTTAAACCCAAGAAAATCTATGCAAAAGGAGGTGGTAAGCGCGGTGAGTGCAGAATCGGCACTCGAATAGGCAGCGGCAACCAGTCCCAGGATAAAGACCAACCCCGCTAATGACGGAAGGTTTGTAAGCGAAAGGTAAGGAAACAACTGGTCGGTGGGGCTGCAATTGTATAGTCCGAGCATTTTGTCAAAAAGGCCTATTTTGCAGGCTGCCTCGGTATTTTGAAAATTTTCTATAATAAGGTTTTGAGAGTGGGCGTAGATGTATAAAAGCGCCCCAAGGCTTAAAAAGAGTATGTTCACGAAGATCAGCGTGGTACTCATCCAGTAAACATTCTTCTTAGCTTCTTTAAGGTTTCTGCAACTCAGGTTTTTTTGCATCATATCCTGATCAAGACCGGTCATAACAATACTTATAAAGGCGCCCGAGAGGAAATGCTTGAAGAAGTTGTTAGGAGGCCTCCACTCCCAGACAAACACCTGTGAATACCTGCTGTTATTTATGGTTTCAAAAAGGCCTTTGAGTGAAAGGTCAAGCTGGCTGGCAATAAACCATATTGATATAATTACAGCCAGCAGCATAAACAGGGTTTGAAGGGTATCTGTCCATACTATTGTTTTAATCCCGGCTTTAAACGAATAAACCCAGATAAAAATGATGGTAATTGCCACTGTTAGCCAAAAAGGTACATTCCACTGTGAAAAAACAAATTTATCAAGTACCATGGCCACTAAATATAGTCTGAAGGCCGAACCGATAATCCTCGAGACTAAAAAGAAAAAGGCTCCTGTACGGTAAGATACCATGCCAAACCTTTTTTGAAGGTAAACATATATGGAGGTGAGGTTTAACCGGTAGTATAGAGGCAACAATACATTGGCAATAACAAAATAGCCGGCAAGGTAACCGAGCACTATCTGCATATAGGAAAAATTGCTGGCGCCAACTTCGCCCGGTATAGAGATAAAGGTAACCCCCGACAGTGAAGCCCCGATCATGCCGAAAGCCACGAGATACCAGGGAGATTGTCTGTTTCCCAGAAAAAATGAGTAACTGTCGGCGTTTCTGCCTGTAATACGCGATATTACTACCAATAGCGCGAAGTAAGCAGCAATAACAGAAATAAGCAGTACCGGGTTCATCTGGTTATTTTTTTACAAGGATACTAAAAACAATTCTTCAAAAAAAATTGTTAGGCGCATGAAATGGTGTTAATTTTAATGCCTCTTAAGAAAAGTGTTCAGTAATTTTTTATATGAGTTATACTAATTTCCCTTCAAAGCTGCTCGAAGCGGCTGTAGATGAATTTGTCAAACTTCCGGGCATTGGCAGAAAGACTGCATTGCGCCTTGTGCTTTATCTGCTCAGGCAGGATAAAGAGATGGTAAACGGTTTTGGCAATGCGCTGATAAGACTGAGTAACGAGGTGCAATACTGTAAGATTTGCCGTAACATATCAGACACAGGGATTTGTGATATATGCAGTGAGAAATCGCGCGACCATTCTACCGTGTGCGTTGTTGAGAATATCAGGGATGTGATGTCTGTTGAGAATACACACCAGTACAAAGGGGTGTACCATGTGCTGGGAGGTATAATTTCACCCATGGATGGCATAGGCCCAAACGACCTTACAATTAAAGAACTGGAACAGCGGTTACAAAACGAGCCTGTAAAAGAGCTGATATTGGCGCTAAGCGCAACGATGGAAGGCGATACTACCGGATTTTATCTGTACCGGAAATTTAAAGATTATAACGTGGTGATTTCTACCATCGCAAAGGGGGTCTCTATTGGCGATGAGCTTGAATATGCCGATGAACTTACACTGGGAAGGTCAATACTTAACCGTACCCCTTTTAAACCCTTGTAGTGCCGGTGCCTGTTACCATTTTCAGTCGGGGTTTGCAGACATCTTTTTTTGAATTGACAGGCTTACCTTGTTGTATGTTGACTGTTATCGTGTATTTTCAAACTTTTTTAATACCTCTGTTTTATTTGCACGCACTGCCATAGCAGCGCCTATAATTCCGGCATCGTTCAGTAGTTCGGCAGGTACCACACGGGTTTTCACCGTAAGGAAGTTGGCGAATTTCTCCATTTTCTTGCTCATGCCGCCCCCGATGATGATCAATTCCGGATAAAAGAGCCTTTCTATCTCGATAAGATATTCGTTCAACCGGCTTCCCCATTCCTCCCAGCCAAGCTTTTCTTTTTTACGGGTGGCATCGGATGTATATTTTTCGACATTTTTCCCGTTAAGAATAAGATGACCAAGCTCTGTGTTGGGTAACAGTTTTCCCCGGGTAAAAAATGCAGACCCTATACCAGTGCCTATAGTAAGCATAAGTATTGATCCATTAACTCCTTTTCCTGCACCGAACTTTACATCAGCAAGCCCGGCCGCATCGGCATCGTTAATGACCATTACCGGTAGTTTCAAGGTATTGGTGAATAATTCACAGGCATCTACCCCTATCCACGATTTGTCTATGTTCGAAGCTGTTTTAACAATGCCGTTAAGCACTACTGCCGGGAACCCGCAACCAACAGGCCCTTCCCAGTTAAAGTGCATGGCTATTTTTTTTATTACCGAAGCCACAGCCTCTGGTGTTGAAGGATTTGGCGTCACTATCCGATACCTGTTTTCAAGGTATTTGCCTGTTTTTGTGTTAACAGGGGCGCCTTTTATTCCCGAGCCGCCAATATCTATCCCCAATATTTTTTTAAATTTCATTTGTATAGTGTACCTTTATACTGTTTTTAAAATGAAACCATTGCAATGATGGTTTTCTGATATACGTTTTAAAATTACATGAATAAAATTTAAAAGCAAATATAAATTTCAAATTGAGGCACTGGTTGAAATAATTACCTTAAATCGTTTGACTTTTTACTTGAAATTTTTTTCCTTTGGGTTATAATAAAGAATAGTTATGAATAAAATTATCAACGACTTGCTCAATACCAATGCAAGGGTAATTATACCCGATTTCGGTGCCTTTATTATCAAGCAAAAATCTCCCAGGCTTGTTGTTTTCAATGAATTTCTCAGGTATAACGATGGATTGTTGGTTGATTATTTTTCAGCTTCAGAAGGTATCAGCAAAGATGTGGCCAGGAGCAAGCTGGCAAAGTATGTTGAAGATATCAACAGCCGTTTAAATTCCGGCGAAGAGATTGTCTTTGAAGGTATCGGGAAACTTATTAAAGAGAGCAATGGCAAACTGTCACTTGCCGACATCTCAGCGGCAGAAACCTCCGGACAAAAAAAAGAAAAGAAGAATAGTGTAACCACACCAACAGACGAGAGGGACAAGGATAAAACCAGGAAGAAAGAAGAAGATGAAAAGGAACCTTCAGCTATCCCCGAAGTCAAGGCGGACAGGTCTCCTGAGCCTGTAAATATAAAGAAAGAAGAAACAATGGATAAATCACTGCCGGTAGAGCAAAAAACAGAAATTGAGCTGAGTGTAGAAAAAGAGGAGAGTAAGCCGTCGCAACCGGAAAAGGTAGTCGCCCCAAAGGAAGAAAAAATAACCGTAACACCAATTAAAACCACCAGAGAGAAAGAGACTCCTGTGAAACCTCAACCTGTACAAAAGTCTGTTGAACAAAAAACACAGAAATCAAAATCAAATACTGCTCAGATTGTAATCTGGATATTATTGATTCTTGTGGTTAACGGGCTTATCATATCATGGTTTGTTTTTAATGACAAGATTACCGATATGTTCGGTAAAAATAAGAACCAGACTACCGAAGAAATAGTACCGGCCGATGAATCACCAGAACTATCTGCTGAAGAATATGCAGCAGATGTAGCACCTGCTGATCTATCGCCGGAAGGGAGCAATTTGCCGGCTGCAGCGCCAACTTCACAGCTTGAAGAAAGGGCTGCTGATAAGCCTGCAATTACCGGTGACAGAAAATTTTACTATATAGTCGCCGGATGTTTCAGGGAAGAAGGCAATGCAGACAAACTTGCTGAAGAACTTAAGCAAAACGGATATAATGCCCGTAAGTTTGGCATTATCGGAAATCTTCATGCAGTTAGCTTCAACGCTTTTGCAGACAAGACAGATGCTTTGAAAGAGCTTAAAAAAATAAGAAATACGGGAAACGCGGAAGCCTGGATTATTTATTACTGATAAAAGATAAAAGGTTTTCGGGTGCCGTTTCCTTTGGATAACTTACTATTATTGAAATTTTTCAGAAGTTATGATTAAGTTTCCCGGAATCCGATATATACTAAGGGATGCAAGAGAGAGAATAGGTCCGCTTGACAAATTTCCCCAGTACAGGGACGATTTTTATAAAAGCATTTGTTTTTCAAACTACCTCAGGCTTCGGTTATGGTCTTACTTCCTGATACTGATGGTTGTTTCTCAATTGTATTCAGATCTTAACATCAGCGGGATATATTCTGAAGAGCAAACCGACTTATTCTTTAAGGCCGATATTCTGCTTGCTTGTTTCACATTGTTCTTTTTTGTGGTTTCTCATTTTTACAGGCCAGAATCGGCAAATGCCGTGAAGAAAGTTCACTATTATGTTATTTTGGGCTATGGTATGTTTCATTTAAACTGGGGTGCGATAATTTCTGCCATAGAATCGCAAACAGCAAATGGTTTACCGACCTATCTTATCGGGGTTTTTTCTTTTGCCACAATATTTTTTGTCAGGGGCTGGTGTTTTTTAATTACATTGGCTGTGAGCCTTTTAACCCTGTTTTTGTCATTGCGTTATTTGCAGGTACCACATGAAAGAATAGTTGCAGAATACTATTCGGTTTTTACCCTGGCAATAATTGGTTTTATTGTATCAAGGGTAATTTATTCTGCCCGTGTTTTTTCTTTTATTGCAACAAAGAGACTTGAAGAGACAAACGATAACCTTGACAAAAAAGTCAAGGACCGAACGGTTGAATTAAGCGAAAAGAACCTTCAGCTTTTGAAAGAGATAAGTGAACGCGAAAGGTATGAACGTGAGTTGTTGCTGGCGGTTAAGCGGGCCGAAGAAGCAGACAGGCTTAAGACAGTATTTCTTGCCAACCTTTCGCACGAGATCAGGACACCCCTGAATGGTGTTCTTGGTTTTAGTGATCTGCTGAACAAAGCAGAAGTTACATTTGAAAGAAGAAAGAAATATGTTGAAATAATTATGAACAGCGGCCATCAACTGTTGCGTATTATTGATGACATTCTCGACATTTCACTTATTGAATCGAACCAGTTGCGCGTGAATGCGGTAGAATTTAACCTGAATGACAAGATACGCGAGGTTTATGATTTCTTTTACACATCGGCCAGGGCATCGGGTAAAGATATAATCCGCCTTGTACCTCTAATAGGGCTACCCGAAGATAAAGCCGTTGTTTTCACCGATCCGTTCAGGCTGCAGCAGGTAATAAACAACCTGCTGAAAAATGCCTATAAATTCACTTTTGAAGGCGAAATTGAGTTTGGCTATGAATATAAAAACCATGAACTGCTCTTTTTTGTCTCAGATACAGGAATAGGTATTGAACCCGAAAAACGTGAAATAATTTTTGAACGTTTCAGACAGGGTGATGAATCGCTGAAACGCAATTTTGGAGGCTCCGGTCTGGGACTGTCTATTTCAAAGGGAATTGTTGAACAGCTTGGCGGCCAGATATGGCTTGATACCGCTACACGCAAAGGATCAAAGTTTTTCTTCACAATATCAAAAAAGGCAGTTATCTACCCGGAGTTTCTTGCCGAAAAAACCGATTTACCCCAGGAAAATTAGTCGGGCGATGATGTGTTGCCTGTAAACTTCATTTGATATACCATATGCGAAAGCACAGCATCTCTGCTGAAATGGTCGCTGTGATAATGGCCATTGATATATAAACCGGTTTGGTCGCAATAATGTTTGCTGGCTGGGATCCCTGAATTTCCTGTTGGTATCACGGTATGTGAATTGTCCCAGTTGGCAGTGGTATAGATATGCCTGTGAGACGCACCGTGGTTCACCATTTTAGGTTCAGCCAGCGGATAAGAATAGGGTGAAACGGTGTGAAAACTGCCCCCGACTTCGAAAGGGCCACGACTAAGGTCGAAAAGCCTGTCGAGGATTTTCTTGCCTGAAAGCGGATGGCCAAGTGTAAATTGATGGATGTCACCCCACCTCCAGCTTTTGGGTTCATTTCCGTATTGTTGGGCCAGCATACCTACTGTTTCTTTAAAACTGCGCATACAGATGTCAGAAAGAGACTCTGTGTAATCTGTGGTTATATCATCTATCCATACCGATTCACCTGTGGTAAAAATTCTGTAAACAGCAGTACGTGTTATGGATGATATGCCGCTAAGCTTTTCAAAAAGTTCGCTTCCCAGTTCGTCGGCAAATATATTCTTTAAAAGATGATGGTAGAATTTTTCGAATATGGCGGGTTCAGGACGGTCTTTATGCATATCGCCGTCCCATTCTTTCATCAGGGTAAGGCAGTGTTGCTCTGTTTCTGATAATTCGGTAACATTTTCTGCCGAATGCAACAATTCGGGCAATATCAGCTCCTTCATTTTTGTTTTTTGGTCAAGTTGTATGTTTTTGAAGTCTTCCACAGAAAGCTTATCCTTTTCCGATAGCATTTCCTTTATACGGTCTGCTCTGTATGGTAGATCAAACCAGTGGCTTATATGGTAAGGATAACTGTCGTCTACTGTTTTATTATTTGCTGATGCCACGTAACCACACTCAGGATTATAACTGAAAGGCAATTCATCAAACGGCACCATTCCCTGCCAGTCGAATTCATCAGTCCATCCGGGCAGCACACCATACACCCCGGTTCTTTTCCTGATGGGTATTCCTGCCGCGCAGAAAAGTCCTATGTTGCCTTCCTGGTCGGCATATACCACATTCTGGCTTATTGACCGAAAAGTCTTCAGCGCATTCCTGAATTCATCCCAATTGGCGGCACGGTTAAGCATATAAATAGATTTCAACTCGTTGCTTTGTTCATCTCCAACCCAGTGCATGGTAACAATGTTATCTTTTATCCCTTTAAACTCCGAGATTACCGGCCCACGATGGCTGTAACGCTGAAACCTTTTCAGGGTGTCGCCTTTGCCGGTTGCTATTTTTTCTTCTCTAATCGTAAAATTTTTCCATTCACCCATATAAAGGTACTGGTTGCTGTCTTCGGGGTTTATCTTTTCGAGATAAAAATCAAGGTTATCTACATAGGTATTGGTCATTCCCCATGCTATATTCTCGTTATGCCCGCATATTACAAGCGGCTGGCCGGGCAAAACAAGCCCTGTTACATTCAACTTGCCTTTTACGTTCTGGTGCATCTGATACCATATGCCGGGGATGTTAAAGCCCAGGTGCATATCATTGGCCATGATGGGTTTGCCGGTGGTTGATTTTTCTCCCGAAACAGCCCAGTTGTTGCTGCCGTCAAAAATATCAGCGCCCATTTTACCAAGAATACCCGAAAGCGCTGCAAGATCTGAGCCGATTGATAAAGAGTTTATCACAGAGTCAAAACCCGGGTATACAAATGTTTTATAAAGCCCGATATCAGGAAGTAGTCCGGCAAAATGCACGGAATCAACGCTGGCCCTTATTTCTTCGAGAATGTATTCGCCCCAGCCGGCTTTCAGGTCCCATGCCATAAACCCTATGAGGTTGAGTGAATGCACAGGCTGCCAGGGCTCAGGTTTGTAACCAAGAAGCGTAAACTCAAACGGTAACTTTTTGCCATGCATACCGATATATTGGTTTACACCATATGAAAAAGCTTCGAGCGCTTCAATTATCGCGGTATCAGAAGTACTTAGCAACGACCTGGACTTGTCGGAATAGCGTAACGACCTTAAGATAAGGTCGGTATCAGCGTATTTTTCACCAAAAATTTCAGATAACCTGCCCAGGGTAACCCTGCGTAAGAAGTCCATCTGCCATAACCGGTCCTGGGCCATGAGATAACCAACAGCCATATACAGGTCTTTTTCGGTTTCGGCATAAATATGAGGAATGGCAAATTCATCCCTGAATACTTCAACACCGGCGCTCATGCCGGTGAGGACAACACTGGCATTGTAATCGGGGAGGCTTTTACGCGAAATATACCTTATTATAATAAATCCGGCAATGAATACAACAATCATAAGAATCATCGCAACCTGAAGGGCTCTTTTTATAATTTTCATACTAAATGGGTTTAGTTGTTCACCTGATAAATATTGTTTAAAGGGTTTTTATCCGGCAGCATATCGTCGGGAATGTATATTTGTTTTATTCGTTTTTCGGTTTCAAGAGTATAAGTAAATGATGCATAGTTTTTTTTCCAGGTATTTGAAGAGATATCTACAGTTTCGACGGAGCCATCGGTATAAACAATGCCTATGATATATGAAACAGGGAGCCTGCCTGCGTTCTCAACAAAAATTTTATAGCCATTTTCTATGGTCTCAACTTTTGATACTGCCAGGTCAACCCAGCCGGTTTTGAAATACCATGCATCCCAGTACCAGTAAAGATCTTCACCTGCAACACGGTTGAAGGTGAAGAAAAAGTCGTAGGGCGTTGGGTGCTTGTTTTTCCACTGCAAAATGAACTCTTTTAGCGCCATTTTAAATTTCTCTTCTCCCATGTATTGCCTCAGAAAAAAGAACGCTGCCGCCGAACGATAGTATGCATGTACCTGGTAGGCCCTTCCCCTTAACTGGTTCGATGGTACCATTAATGCAATATCCTGCTCGTCGCCTGAGAACGACCTGAATATTGCCAGGAGATCGGAATAGGGATTTTTCTCAGGAAAAATGGCCAGGTCGGCCTCTTTGGCGAGAAAAGTTACCAGGCCTTCATCCATCCAGGCATATTTTTTTTCGTTGGTACCCACCATAAACGGAAAATACATGTGACAGGCTTCATGGTTGGTGACAGTTACAAGCCTGTAATAATCATTTTCGTAGCCGGTGTTCATCATCATCGGGAATTCCATCCCCCCCGAACCGTTAAAAGCTATCATGTTTTTAAACGGAAAGGGCAGTCCCACTGTATTCTGAGATAAGTTACACACAGCCTCTGAGGCAATATCGGTTACTTTGTTGTAATTGCCTGATTTTGATGGGTAAAGGGCATGTAATGTTACGGGTTCTTCTGTTTCGTTACATTGTATGCTCTTCATGTCCCAAAAATAATTGTTGCTTACGGCAAAAGCAAAATCTGTTACATTATTCGCCTTATATTTAAATGTGTTCAATCTGCGGTTTTTTGACATTTTGCTGAATTCATCAGGTGATATCACCCTATAGGTATTGACGGAAGTTTTTGCTTCGTTGTATCGCTGCAGAAACTGTGCGCTGAGGATATCTTCCGGATTGAGCCATTCACCCGTAGCCCAGGTGAGGTAATCAGCCGGTACGGTGATTTCGCAGTTGAAATCGGAAAAATCGGTGTAGAACTCCTGGGTGCCGTTATAGTCTGTATAATCCCATCCGTCAATATCATCAAAGACAGCAACCTGCGGGTACCAATAGGCAATGAAATAAGAAGACATGTTATATCTCCCAAACCTTTCGGTGGTTTTACCCGGAAACAGGAATTCCCAGTCTACAGATATTTTGAGGTCCTTTCCGGGCATTAAGTAATCATCCAGATCAATAATCATTAAGGTGCCTCTTCTGATTACTTTCGAGGGGTCATTAACATTCAACAACGAATCGTTGATAGTTAAATGCCCTATCTGAACTCCATTGTGCACGTCATCAGCATGTACAGGTTTGTCTCTGAGATTGCCCTTTTTAAAATAGTCCTGGTACAGTCTCATTACAATCCTTGTAATGGTTTGAGGGCTGTTGTTCTGGTAAACGATCCATGCCTTGCCTTTCAATACCCTGGTTTCCGGGTCGAAATTGGCTTTAATCCTGTATGTTGACTCATTTTGAAAATATTTGCTTCCGGGCCTGCCGTCAAAACTTCTGAACTGTTTGTTATACGCGTTCTGTATATTGTATGGCATATACAATTCCTGGCCATAGACGGCCATAGCAAAAAAGGCAGGTATTAGAAGTTTATATTTAAGCATTGGATGAATATACACGAAAAAATGTACTTTATTTCAATTTTGTTTCTCCTGTAATGATAACTGAAATATAATGAGAATTATGATAGGAAAAAAAACATTATATTAGAGTTTTTATAACCTGAAATTAAAATTATGAAAACCAATAGACTATTTCTTTTGCTTTTGCTTGTGTTTACCGGCATATCGGTATATTGCCAGGATGAGGGTCAGGAAACAGGGAAGGAAGAAAAGATTAAAACCGGATGGACATTTGGCGGCGTGCCCGCTATTGCCTACGATTCGGATATTGGATTTAAATATGGGGCAGTGGTGAATTTTTACCATTTTGGTGATGGTTCTACCTATCCGAAATACCGTCATTCGGTTTATCTGGAGTGGTCGCGTACCACAAAGGGAAGCGGTATTAACCAGTTTACCTACGATTCGGAGTACCTGATACCCGGCATCAGGGTTTCGGCCGAAGCCAGCCTGCTTACCGAGAAGGCGCTTGATTTTTATGGTTTCAACGGGTACGAATCTTATTATAACCATCAGTTTGAAGATACCGACGACCCTGAATATATATCGCGCATGTTTTACCGGCTCGACCGCAGGCTTGGAAAGTTCAGGTCCGATTTTTACGGACCCGTGATGGGCAAGAAATTAAGGTGGCTTGCAGGTTTGGAATACACTGCCAATCAAATCGGAACGGTAGACATTGACAAACTTAACAAAGGCAAAGATGCAGCCGATATGCTTCCCGATACTGCTTTGCTTTACGACAGGTACACGCAGTGGGGGGTAATACCCGAAGCACAGGCAGATGGAGGCAGTACCATGCTTATAAAGCTGGGTATCGTTTACGATACCCGCGACAACGAACCCAACCCGATGAAAGGTATATGGACCGATTGCCAGTTGCTCCTGTCGCCAACATTTTTAGGCAGCGACTTTGCGTTTACACGCCTCGCTGTTACCCACAGGCAGTATTTTACGCTCATACAGAAAAAGCTGTCGTTTGCCTACCGTTTGTCATACCAGGCAAAGCTTTCGGGTGAGATGCCATATTATATGCTGCCATTTGTTTATAACACGGCACCCAACCTTACCCGCGACGGGCTTGGCGGCGCTAAAACCATCCGTGGGTTATTGCGCAACAGGGTGGTGGGCGAAGATTTTGCATATGGAAATTTTGAGTTTAGATGGAAATTTTTGAGAACCGTAGTGCTGAACCAGAATCTCTACATCGCCCTTAACACTTTTACCGATATGGGAATGGTGCTGAAAAAATACCCGCTCGACCTTTCTTCTGTGCCTGCAGCAGAGAGGGAATTATTTTTTCCTGACAAGAATGAAACGCTTCATATTGCATATGGGGCAGGACTACATTTTGCGCTCAACGAAAACTTCGTAGTTGCAGTAGATTATGGCCTTGCCGCCAGTAAAGACGATGGAAAAAGCGGCCTGTACATCGGGTTGAACTTTCTGTATTAGAAATATCAGACCCGGTTTGATACGGCCGCTTTGAAAAATAAGATATCAGTAGTTTAATCTGTCTTTAACTTAAGGTTGTGTCCGTTATGGTTCATGAGATTAAGTATTTAATTGTTTTTTTTAGTTATACCCTTTTAATGATTCCATCAGTTTTTTGCGGGTAAAAAATATCCTGCTTTTAACAGTCCCGATTTTGAGATTGAGCCTGTCGGCAATCTCTTTGTATTTGTAACCCTGTACATGCATCATAAAGGGTACTTTAAACTCGTCTTCAAGCAATTCTATACTCATTTGAATCTCTTTGGCAGACAAAAACTCATCGGGTCTTTCCAACCCCGACTCCTGTTTCAGGTTGAGGAAATAAAGGTCGTCGGTATTGTCGAAGGTTGTATTTGCTTTCGAGGCCCTTCTGTAATTATTGATAAATGTATTTTTCATAATGGTAAATGTCCATGCTTTCAGATTGGTATTATCTGCAAACTTTTCGCGATAGGTGATTGCTTTGAGAAAAGTCTCCTGTAACAGATCACGTGCATCTTCGAAGTTCGAAGTAAGACTGTATGCAAACCTTTCCAGGCTTCCTTTCAGGTTCGTTAACTGATAATTAAATTCTATTGCTGTCATGGCCTTTAATTTTTAATTATTTGTTTAACAAATATACGAATAAATTAAACAATATAAAAATAATTAAATACCCTTAACTCCTAAATAAGCATTATATTCTAAATAATTAATATTATTTAAATAGATGATATAAAGCATATAAGAATGATAATATGGATGTTTTCTAAATTACTTATAAATAATAAAGTGCTGAATTTTAGTATAAAGTAGTGTTTAACAAGAATTAACATTTGGTTAACAAATGCTCGGTATACATTCATTATCAAACATCTAATCAATTACTTTAAGCGGTTTGATTTTGGGCTGCCTTAAAGCCTCTGTAAAACGATTAATAAAGTAAAAGCCTGCAACAAAAGCATAGTGTTGCAGGCTTAATCATTCAAAAATCAGAAACAAGGGAAAAAGCTGTTGCCCTGGTTTACCTTAAACAAGTAAGGCTGTTATGTTTGTTTATTTGCTTATTAACAGTTTTAGCACCTGATTTACCCTGTTGTTATCTGTAATTCTTATAAAGTATAGTCCCTTATTTAGCTGATAGGTGTCAAGGCTGATCTCTTCGGTTAAAGGTTCAATTAATTTAACCGATGTTAACCGGCCAGACCCGTCGAATATTTCGAGTGTCAAATGAGTGGTGCAGGGCTGGTTGAACCTTACCCAGGCATAGTCAGATGCCGGATTAGGAAAGACCAGACATTTAAAATCCTGCACATTGATAAACTCATCGCCGGTTCCGCTTGTGAAATCAAATTTGTCAATACCTGCCTGGTAGACTTTACGAGTAGCTTCATCCTGCACAAAAACAACCACCCGGAGTTCATCGGTGTCGAAAACATTGCTGATGTTCCATGAAAAACTTACGTGCTCTGTACTGCCCGGGGTCCAGCTTTTATAGATATAGGTTCCTGCTGTTCCGGGTAACATGGTTTTAACAGTGTTCCTGAATTCCTTTTCTCCGTTGGCGCCTTCAATAGCGGTAATTTTTCGCTCAATAACCAGGGTGTGCAAGGTGAGTTCACTTGCCGGCATGGCTTTTTCTGCTGTAAGCGTGGCGCTTACATTCATGGTGTTTCCCTGAATATTGCTATTGATATTAATACTGAAGTCGGGATCAATGAGTGATTGCAAATTGATATCGTTGTTATTGAGTGGTTTTAGATTGTAATCGTACTTATGGCCTGTACCGGCTCCCCCGTCAAGAAATGTATAAGGAACAGCCAATACACCATAGTAAAAAACGCGGGCATTGGAGACTATGGGATTATGGGCGTTAAGCGGGTCGCTTCCCGGAAAGGCCGTGTGGTATTGAATATCGAGAACATCTCCGTTTAACTGGTTGATAGCATCCCAAACCTTAGCGTTGGCATCTTTTGACTTCATATCTGAAGAGTTGGTGAAATGTTCAAGCAGTACGATCTTCTCACGTTCCCATATACCTATATTATCTATGGCAATGCCTTCATTGGTTGTACCAGTGCCGTTAGAGCCGTATGCTATCCTGAACTGCACATCGGTCAATCCGGTGAGGCCGTTAAGATGGTGCCTTGCCTCAGTCCATTTCGAGTCTTTTATATTCGACCAGCCTATGGACTGGTCTCCCGGCTTGCCCTGAATAGCATATTCGTTGTACCAGTTTTTACCATCATCAAGATCACCGATGTTTTGCCAGGTATCCTGGTTGTTGAACCTGTATTGCAACACTGCCCCATCGCGCAATTGCTCAAAGATCCGCCACATATCGAACTTAATCATTGGTTTGGACACATCGGTAAAGTCGAAACATGGACTCGATACCCATGATTTTTCGGCAAGGTTATTGGTAATTTTGGTGTACCAGGTGTTGATTCCCGAAGCAGCGCCGATAAATCCCTCAGCAGGTTGGCCAAATGTCCAGCTGTTTGTTGCACTGGCGCTGCTCTGCGAGGCCCATCCATTTGTCCCCGTTTCAAAATCTTCGGTGTAAGCGCCCTCAGAGAGCCTGATGGTAGGCCGCAGATGATAGATTTTCGACATTGTATCCACACATCCGTAATTGGTTTTTACTTCAAGCCCTACGCGGTAATCGCCCGGCTGTGCAAAGCTGTATCCGGGGTTCTTTGTCATAATACTGTCGTAGCCTTCACCCGTATAAAACCTCCACTTATAAGTATTAATCTCTCCCACATTAAGGGTAGATTTATCAATAAAACCTATGGGTGAACCGTCGCCAAAACACTCTGTATCCCAGTAAAAGTCGCTATTGGGTTTATCGCCAAAATTCAACCGGTTCTCTTTGGTAGCAGAACAACTCTTAACGGTATTGACAGTGAGCGAAACATATCTTCTTCCCGATGTGGCGTAAAGGTGTTTTGGATTTTTTAGCGTACTGGTATTATGAATACCCGAAATGATGTCATCGAAATTCCAAAGCCATGAGGTAATGGAATCGCTGGAAACAGTAGCGTTCACAAAAATAGTAGAGTCACCTGCTTCACCCGATATACAGGTGTCAAGTGCATTAAAGCTGATCTGTGGCGCTTCGTTTATGGTTACAGCTTCGTAAACCGACCTGGTGCAACCTTTAGATGTTGTAAAAGAATAAAAAATGGTATCGGTACC
>JAWOHT010000212.1:0-28189 GCA_046485045.1 Bacteroidales bacterium
TGTTTACTTTTTTCATTTAAACCAATCTTGTAAAAGTGATTGGTAAAGTAGTAATACATTCTTCGGGGAACTATGGAGATAAGATGAACAATAAACCTGTTTGTTGCTCCTGGAACACAAATAACCTTACCTTTGTCAAGATTTTCAAGCGAATATTTAACAACTTCAGACGGTTCCATCCAGTTTTGAACACCTAAAGGGAAAGAATTTGCAGTTAATCCCTGTTTTTTATGAAAATCGGTATGCGTAAATCCGGGACATAAACACTGTACACGTATATTATATTTTCGTATTTGCATTGACAAAGATTCGGAGTAATTGGTTAGAAAGCTTTTTGAACTTGTGTACATGGCATTATCTGGTGTAGGGGTATAGGCCGCGAGAGATGTTACATTTATTATGGTTCCTGTTCGATTGGCCATCATTTGTGGAATTACCTTATTTATTAACAGTACAGGTGCAGTAACATGCACATTCAGCATTTTTAACTGGCTGGATATCTGATTTTTGTTATAGTCTGCATTAAATCCGAATCCTGCATTGTTAACCAGTACCTCAATATCATTCTTATTATCAATCAAATTCAGAAGTATATCCAATTCGGACTTTTCTGCTAAATCAACAATTACAGTCTCTACCATTACGTGATATGTATTTTTAATATCACATGAAACCTGATTCAGCAAATTCTCTCTTCTGCCTGTAATTATCAGATTATAACCCATACCGGCAAATCTGTAAGCAAATTCTTTTCCTATACCGCTTGTAGCACCGGTAATTACCGCTGTTTGATTAGTATGCAAATTTGTTGTCATATGGCATTTGTTTTATTTGGTTTAAATTATTTAATTCACTTTCAAATTATGTGATTAAACCACTCACTAAATAAGACATCTTTATAATGATTAAGTTGCATTTTTATTGACTATTTTAACGTTTTTTAACTCCTGGTTATTACATAATAAAGGTTGTGAAACATGGGTATCGCGATTTATAACAAAAAACCCGGAGATTGATGAATTTCCGGGTTTTTTGTTGTTTTACAGGTTATACTATTGACGTATAAAGGAACTGGTTTTATAGCCAAAATCAGATTGAATTCTAATAACATACATTCCAGGTATTAAATTTTCTACAGCCATGGAATGGTTTATTTCTCCGGCATCGAATTTACCAAGTCTGTCTGTTTCAATAATTTCACCGGCTATGTTATAAATAATTATATTAACCGACGAGGTATTCCCGGTAATAATCCTCACATTGAGTCGATTGACAGTTACAGGATTCGGGAATATCTGAAATTCGATACTGTTATCAGCAAATGAACTGCTCATTGTACTTTTTTGACCGGTGCAGCTAAAGGGTTGCGGGTTATTTCCGGTGATACTTAAATAGTCTGTATTTGAAAGACCTCCCGAACTGGTTGCCTGCAGCCTTATCAATCTGATTCCGGCAGACAATGTCACATTGGTTCCTGAAGTCTCCGTCCAGGTGGTCCATGCACCAGTACTTGGGAAGCTTATACCTGAAATAACAGTCGCGCCATCCACCATTAACTGGCCTGGCCTGTCAGTAGTACCACCGTTGGCAAACCGCCATACCAAAGAGTAAGTGCCAGCCGATGGAACATTTACCGACCAGGTGATCCCTTTTCCTGAGGCATTGTCGGTATTGGCAAATCCTGTTCCTGTAAAGCCTGCATTGTTGTTGTCAATGGTGCCATCAACACTGCAGAAGCCGGTTGCATTTTCCTGTATGGTTACTGTTGTAAAAGGATTAGGTGTAATTGCACAGGTTGCCGTTTTTCCACCATCCTGCGTGGTAACAGTTATTATGGCAGAACCTGGTGCAATACCAGTGACCAAACCTGTTGAATTTACTGTTGCAACAGATATGTTGTTTGAACTCCAGCTTACTGTTTTATTGGTAGCATTTGATGGGGATACGGTAGCTGTTAATTGTGCGGTTGCGCCAGTATTTAAAGATACAACAGTGGGTGAAACAGTTACGCTGGTTACTGGAATAAAGCAGTCTATAACGGTGACCATACAAGTAGCAGTATAACCACCATCCTGTGTGGTAACTTTAATTGTGGCCGAACCTGTTGCAACACCAGTGACCAAACCTGTTGAATTTACTGTTGCCACTGATATGTTGTTTGAACTCCAGCTTACGGTTTTATTTGTAGCATTTGATGGGGATACGGTAGCTGTTAATTGAATGGTTGCACCACCACAAATTTCCAGGGTCGGGGGCAATATTACTCCGGTTACTGCAATACCTCCTACAGGTTTCGTGTAACATTTTTTTGCAGTTCCATAAATAGGGTCTCCTCCAAATGTTGCATTGGTGCAGGCACAGCTTCCGCCTGACTGATTGTACAGGTAGAAATACTTATCGCTGGCGCCGTAGGCTATATCTACTGTACCGGTATAGGTAAAGGTTTGTTTCTCGTTAGCAGCAAATGTATAACCTGCCAGGGGGTCTGTTGATGCATTAACAGTAACAGCACATGTAGCGGTTATGCTGCCATCCTGCGTGGTAACTGTTATTGTGGCAGAACCTGCTGCAACACCTGAAACCAAACCTGTTGAACTTACGGTTGCAACAGATGTGTTGTCTGAACCCCAGCTTACATTCTTATTGGTAGCGTTTGATGGGGCAACAGTGGCTGTCAACTGGGTAGTTGCGCCCGTATTTACTGATGCAGAAGTTGGAGAAACGGTTACGCCGGTTACAGGAATTATTGCAGTGCCGCCTACCAGTGTAATATTCGGATTAGGCGGATTGGGCATTCCGCTTCCAAAAAAGAAACCGGTATGAGGCGGCTGATTGTATGCTACATTTTGCCATGCAATGCTCAGCCTGTATTGCGGATCGTGCATCATGGTATACATTCTGCGGCTGGTGGTTGTAGTGGCTGAGTATATTCTTAAATACCTGCTGTCTGTAGTACGCCATATGGCTTCTTCGCGCCAGTCACCAAAAATATCGGCGGTTAGTGCAGGATTTGATTTGGTCGCATTGTTTGACGCACATCCGCTCGCAGACAATAAAGTACTGCCTCCATATTTGGTTATGGATGTACCATTCAGTAATTCTCTTATTTCATCTCCGTCCCACCAGATAAGATGATTGGTTGAGGCCGGATTACTGCCTGCACTGCCATTAGTACTGGTGCGAAGTCCGCTTGTTCCTCCCCAGCATTCCATACCGGCATAAGAACCGGTTAAGTCTGCTGCTACTCCGCGGCCTACATCTGCATTAGCTGTCTTCCACAATATCTGGCCGGTTCTGGCATCAAGAAGTGCAGCTCCCGGAGTACCGCTCCCTTCGTGTATACCCCATACTTCAAGTCCCGGACGGGATGTATTAATATCTGATACATGCAGGGCATCACCATGACCCAATCCTGTTGTCCACAAACCTCTACCATTGTCATCTATTGCACAGGAGCCGTATATAATTTCATCTTTTCCATCGGCATCAACATCGGCAACACTCAGGTTATGGTTTCCTTGTCCGGCATAACCACCGTTGCCACTTGAGTTGCTATCAAATGTCCACCTTTTTGTTAGCGAACCATTTCTGAAATCATAAGCAACCAGCACAGCTCTTGTATAATACCCGCGGCACATAACCAGGCTGGGCCTTGAACCGTCAAGATAAGCAATACATGCGAGAAACCTGTCAACACGGTTGCCGTAAGTATCTCCCCAATCACCGACTTTGCCTCGTGCAGGTTCATAGTTAATCGTTACTCTTTCGGCGCCGGTTTGTCCGTTAAAAATGGTAAGATATTCAGGGCCGGTTAAAATATATCCGTTGGAATTCCGGTAATCTGCTGCATCATTGTCGCTTGCAGCAGGACCATTACCAAGATAACTGCCGGTACCTGATCTTGTTCCCGGGGCAGTCTTGCAAGCTACTTCTGCTTTTCCGTCCCCGTCAAGATCATATACCATAAATTGAGTATAGTGGGCGCCAGAACGTATATTAATTCCCAGGTCTATTCTCCACATTCTTGTCCCATTCAGTTTGTATGCATCAAGTATCTGGTTACCTGTATATCCGCTTAGCGAATTGTCTTTGGAATTCGAAGGATCCCACTTTACTACAATTTCATACTCACCATCACCATCAAGGTCGCCGACACTACAGTCGTTAGCACTATATGTGTATGATTCTCCCGAAGGTGTTGTACCTCCTGATGGAATTTGAAGGGCTACATCCAGATAGTTCGATGTCCTGACACCAGCAGCAGCCGAGGCTGACTGCTCAGAACCATTTATTACTGCTCTTACAGTGTAGGTTTCGTTTGAACTGGTGGTATGAACATAATTGGTTGTACTGAGGTTTGACGCAATACGCGTAGAGCCATTGTAAAGATTGAATGTTGCACCACTGTTGTATTCAGTACCAAGCATACGCCAGTTGACAAATACCTGGCTTGATCCGGTTCTTATTGCAATCAATCCCCGCGAGAGGTTTTCCATTTGCCTTTGGCCGATTGATTTTAGCGGCATTATGAAGGCAGCAATAGTAATTGTTAGGATAAGGTAATTTTTTTTCATGGTTAAAAATAATCAGATAAAGTTTGAATTTGAACATTAAGAAATGATTAATCAGATGGATGATTTCTATTTATATTTTCAAAACTTAATAAGTCAATGAAAGATTGGGTTGCAGAACGTAGTTACAGTTTTTGGTATGTATGTCAAAGCTGGCTGAAATTATAAAAAAACATAACCTGATAAACTGTAGGTTTTCTTGTTTAAAACAGACATGAATGTAAACAAAAATTTCGAAAAAATCGTTGAATTGGATTAAGAAATACTCTTGCAGAAAAATATTTTTATTAAATTGTATTATGTTATGATAAATATTTAATAAGCATTCTTTCGAATTCAATTCGCGTTAATGGTTTGGCGATGTAATCTTCGCATCCTGCCGCAAGGCATTTAAGTTTATCTTCCGGTGATGCATATGCAGTAAGTGCAACAAAGGGGGCAGAAACCAAATTCTTAACCGTGGTAATTACTTCGATCCCGCTTATGTCGGGCAGTCTTATGTCTATAAAAATCAGGTCAATATTGCTGTTCTGGGAGAGACATTTTATTGCTTCACTGCCATTGAATGCTTTTATGGTTTTGATTTTATAGAGTTTTGCGATCTCCTCAAGCAATAATGAGTTTTCAAGGTTGTCTTCAACAATAAAGATGGTTTTACCGTTGAAATTAATTGCATCTTCTGTAGATTTTACTTTTTCAACGTTTTTATTGAGTACAGATTTTTTGTAAGGTATCGTAAAAAAGATGTTGGAACCTTTTCCAATTTTTGATTCAATCCAGATTTTTCCATCCATTTGTTCAATAATTCCTTTTGCAATCGGAAGGCCAAGTCCGGTGCCCCCAAACTCCCTTGTATTCGAGTCATCTGCCTGTCTGAAGCGTTCAAATACAACCTGTTGTTTGTCATCAGGAATACCTATTCCGGTATCTTTCACCCAGAATTTCAATGTATCATTATTTTCAAGGTTGTAACCGAAATCGATTGAACCGGAAAAAGTAAATTTCTCGGCATTACTTATCAGGTTGCCAATTACCTGGTAAAGCCTGCTCTGATCGGCAAAAATTATGTCATCGCCGTCATCGAGATATTTGGTGTAATTTATTATTATGTTTTCACGTTTAGAATTTCTTTCCTTTAATTCGGTGTAGAGATCATCCATAATATTGTTTACCGAACAGTTCGATTCGATCATCGTCATCTGGTCTGTTTCAATTTTTGAAATATCGAGAATATCATTCACAATACCAAGTAATTGAACAGTACATCTTTTAATAAGTTCTGAGTAGGCAATTCGCTGTTCATTGTCAAGGTTGTCCTGCACTATTAGCTCAGAAAAGCCAATAATCCCGTTCATCGGAGTTCTTATCTCATGGCTCATGTTAGAGAGAAAAGCACTTTTCAAACGGTCGCTTTCCTCAGCTTTTTCTTTGGCTTTGCGCAATTTACGAATGTATTTTTTATGTTCCCTGATATCTTTTACAGTGCCGAAAACCAGCCTGTTGCCATTGATATTAAAGAGATGCAGGCTGACTTCAACAGGAAACTTTTTACCAGCATTGTTAATATGGTCAATCTCAAGGTAATGGTGCCTGGTTTTAGACAATTCCTGTTCTGTTCGTTTAATAATTTCTAGTGCGCCCGGGGCAAGCATATCATAGGGGTGCATTTGCAGGAGTTCTTCTTTCGTATAACCCAGTTGTTCAACCATTTTCTGGTTTACATCTAAAAATTTACCTGGTTTGTTGTCCTTGTCAAGTTCGTATATATAAGCAGCATCATTGAAATAATCAAAAAACAGCCTCATGGTTTGCTCTTCAGAATATATACCTGTCATTTCAATTGGTTTTTTGTTTTTTGCCCTGAGAAAATACATTACAAGAGCAAAAACCAAAAAAGCTGATAAAACCAGAAAGACAAGATGTTTAATAATAAATGGCCTGGTAGTGATTTCTGAGTACCCCCGGGTATAATCACCTATGACATTTTCAGACAAAAAGATCCATAGAATTCCAAAAATAATATAGATCAATACTATTTTCAAGGCTGTTTTAAGCATTTTGAAATAAAAATTTTGTATTAAATTATAAAATTATTATCAGAATCTAATGCAATATGAAGCATATTTTAATTAGAAAGTAGCTTTTAGTGAAGTGATAACATTAATTCCCGGTGCGGTGATACCTGATGAATACATTCTGTACCTTCGGTCTGTGATATTTTCAATGCCGGCGCTCAATAGTAAATTATCAGTGAATTGATACAGCATTTTCAGATTCAGGGTGTGCCATGCCGGAGCGTATGGATTATCATTGCTGTCAATTGCATAAAGGTGAGGTTTGCTTTGCTCCGAAGGGGCCAGCCCGCTGAAAGGAATACTGCCGTTAAACACTTCGTATAATGTTATTTTAAAACGGTTGGTTGTATAGGTAAGATGAAAATTACCATAAAGCGGGGCAACATGCCTTAGCGGGGCTTCAGAACCGTCATCCAGCTCTTCACGGCCTTTTTGATAATTTAGCTTTGCTGAAATGCCAAAACCAGCCGGAAGTTTTACATCGGCTCCGGCCTGTACCCCCCAGACCCATGCTTTCGCTGCATTCTGAATGGCTTGCACTTTGCTCATCTCTCCATCGTAGATAAGGCTGTCTTCACCGTTTAGATTGAAATCACGCCGCACCATGGCGTTATTAAGATAGGTGAAAAATGCTGTTACATTCACCTTGAGAACATCATCAAATGTTTTAATCACAGAAAGTTCAGCATTATATGCATATTCTTGTTTTAACTGAGGATTTGGCACGACTACCGAACCCGGTTCAGACTCAAATACTTTTCCGATATCATCAATATTAGGCGACCTGAAACCGGTAGACAGGTTGAGGTTTATTGAGGTTGATGCGCTGGTATTGATGACTAATCCGGCGCTCCCTGTTAGAGCACCGTTCATTATATCTGCGCTGGTAAATGGAAATGGATAGAAGGTTGTATCGAATTGGGCTTTAAGACCTGCCAGATTGTATCTTATGCCTGTATGTAAGATCGCATGCGCGCTGATCTTAAACTTTGAAGTAAAATACAAAGCAAGTGAGTTAAATGTTGACCCGTCGGGGTAACGGGTACTGCCTGCAGATTTCAACCCGGAAACCACATTTTCATCTTCACCTTCTGAATTTACGATATTAGTCGCGATTTCACCTCCGTATTGCATCAGAAATCTCTCACTTATCTTTTTATCAAAATCAAGGTTGAATGTAAACGCTGTTACATGCTCTGTGCGGTGAGAAAGAATTTCTTTGCCGAAACCCCTGTTATGGCGGCTTTCTTCAAATTCCTGATAAGCAATTACCGTGTGCATATTATCAAAAAAACTGTTCATGCTTTTGTAATTAAATATAAAGGAATTCATTAACCATTTTTGGGGACCGTAGTACCATTCACCGTCCCGCAATTTATCATTGCGGTATTCAATGAGCCTGTCATATCGTGGCAAATCTGTGGTGGTGGAATAATGAAATGCGTATGTTAAATCGAGTTTTTCGTTTGGATGATAGCGTATTTTCTGCATCAGGTTCATTTGGCCATAGCCCGAAAAAAGTTGCTTCTTAGGATTAGGATTATTTAAAACAGTGTCTTTTCCCTGAATCTGGTCAACATATTCGGGACGGAGGTATTCAACCGGTCCGTGTGAACCCATTTTAAGGTCGTCAAAGTCAGAGAGGGTGATACTGCTTAAGAAAGACCAGTTACTGAACCCTAAATTCATATCAAAATGGCCTGTCTTTTCATGGTTGGCAGAAGCGTAACGGGTAGCTGCATTCCCTTTAAAAAAGAACTTACTCTCTTTTAATATCGCAGGCTCTAAGGTATAAAAGCTCATTACCCCGCCAATGGCATCGCTACCGTAAATTACCGATCCCGGGCCGAAAATTACTTCTGTTGTTTTAATGGCAAACGGATCGAGCGAAATAACGTTCTGAAGGTTTCCGCTCCTGAATATGGCATTGTTCATCCTCACTCCGTCAACAGCAATTAAAACCCTGTTGGCGGCAAAACCCCTGATCATGGGACTACCCCCGCCCAACTGGCTTTTCTGTATGTAAACCGATCCGGTACTGCCAAGCATGTCGGCTGAAGTTTGTGAATTATCAAGCATCTTGTCTATTGTTTTTATTAAAACAATTTTTTGAGGTATTTCGTTCTTCTGCTGCTTCCATTTCGATGCAGACACGATTACCTCATCAAGGCTGATATCGGATGGTTTGAGGTAGATTATAAACTGTTTTTTCTTAATATCACTATATTTTCTGATCACAGGTTCATAGCCCATGTACCTGAAATATATATTATCGGTACCTTCAAATGCAGAAATATCTGCACGGCCCCTGGCATCGGTAAGTGTCGATAAAACAGGGTGATTTGAATAGATGGCAACAAATTCGAGTGGCTGGTGTGTTATCAGGTCTTTTACGGTAACAGTCTGTGAATAAAGCATTAAATTGCAGGAGAATACAAATATTGTGAACAGATGTTTTTTCATGTTAAGCTTAAATACAATTTTTCTGTCAAATGTAAACAATTGACTCTTTACAACAAAACATAATAAATGTGCTCACAAATTGAAGCAAAAAAAAAGTGCCTGAAGCAGCTATTCTTCAAGGCACTCTTTCTTCGGGGTAAATATTTTATATCACCTGATTGATGAAAGATTCATATAACTCCTGCTTACCACTTATCTGTTTTGGTTCTCCTTGTTTAATGGCCAGGTTTCTCAGGTCTTCAAGTGTCAATTTTCCTTGTTCGAAAGCAGCTCCGTTGCCGCTGTCAAATGAAGCATATCTTTCGGCCCTCATTTTTTTGTACGGGGTTTTTTCAAGCACATCGGCAGCAATCATTAATGCCCGGGCAAAAGCATCCATACCAGAAATGTGGGCAATGAATATATCTTCAAGATCAGTTGAGTTTCTTCTTGTTTTGGCATCGAAGTTGATTCCGCCTGTTGTAAACCCTCCTGCTTCGTGAATTACCAGCATTGCTTCTGTGAGTTCATAAAGGTTAATGGGGAACTGGTCGGTATCCCAGCCGTTCTGGTAGTCGCCACGGTTTGCGTCAATGCTTCCGAGCATGCCGGCATCTGCAGATACCTGGAGGTCGTGCTGGAATGTATGTTGCGCCAGGGTTGCGTGGTTTACTTCAATGTTTAGTTTAAAATCTTTTTCAAGACCGAATTGCCTTAAGAACCCTATTACGGTGGCGGCATCAAAATCGTATTGATGTTTGGTGGGTTCCATAGGTTTGGGTTCAATAAGGAAGGTGCCCTTCCAGCCTTGTTTACGAGCGTAATCGCGTGCCATGGTAAGAAAACGTCCCATATGCTCGAGTTCGCGTTTCATGTTGGTATTTAACAATGAGTTATAACCTTCACGACCTCCCCAGAATACATAGTTTTCTCCGCCCAGGGCAATGGTTGCATCAATAGCATTTTTTACCTGCGTGCCAGCAAAGTTTACTACCTGAAAATCGGGGTTTGTTGCTGCACCGTTCATATAACGTTTGTGAGAGAATAAATTTGCTGTTCCCCAAAGCAATTTAACACCCGATATTTTTTGCTTTTCTTTGGCATACTCTACCATGGCCTGTAAACGTTTTTCAGATTCAGAAATTGAATCACCCTCTTCTACCAGGTCGAAATCGTGAAAACAATAAAACGGAATACCAATTTTTGTCATAAACTCAAAAGCGGCATCCATTTTAGATTTGGCCACTGATATGGGGTCTTTGCCTTCTGTCCAGGGAAAAATTTTTGTGCCGGGGCCAAACGGGTCGCCACCGGTACCGCACATTGTATGCCAGTAAGCCATGGCAAACCTGAAATGCTCTTTCATTGTCTTGCCTCCCATTACCTTATTTTCATCGTAGAACTTGAATGCCAGTGAGTTTTTAGACTCCTTTCCTTCGAATTTTATCTTGCCTATTCCGGGAAAGTATTCTTTGTCTCCTAATAAATATTCCATTTTACTTGATTTATTTGTTATTAAAATTGATTTCTATTCTACAGTAAATTCTATTGAGGCAGGTATTGCAGAACCCTTTTTAATGCATGAGGGTAAAGGACTTGCACCACCAACATAAATTCTAAATTTACCTGTCTCAATTACTTTTTCCCCGTTTTCTGTAACCAATTCAAAATCAGCGCTGTCCAGATGAAACGTAACAGTTTTGGATTCTCCGGCAGTAAGGTTTACACGCTTAATACCTTTTAATGAATACAGCGGGGCAGGGGCTGAGGCTTCGATATCTGTTAAATAAAGTTGTACAACCTCTTCGCCGGCCCTGAGGCCAGTGTTTTTTACAGATACTTCGATTTTAAGGGTCTCGTTCCGGTTTATCTTTTCAGCATTTATTGTAAGATCAGAGTATTCAAAATTGGTATAACTCAATCCGAAACCGAAGGCAAATTCTGGTTCTTCCTGCATATACCTGTATGTTCTTCCCTTCATGGAATAATCTTCATAAGCGGGTAATTGCTCAATACCTTTCGGAAACGTTACCGGCAACCGCCCCGATGGGTTCGTGTCGCCGAAAATAATATCGGCTACTGCGTTGCCGCCCTGTTCTCCCGGATACCAGACAAAAAGAATGGCATCTACAATATCTTCAACATCAACAAGCGATATAGGACTACCGCCAGTAACAACAAGTATAATGGGTGCATCTCCTTTTGACCGCAAAGATTTTAAATAATTCACCTGGTTTTCGGGGAGTTTAATATTTATCCGGTCTCCTTTATATGGTGATGCAATCGAGGCGCCTTCTTCACCTTCGATCAGGTTTGATATTCCCATTACAGCTATCACCGCATCAGCAGTGGCAGCAACATTACTGGTCCAGTCAATAGGGTTGTCATTTTTTCTTGCAAGCAAAGTACCCTGGTTAAAGTCAGCCTTGGTTCCCGTGCCAATTTTCGACATAATGCCCTCTGCTATAGTGACTGCATTTTCAGATAAGCCATGATAATTGCCATACAATACCTGTGCGTCGTTACCGTGCACACCTACGATCTGAATGTCATTGAGGTCTTTTTTAAGAGGAAGGGCACCATTGTTCTTCAACATAACAACAGACTTTACTGCTGCCAGCCTGGAGAGTTGAATGTTTTCGGGTGATCTTACTACTTCTTCATTTATCGAATTAAAAGGTACAAGTTCAGGGGGATCAAACATTCCAAGACGAAATCTTGTGCGCAACAGGTAGGCAAGTTGCATGTCTATTTCCTTTTCGGTTACAAGGTTTTTGTCAACTGCTTCCCTGAGCGCCGGATAGACCATGCCACAATCAACGCTGACTCCTGCTTTTAGCGCCATAGCTGCTGCTGCTGCGGCATTTTCCACTACATTGTGCCCGTCGTAAAAGTCGTAAATAGCGCCACAGTCAGAAACAATATGGCCTTCGAAGCCCCAGTTATTTCTTAATATTTCCTGAAGTAAAAACCCGCTGCCGCAGCACGGAAGATCATAGGTGCGGTTATATGCACACATTAATGCTTCTACTTTAGCTTCTTTTACAAGTGCTTCGAATGCAGGCAGATATGTTTCATAAAAATCTTTCAATGGGGCTACTGCATTAAATTCGTGCCTGTTGGCTTCGGGCCCCGAATGAACAACATAATGTTTGGCACATGCTGCTGTTTTAAGGTATTTGGGGTTGTCGCCCTGCAGGCCTTTTACAAAGGCAGTGCCAATAACACTTGTAAGATAGGGGTCTTCACCGTATGTTTCCTGTCCTCTTCCCCAACGCGGGTCTCTGAAAATATTTATGTTGGGTGTCCAGAAAGAAAGCCCCATGTATCTTTTGGTATTTCCTTTTTTTTGGGCGGCATTGTATTTTGCCCTGGCTTCGTCTGATATTGCAGTGGCCACTTGTAAAATTAAATCTTCGTCAAAAGTTGCCGCAAGACCTATGGCCTGCGGAAAAACTGTCGCTTTTCCGGCTCTGGCTACCCCGTGCAGGCATTCATTCCACCAGTCGTATTCAGGTATCCCAAGCCTTTCAATGGCAGCGCTGTAATTGGTCATTTGAGAGATTTTCTCGTCAAGGGTCATTCGCGACAGCAGGTCATTCACCCTGTCATTTACAGGAAGTGTTGGGTTCTTCCATGGTTCAGCAGAAGAATAATCTGTTTCTGCAGTCTTTTGTTTACAGGTTACCAGAAAGAGCGACACTATAATAAACAGAATTAATCTATACATTTTACATGTTTAAAATTATTTTTTCGAGCTGTGACTTCCAGACAGAATAGGCAGTTTCGTATTGTTCAGCCTTTGATTTGTCGGGTTCAATCACAAGTAGTTTCTTAAGGTTGGAAAATCCTTCTTCGAACGATTTGAAGATTCCGGCTCCGATGGCACCGCCAATGGCAGCTCCATGCGATCCGTCGGTATTGTATAATTCTATAATTGCTCCAGTAACCCCTGCAAGGGTATCGCGAAAAATTTCGCTCAGGAACATATTTGAGTTCCCTGCCCTGATAACCGATGGCTTGATACCTATGGTCTCCATGATGTCCATGCCGTACTTGAAAGAAAAAACGATACCTTCCTGCGCTGCCCGGAACAAATGCGCTTTGCTGTGAACATTGAAATTGAGGTTGGCAAAGTTACTTCCGACATTTTTGTTTCCTAACATTCTTTCGGACCCGTTACCAAAAGGTAACACAACGAGGCCGTCTGAACCAACAGCCACTTTTGCGGCAAGCTTGTTCATATCGTGATAAGTGATTTCACCGGCCATATTTTTCTTAAGCCAAGAGTTGAGTATGCCTGTTCCGTTTACGCAAAGCAGCACGCCAAGTCTTGCAGAATCATTTGTATGATTTACGTGGGCAAAGGTATTGACCCTTGACAGCGGATCGTATTTCACAACATCGCTCACACCATATACTACGCCCGAAGTGCCTGCAGTAGCGGCAATTTCACCGGGATTTAGTACGTTAAGTGAAAGTGCGTTGTTTGGCTGGTCTCCGGCACGGTAGGCTACCGGTGTGCCTGTAAGAAGTCCGGTTTCTTCGGCTGCCTTTTTGGTGAGTTCTCCCTGTATAGAGAAGGTAGGGACAATATCCGGTATCAGCTCCATGTCAAAACCATAGGCTGCCATGATTGCATCTGAAAGTCTGTTGTTTTTAAAATCCCAGAATATTCCTTCAGAAAGTCCCGAAACAGTGGTGTTTATCTTTCCTGTAAGCTTCATGGCAATATAATCGCCAGGCAGCATGATCTTATATATCTTTTTGTAAATCTCAGGCTCATTGTCTTTGACCCATTTAAGCTTTGATGCGGTGAAATTACCAGGAGAATTTAACAAGCTTTCAAGGCATTTTATAGATCCTATCTTTTCGAATGCATTGTTACCAATTTCAACTGCCCGGCTGTCACACCAGATAATTGAGGGGCGAAGTACATGCATTAATTTGTCAACGAGCACCAGACCGTGCATCTGGTATGAAATTCCTATTGATTTAATGTCAGATTTATTTGCCCCTGATTCTTCCAGGACATCCAACAGGGCCATTTTGAGGTACTTCCACCACATTTCAGGATCCTGTTCGGCCCATCCCGGTTTAACAGCCTTTATCTCCATTTCCTGTTTGGGCTGAAACGAAGATGCCACACATTTGCCGGTAGCTGCTTCGATAAGACAGGCTTTCACTGATGAACTTCCGATATCAAAACCAAGGATATACATAATAAAATATAAACATTAATTAAAGCTCCTTCATAGATAAAAAACATACCAAATAAGGTTGTAAGCTTATGTCCTTTAGGTAACCTTTATTGATAATATAAAACCAAAATTATGATTTTTATTCCGTATTAACAAACTAAACGTAAATTTTACGTTAACCTAATGTGAAAATCTTTACGGTTAATATTTATATTTACTTTTCCACATTTTTTTAAGCTTTTCACGGGTTTCTTTTTCACGTATATTCTCTTGTGGATTATAAAGAATTGTGTTTCTGATATTTTCGGGAAGGAATTCCTCATTTACAAAATTATCTTCATAGTTATGTGCATATTTGTAATCTTCACCATAGCCAAGTTCTTTCATCAGCTTGGTAGGGGCGTTTCTTATATTTAGCGGTACAGGCAGGTCGCCGGTTTTTTGCACCAGTTTCTGTGCATCATTAACAGCCATATATGCTGAATTGCTTTTGGGCGAAGTGGCGAGGTAGATTGCTGTTTCAGCCAGGATAATCCTCGACTCGGGCCAACCCACAAGATTAACAGCCTGAAAGCAATTGGTGGCGAGCAGCAGCGCGTTTGGATTTGCAAGGCCAATATCCTCTGCTGCAAGTATTACAAGTCTGCGTGCAATAAATTTTGGGTCTTCTCCGCCTTCAACCATCCTGGCCAGCCAATACACTGCGGCATTCGGATCGCTTCCCCTTATTGATTTGATAAAGGCCGATATAATGTCGTAATGCTGTTCGCCATTTTTATCATAAAGTACAATATTCTCCTGTACTTTGGCTATTACCAGTTCGTTATCAATTATTACTTCGTTTGTATTGTTTAAAGAAGAAAATACAACCAGTTCGAGGATGTTGAGCAATTTGCGCGCATCTCCTCCTGAATACCTCAGGATGGCTTCATACTCCTTAATGGTTATTTTGTATTTTTTCATCTCTTCATCAGTAGTCAGGGCTGTTTGAAGAATTTTGGCCAAATCGTCTTTATCAAGCGGTTTGAGCACGTAAACCTGGCATCGGGATAGTAAGGGCGAGATTACTTCAAAAGAGGGATTCTCGGTAGTGGCGCCTATAAGTGTAACTATTCCCTGTTCAACGCTGCCAAGCAGCGAATCTTGCTGCGACTTGCTGAAACGGTGTATTTCATCAATAAAAAGTATTGGGTTGGGCTGACTGAAAAACTGGTTTTTTTTTGCTTTTTCTATGGTTTCCCTTACATCTTTCACTCCCGAATGCACTGCGCTGAGACTATAGAAAGGCCTGTTGAGCCGGTTGGCGATAATACGGGCAAGCGTTGTTTTGCCCACTCCCGGTGGGCCCCAGAGTATGAATGAAGGCAGATTGCCCGATTCGATGCTTATCCTGAGGATTGAATTTTTACCAACAAGATGCTCCTGTCCTACGTATTCATCAAGATCTTTTGGCCTTAGCCGGTCGGCAAGCGGTTGATTCTGCACCATATGGAAAATTGATTTTCGGATGTAAAATTATAATATTACGGCAGTTTGAAAGAAAAAATTATATTATTTTCATTTATCATTTGCATAATAACATCAATTGAGGTTATTTTGGACTTCATATTGTGTGGTTTTCTAAAAAGTCCTTCCTGACACCGGATTTTATCTGTTAAAAAGCTGATGCAATGAATCAGTATTATTCTTTACAGGGAAAACAGGGGGGCGTTCTCTTATTGGAATCCCGGTGATCATTATGTTGTAATAAGCTTTTTAGAAGCCCTCCTAAACCCAAACTGATTCTGCCTATGAAAGACAAAGTAGTGATTATTACAGGTGCATCTTCAGGTATTGGCCTTGCAACGGCCAGGGAATTTGCATCAAGAGGGTCGAAAGTGGTTCTTGCGGCCAGAAGCGAAGATACCATTACTGAGGTTGAAAAAGAATTAAGACAGCTGGGTCATGAGGCAATGGCTGTTAAAACAGATGTTACCCGAATAGAAGATTGCAAAAATCTTATTGATAGAACATTAGAAAGATTTGGCCGAATTGACATCCTGATCAATAATGCCGGAATTTCAATGCGTGCACTTTTTATTACTACAGATATTAATGTGCTTAAAAAGCTGATGGATGTTAATTTCTGGGGTACCGTTTATTGCACAAAATTTGCCCTTCCGCACCTTATTAAGTCCAAAGGTTCTCTTGTGGGTATTTCTTCTGTGGCAGGATATCACGGATTGCCTGGCAGGTCGGGCTATTCGGCTTCGAAATTTGCCATGCACGGCTTCATGGAAACATTGCGTATCGAAAACCTGAAGAACGGGTTGCATGTAATGATTTTGTGTGCCGGGTTTACAAAATCCGAAATCAGAAAACATGCCCTTACGTCCGATGGCTCCCCGCAGGGTTTCACACCGCGTGAAGAAGAAAAAATGATGATGCCCGAAAAGGTTGCCAAAAAGCTGATAAAGGCGATTAAAAGAAAAAAGCGTATAAAAATTTTAACCATCGAAGGTCAGTTGATAGCTTTGCTCCAGAGAATTGTGCCTTATGTTGTTGATTGTGGTGCTTATAAGGCTTTGTCTAAAGAGCCTGACTCGCCATTTAAGTGAGCGTGAAAAATATTTATTTGATTTGGTAAAATTTTCTTAAAGATGTTGACTTTTGAAACGAAAATAAGGGTGAGGTATAACGAAACCGACCGGATGGGTTACGTACATCACGGTGTTTACCCGGCTTACCTCGAGATAGCCCGCACAGAGATGCTGCGCAGCCTTGGTATTTCATACAAAGAGCTTGAAGATTCCGGGATTTTACTCCCCGTGTATTCATTAAGCTTTGATTACAAATATCCGGCTTTCTATGACGATGAACTTATTGTATCATGCGAAATGAATATGATACCGGTTGTTAAGCTTATTATCGGTTATAACGTATTAAATCAGAACGGTCAGCATATCTGTACGGCAAAATCGGTAAATGCATTTGTGAACGCCCAAACAAGAAAACCAATCAGGGCACCCGGGTTATTCCTGAAAAAATTTGAGCCCTATTTTGAACATGAATGATGGTTAAAGTTTCACAAAAGAGCTTTAATTCTTTTCCATAACTGATTTCTGCTTTTTTCATTTTTTAATAACAGATTTAAGTATTTGATTCTTCGGTATTAAGAGCAATTCTGGAGTATTTTTGTAAAGTGTTTTTGTACCGAAAGTTTTGCTGCTTTCGTATTATTGTTCGTCTGTCTATTAAAATGGTGCATTTGTCAAATAAAACTCTTCTTTTAAGGTCTTTATCGTATCCATTATTATAAAAAACCATTAATAAAGGCCAACTTAAAGTTATAGTCATGAGGAAGTTTAAATTAGTTGAACACCAGCCTTTCCGAAGAGGTTATATCGAATCGGACCCATTGCTCCACGCGATATTCGAAGATTCACCCGATGCTATTTTCATTCTTAACCCATATAATTTTCAAATACTTGATTGTAACAAGAGGGCAACAGAGCTTTTTCAGGCTTCTGACAAAAATGATTTTTATGATTTACAGTCTTTTAATTTATATGGCAGCGAACCGGTAGCGTTCAGCAAGAAAAAGTTCGTTGAAGAAACGCTTAAAGGAAAGGATTATACGCAGGAACTGAATTTTAAAACACTTAAGAATAATATTTTCTGGGGAAGGTTGTCGCAAAGGTTGATTAACCTTAATGGCAGAAGCATTGTTCTGCTTAGAATAAACAAATTCACCGATTATAACAGAACTTCAGAAGTACTCGAAACCATTATCAGGCATACATCAAAAGAAACCGGGCATAACTTTTTTAAGGCACTCACAAAACTATTGGCAACAGCGTTAGAAGCAAAATATTCTTTTGTTGCCGGTTTGACAGAAGGAGCCGATGATTCAGCAGAAACGATTGAGTGCTGGTCAGGAGATTATCCGATGGAAAATTTCAGGTTTGGTTTGGCAAAGGGCCCTTTTGCAAATGTAATCAATGGCTACACAACGTTTTATCCCCGAAATATGAATGAACTGTTTCCCGAATGCCCTGTTGTTAAAAGTCTGAATGCCGAAAGCTTTCTGGGGGCACCGGTTTACAACAAAGATGGCCTTGTAACCGGCATGATTGTGATTATGGACAAGAAACCCATGCATGAACTGCCAAATTCACGGAATATATTGTCAATACTGGCTTCAAGGGCAGGAGCAGAGATGGAGAGGATCAGGGCAGAGGAAGAGTCGAATAAACATACTGAAGAACTGGCAAAGATCAACCAGACTAAAGACAAGTTTCTGCAAGTGATTGCCCACGATCTTAAAAACCCTGTGCATACCATTTTGGGTTATTCAGAATTGCTGAGAATGAAAATTGATTTTTATGACAAGAAAAAAATCAGTGAGATTGTAAGTATCATTGATCAATCGGTAAGGTGTAACTATGCCTTGCTTGAAAATCTTACAGAATGGTCGAAAATGCAGCGGGGCGTGATACAGTTTGCTCCCGAAAAATTCGACCTTCATGCGGCTGTGCTTGATGCAAATGAATTGTATTACCTTGCTGCAGAACGAAAAGAGATAAGACTGGTAAACAATGTCGCCCCTGATACCATGATCTATGCCGACCTGAACATGTTAAGGACTATCCTCAGGAATTTGGTTTCAAATGCAATTAAGTTTTCAGGCAGGAATTCAGAAGTTATTATTGACGCAGAGATAAATGACCAGGAATATATTATCACTGTGAGCGATTTTGGTGTTGGAATGGCTGGCATGGAGGTGCAGGACATACTTAATAAAGAAACAGCCAACACTACCCCGGGTACCGATAATGAAAAGGGTTCGGGTATTGGCTTCTCGATAGTAAAAGATTTTGTAAGAAGACATAATGGCCGCTTATGCATTGAAAGCAAGGCTCGTGTTGGTACAAAAGTATTATTTACAATACCCCGGCAAAAGGATTAATAATTATTCTGTGATTATTCTGATATTTTAAATTATGCAAATGCAATCTCTTGCATTTGGCATAAATTTTCTATATTTGCACTCCGTTTAAGGACCCGTAGCTTAATGGATAGAGCATCTGGCTACGGACCAGAAGGTTGGGGGTTCGAGTCCCTCCGGGTTCACGAAAAGCCGGTATAAAGAAGCCGGCTTTTATAATTACCATAACATAAATAAAGCATACAAAAAAGCCGGTGATAAAAACCGGCTTTTTTGTAATACATGAAATTCCAATAGCTTAGTAAGTCTTCTATCGGGTTTACTAATATTTTATGATTTTCTTAACAATACGGTTGTTGTTATTATCATATGCTTCAATAATATAAATACTTTTTCGCAGACCAGACATACTTATCGTTTGCAGGTTTGGTCCATGCTGACTTTTAATAAGTTTCCCCAAACAATCGTATATATTAACCGAAATTACATTTTCATCAACAATTAAAACATCCGATCCGCTGTTATAGTAAATCTTGGTATTGTTTTGTTTAACATTGTTAATATTCGAGAGTTTACCGGGAATACCATATACATCTAAATTATGCAAACGGGAGTATTGAGAGGTTGAATCTACCAGCCTGAATCCTGAAGTAAATTTAATATAGACATTTGTTTCGTTAATTACAACCGTATTTACATCACCCCGTTGAGTGTCTGCGCCATCACAGAACTCATCATCTGGCGATGCGTTTACCCAATCCACACCATTGGTAGATTTGTAAATCCGTATTCCTCTCTGGCTCCCGGTGGCTGAATGCGCAAATATTATACTGTCAATCTGAGGAACAGGGCCAAAAATAAATTCGCCAATAGTGTCAGGACTTTCATCTATGGTTTTTATCGTAATCGGAATATCAGGATCGTTGGTAGGATCTCCATCAGTAAGTTTATTCAATAGAACCCATCCTGTAGTAACACCGGGAAAATTTTCTATTGAACCGGGAGGATTAGCTCCTTCTACCCTTCTTGATTCACATTCCGGAGCAATACCGCATTTTATAAGTGTAACGGGAATTTTAGCAGTCCCGCCCTGAACTGTCAGGGTCATTTCACGGGTATTGTTGTCTTCTATTACAACCCCGGCAGAACATGTTGTTTCATCAGTATCTTCAGTTGCCTCCCATAATTGAAAATTCTCACTTATAATTATTGTGGACTGGCTATTGGCGGCAAAGAATACTGCTGTTGCAAGAATTAAAAGTAATGCTGTTTTATTTTTCATGATATTAAGATTTATGAATAGAATTTTAAAATTACAATACATATTGGTTTTTTCAAAACAAGTTTCGAAAAAAATGCTTATTAAATCATTTTCAGCTTTCCAAAAGTTCATAACTTTTGGAAAGCTTTTATATAAACTTCTTTAGGTGCTTTACAAATTCATGTACATCTTCTTCCTGGGTATCAAACGATGTCATCCAGCGCACTTCAGATTTGTCCTCATCCCATACATAGAAAAAATATTCTTTCTGCAGCAAGGGGATACATTCTTTGGGTATAATGGCAAAAACACCGTTCGATTCAACCTTTTGTGTTACCTGCACTCCTTTTATTCCGGAAACTTCATTGTATAGAATTTGTGCCATTCTGTTGGCATGTGCGGCATTCTTTTTCCAAAGGTCATTGTTGAGGTAAGCTTCAAACTGGGCAGAGATAAACCGCATTTTCGAGGCGAGCTGCATTCCCTGTTTGCGGATATATTTGAAGTTTTCGGCAAGTTTTTTATTAAAGAAAATTACAGATTCAGCAAACAGAAGCCCGTTCTTTGTCCCGCCAAATGACAGCAAATCCACACCTGCATCTGCGGTAATTTTTTTCATATCGGTTCCCAGATATACTGCCGCGTTGGCAAGGCGGGCGCCATCCATGTGCAGTAACATACTGTTTTTATGTGCAATACCGGCAAGCGCTCTTATCTCAGCAGGGGTGTATACTGTGCCAAGCTCTGTTGACTGGCTTATGGAAATAACCTTAGGCTGGGCATGGTGTTCAAAATCAAATCCCTTAATATGTTTGGTCACCGAATCAGGAGTGATTTTACCATTTTGCGATTCAACGGTTATTATTTTGCAACCACTGAATTTCTCAGGAGCACCGCACTCATCAATATTAATATGAGCTGAATCTGCGCATATAACAGAATTAAATGTATCGGTAATTGCGGTTATTCCCAGTACATTGGCCCCTGTACCCGTGAGTACGAAAAAGACTTCGCAATCGCCAAAATGTAACCTTATTGCTTCAGTTGCCCTGTGCGTATATTCATCATCGCCATAGGCAATGGTGTGTCCTGGACTGGCATCCTGAATTGCCTGTAAGATTTCAGGAAGAATGCCTGAATTATTATCGCTGGCAAAGCCACGTTTGTTTTTCATCAGAAATAGATTTCAGCTTCAAATTTCGTAATTTGTAAGAAATAAAAAACTAAAAAAAACCATCCCGGTAAACAGAGATGGTTTTCTATATCAATATTTAAAACTTATCAGTTTTTTCTTGTACGGACTACTGTCTTTTCATTTATCCAACATCCAACAGTGTATTCTTGTCCATTGGTAAGCTCCCTGAAAAATGCTTCTTCGTTGTTGGGGAATGCCGCGGTATATCTTTCAATTTGTTCGTTGGCCCTGTCTGTAATAGTCGGGTCAACAGACTTTGCTTTGTTGAATTTATCTACTGCAGCCCAATATACGGCCGATCTTTCAAACTGGTCAGAACCACAGGAGGTGCTGCTTGCTGCATAGGCACTTCCAATAAGAAGGTATGCATCGCCAAAATTAGGTTTAACCTCTATAGCTTTTAACGCATTTGATCTGGCCTCCTGGTAATTGCCCTGGTTATAATTTAGAGAGGCGATTTTAAAATGGTAAAAAGATTTATCATCAATAGCTGTTTCCTGTTTGGCAGCCTCAGCATAATAGTCTTTGGCTTTTTCATATTCACCTTTATCTTCAAAAACTTTGCCGATATTGTATGCAGCCCTGGCCGAGGGTTCAAGTTTATAAAGGGCTTCGGATGCATTAATAAACAATTCGTGTTTTTCACACAAAGTCTTTCCCATTAATTCTGTAATGTTTTTTAACAACGCAATATCGGTGGGCGATTGCTCATATTTTGGGGTAAATATTTTTATAAGCGCTTCACAATCGGCTGCACCGCTTTCAGAAAATATGGATTCAATATTTGAAATCGCTGAATTTACATCGGCAGAGGGTTTTACTTTTAGCTTTTGATTGAGAAGTTCGCTTACAAATACATAATCGCTGATAAACTCCGAACCAGGTTTCTGGTTGCTTTTGAACAAGATATTTGAAGCCTGCAGAAAGGTAATGCAAACAGCTTCTTCAGAACGGGCTTTGCCTAATTCCAGAGACTTCTTAAGAAGATCATACCCCATTTGTATGGAGTCAGGCTTGTATCTGAGCATATCAATACCTTTGAGCCCCAGAACATAATCTTCCTGCCCAAAATACTCAATACGTTTATCGTACATTTGCATCAGCGTGTCGAGATACATGTCTGCTGTTGCTTTGTCAGCCGCCTTTTCAATTTTGTTTTTTAAGATTCTTGACCCGTAAATAAAAATATTCTTGTTTGAACCAGGACAATTCATGTAGCATTTTTTCCATGAATCAAATGCATAGTCAAACATATTGATTTTTACAAATTCTGTCATTGTTGACAGATTTCCTGCACATTCTTTCCTCGCCTCTTCTGTTTCTCCGTATTTTGGATTTTGCAGGTACGACTGTCCATTTACAAAAAGAACAGATACCAGCAAGAATATTACCAAAAAGGCTGTGAACTTTAATATGTTACTTTTTAAACCCATAATGCTCTGTTTTTTACAAATCACAATTTTTAAGTTTGCGAATTTAATACTTATTGCTCATAATGCAAAATTTAGGCCAAAATTACTTATCTGTATAGAATAACATAATTATAGTTAATAGTCAGGCTTTTAAATTGATTTTTTATCGAAGGTATATTTTATGAACCGGGAAAAAATATTTTGTGAATAAATGCTGCATTGTAAAAGTTCTTTTGTTCTCAAATAGTGCTAATTTAGGCACATGAAAAAGATTTTACCAGATATGGCAGACAGAAAGTACGATTTGAGTTTTTTAAAAAGAATTTCCAGTGATGACGAGGTTTTTATTGTAGATATGCTTGAGACATTCAGAAATACAGCACCCGATATTATTCAAAAAATGCAATTGTTTCTCGACCAGAAACGGTATGAAGCGCTCGGCCGTGAAGCACACAGGTTTATCCCGGGCGTTTCTTTTCTCGGGGTAAAAGACCTTGAAAAAGATCTTGTGAATATCGAAGAGGCCGCAAAAAATCTTCAGAATTTAGAGACATTGCCACTCCTCTTTGAAAGAGTGAAGAAAGCTGTTGATGAGTTAATCCGTTCGTTTATTGAAGATTTTAACCTCAAATCCTCTTGAAATGAAAGTATTAGTTACCGAAGATGATGAAATCACAAGAAAACTACTGAAAAAATGTATCCAAAATGCAGGTTTTGAAGTTGTAATGGCTGATAATGCCCACAAAGCCATTGAAATTCTTGGCAAAAAAAGGTTTGACGCAATAATTGTCGATATTTACATGCCAGGCATTGATGGCATTGAACTGATACGTATTATCAGGAATGAATTGAAAAATAACATTCCCATTGCGGTGTTGTCGCGTGAAAAATCAGAGATGATGGTGGTAAAAGCTTTTGAAGCCGGGGCTGATGATTTTATAATCAAACCTTTTGAAGCCAATAACCTTACAGACAGATTAAATAAACTGGTGTTGAAAAATGAACGACCAGTTTAAAGCCGGCCTGGTGCAAACCACTGTAGCCTGGAAAAAACCAAAAGATAATTTGTTGCATTTTCAGGAACTTATCGAAAACTGTAAAACCAGCCCCGATCTGTTTATTTTACCCGAAATGTTTACCACCGGGTTTTTAAATGAACCTTCAGCATTTGCAGAACCAATGAACGGACCTTCTGTGACCTGGATGTCTCAGATTGCTGTTAAACATGGCGTTTATATTGCAGGTAGTCTTATCATCAGTGATTCCGGAAAGTACTTCAACAGGTTTGTAATTGCGTCACCTCAAAGCAAATTTCAGTATTATGACAAACGGCACTTGTTCAGGATGAATGGTGAAGAGTCACTTTATAACTCAGGTTATCAACGCAGTGTGTTTAATATTGGCAACTGGAGGATATGCCCGATGGTGTGTTACGACCTTAGGTTTCCGGTATGGAGCCGTAACCGTAATGACTATGATATTTTGATTTATACTGCAAACTGGCCACAGGTTCGTATTAATGTCTGGAAAATACTGCTGCAGGCCCGTGCAATTGAAAATTTGTCTTATTGCATTGGAGTAAACAGAACAGGGGTTGACGGCAATGGGATTTCGTATAACGGGCAGAGCAGGGCAGTAGATTTTAAGGGTAAAATACTTGCCGAACTTCAATCAGATTTCAATGGTATTGAAATAGTAGAATTATCCAAGCAAAAACTCGAACAGTTCAGGGGCGATTTTCCTGCGCAGAATGATGCAGACAGGTTTTACATCGAAAATAAATAAATATAAGGCAAATAGTGCTTTAGGATAAAATTGACACCATTGGCATTCTGTTTGCCTTATACCCGTTTCTTTTATTTAATGGCAATGTCCTTCATTATCACCGCAGTCTGAACAACCACTGCAACTGTGGTCGCCATGCAGATGGCCATGGCTCATCTCTTCTGCTGTAGCTTCACGGATATCGGTTATTTCGCCTTTAAAAAAAAGATGATTTCCTGCCATGGGATGGTTAAAATCCATTTTTACTTTATCGCCCGAAATCTCACATACAATTCCATTGAGCCTGTTACCTGAATTATCCTGCATTGGAATCGAATTGCCAATCTTTAACATGTCTTTGTCAATTTCCCCGTCTATTTCAAAAATATTAATCGGCAGGTCAATAATCGCATTGGCGTTAATCTCACCATATGCATCTTCGCATGCAAGGTCAAAATTGAACTTTCCGCCAACTTTAAGACCTGAAATATTCGATTCAAATTTGGGAAGAAGGCTTCCTGTGCCAAAAATAAATGTCATTGGCGAACCCTTATCAAGTGATTCTATAACTTTACCTTCCGGATTGTCAAGTCTGAGTTCGTATGTAAGCGACACAACTCTTTCTTTTTCTACTATAAGCATGTTGTAATATTCTTAAAAGTTTAACAAAATAAAGTGCAAAGAAAACTAAAATATATCTATTTATCTTTAATATTCTGTTTAAATTGATTATAAATTGATATGGCCGATATTTCAGGCCTTATTCCAACCCTCCCGGGAAACCCCAGGGAACCAAGACTCTGGTTGACATATAAATACTGGCCTTTTTTGCTGTACAGCCCCGACCATTGTTTGTATAAGTATTTCACCGGGCTCCATTTTAGTTTGCCCATGACTATTCCAAACTGCATACCATGTGTATGTCCTGACAGTGTGAGCTGTATATTTGTTTTGCCAAAAACCTCTGCTAACCAGTGTGACGGATCATGCGACAGAAGAATTTTGAATGGCACCGGTTTCATGCCCTTCATAGCTTTCTTAAGGTCGCCGTACTGCATGAACGGAGGCTTACCCCAATTTTCCACGCCTACTATTCCGATTTCATAGCCATTTGCAGAAATGGTTTCAGACTGGTTGATTAACAACCTGAAACCGGCTTTGCGATGGGCGTCAGCAAGAAATTCCTGGTTTTTGACTTTCTCCTGGCTATCGCTCCATTCCCAGTAGTCGCCGTAATCATGATTTCCCAGAACTGAATATTTTCCGAATCGTGCCTTCAAACGGCCAAGTATATCAACCCACCCGTTTACCTCTTCACTGAAATTGTTCACCAGGTCGCCTGTAAATAAAATCAGGTCGGGCTGCAGGTTATTGATAAGGTCTACTGCTTTGACCATCTGTTTTTCTTTTCCATACCAGCTGCCGAGGTGAATATCTGAAATATGTACCAGTTTAATACCGTTGAAGGCAGCGGGCAGGTCTTCGGATGTTATTTTTATATGGCTCACTTTAAAATGAAATCTGCCGAATAATATGCCGTAAACCATCGCTGCCAAAATAAAAGCGGAAAGTATTGTTCCGAAAGTCGTAATTACATCAAAATCAATAAAATTAATATTATTATGCAGAACTAAGTTTACCACGCGGAGGAGACTGTTAATAATAACCTCAAGTGTTTTGCCGAGGAGGAAGAACAGAATAAATACAAGCTTTGGAAGATAAAGGGTTATAAAAAAACCGGCAGCAGTATATAATTTTTTCAGGATAACGGGTTCGCGAACAGCAGGATTAAATCTCATGAATGCAATAAATGAGATTAGTAAAAGGGGTATCATCCAGAAAATAAAGTTAAGCAAAAAATTATTTATGAATACAGAACTGCCCAAACCAATACTTAAACATAAATAAAAGATTATATCAGTGATTAGAATGAAGATGGAGAAAACGATTTTTAATCGGTTAAAATTTCTTTTCATTTTTTTTCCAGCAGAGAGAATTATTTAATAACCCCGGCGTTTATTAAATGTTCATATTTTTTATTTAGTTTTACGTAAAGGAAATAACAAATAAACAAACATCCAAATCAATTATTACCATGAAAAGAATAGTTGTTTTTGCATTAATAATAATTGTTTCAGTTGCAGAAGGGTATACCCAGATAAGGTTTGGTTTACGGGCTGGTGTAAACTGGAATTATGTCAAAGCCGATGATTTTGTCCTGAATAATAATCTCAGACTAACAATTCCTTCTGATGCTAACATGGGTTATCATTTTGGACTTATATCACAGGTTGAATTGTTCAATTTTTTTGTACAGCCAGAACTGCTTTTTCTCACCAATAAAAACAAATTAATACTTAAAAACAGCAGCGGGGACAATGAAGGCTATGCCGAACAACGTGTATACAGGCTGGATATACCTGTTATGCTCGGAGTTAAACTCAAATCATTTAAAATACAGGCAGGACCTATCGGTACAATATTTCTTGGAGACAAAACCGATCTTATTGAAATAGAAAACTTTGAGCAAAATTTTAAGTCTGTTACTTTTGGTTATCAGGCAGGGATAGGTTTTGATTTGTCGCGGGTTTCACTCGATCTGAAGTACGAAGGTAACCTTGGAAAATTTGGTGAGCAAATGGTCATTGAAAACCAGACATTCGATTTTGATCAACGATCAAACCAGCTTGTTTTTAGCATAGGCTTGCTTTTTTAATTTTCTTTTCAGATAACATTGTCGTTACTTTCAGGTGATCAATACCCTGAGAGAGCAATAATATCATTTTCTTCTTTCCTCAAAATCATATTTTTTCTGTTCGAAGTCATTCGATGTGAATAACTTTTGATTTTTTTTTTAATTTTTTTGGAACATGATTTCTACATTTATCGTATTCAATCAATAATTAGCATGTTAATGCAGATATGATAATTAAATAATATCCACTAATCAACCTAAAACATCTTGACTAAGAAATGTTTCATTTTTGCATGGGTAATGTTATATATCCTATGCGCAGCTTCTTTCAGCCCGATAATAGCACAAAAAAGCATTTTGAAGTTTGGTAAAGTAGCTATGGACGAGATGGAGATGACCATATATCCTAAAGATACAAATGCGAGGGCAGTGATTCTTGCCGAGGAAGGATATTCCACCTTTATCTATTCCGAAGACAAGGGCTGGCAGCTCCAGACCAAAATTGAACGCAGGATCAAAATTATTAACCAGCAGGGCATGGATTGGGCCAACGGTGTGATATATTTGTACCGGAGCGGAGTCTATAAAGAAGAGGTAACATATCTTAAAGGGTTTACCTATAATTTGGTAAACGGAAAGATTGAGA